>CAKROW010000063.1 GCA_934373235.1 uncultured Blautia sp. | reverse complement strand
CCTTAAGGCCAAGCTGCATCTGCAGTGCCCTGACGATCATCTCCTCTGTAATAAAGCCGTTATCTACAAGAACCTCTCCGATTTTTTTACCGCTGCCCTTCTGCAGCTCCAGTGCCTTCTTAAGCTCCTCTTCCGTCAATACATTCTGCTTGATCAGAAGATCTCCAAGACGCATCCTCGCCCTTCTTATCGCCATCTGTTTTAAACCTCGAAAACAAGGCGAAAACCTTCTCTGCCTTGTTAATTTGCTTTCTTTTTGTAATAAAACATATAATACGAATTATTCTTTTTTTGATTATATAACAACAGTTGAGCAAAATCAACTATTTCTGTGATCCCGATAGAGCAAACGAATCAGCGTTGAATGTTTTGCTGCAATCCGTTATAATGAGAACAGGAATCTGACTTAATGCCATTACTCAAAGAAGATACTTATACTATAGATGATATATATTCACTTCCAGAGGGAGAACGTGCCGAACTGATTGACGGACAGATTTATTATATGGCTCCGCCCAGTCGCAAACATCAACGGATTTCAACAAGGCTCACCAGTATTATTGATCGTTACATCGAAGATCATCAAGGACAGTGCCAGGTTTATGCTGCTCCGTTTGCAGTTTATCTGGATGAATCCACGAACACATATGTTGAACCGGATATCTCTGTTATCGGTGATCCAAACAAGCTGAATGATAAGGGCTGTAAGGGTGCGCCTGACTGGATCATTGAAATCGTTTCTCCTGCAAGTAAACGAATGGATTACTACACCAAGCTCTTTAAATACAGAACCACAGGCGTAAAAGAATACTGGATTGTTGATCCTGACAAGAGCAGAATTATTGTATACAACTTTGAGCAATCTATCATGGAGGAATATTCCTTTACGGATTCTGTCAAGGCCGGAATTTACAATGATCTGCTGATTGATTTTAATATGTTAAGCATTTAACATAGTTGTGTACTGACCACACTCAAAAACTGATGACTTTCTGAATGATAAAAGTTGGCGTAAACCCTTGCTCTATATAGGGAATCGCCAACTTTTTCGTTGTGTCTCTGTTGAAATTCTGAATTGTTACAGGTTGTATATGGGATAACTCCGGATTATTCCACCAAAAACCCCAAAAAATGGCTCAATCATGCTGGATCCAGGGCTTTTACAGATTTGAAAAATCCGGTGTGCCGTACAGGTCGAAGGGTGTTGACTCAAATTGTGATCATTCTACGTTCTCAAACATTTCTGCCAATGTCATAGAGATATTGGAGAAATCTCTTAATGTTATCACTGTGTGAGCATTATAGTGGTTTTCTTCCGGATCATCCTGGAGAATATAACTATACTTTAATTCATATTTACCAACTTCGAGATAATAAATCTGCACAGCTCTTTCCTTTGGTGAAACAATCCAATATTCTGATACACCTGCATTCTGATAAATTTCTTTCTTCACGGTCATATCTCGTAATGCAGTTGCAGGGCTAAGAGTTTCCACAATGAATCTGGGTGTTCCAGTATAAGAACCACCTTTTAAATGCTTGCGATCACAAACGATCATTACATCAGGGATTACATAATCATCATTCTCTTGTGGATGATATTTATAGTCCAGATTTTCCATAAAGGGTAAACATAAACTACCTTTTAATCCTGCTTTTATGATGGAATAAATATTACCGTCAACAATTCCATGCTGATAATTCGGTGATGGTAACATATTATAGATTACACCATTGATCTTCTCTTCTTTTGTATAATCTTCTTTAAGCAGTGGCATCTCATTCACCTTCTACAATTCCATATTTTTAAGATCGATCACAAGTTCCTCATTGATTCCTGCTTTAACAGAATCTTCCAAAGTATACTCATTTATACTTTCATCACCTGTAAAATTGTATACAATAACACGATTTTTCTCAGGATCAACGATCCAGTATTCTTTTACGCCGCAGGAACGATATTTCAGAAGCTTTAACAAATAGTCCATCTTCTTACTTGCAGGTGATACAATCTCAATAATCCAGTCAGGTGCACCCTTGCAGCCTCTATCATCAAGCTTATTGGGATCACAGATCACGGAAATATCCGGCTCTACATAGGTATTACTTCTTTCATCCAGATAAACGGCAAATGGTGCTGCATATACCTCGCACTTTCCCTTGTGTGAACGAATATATTCACGGATAATACTGGAAAGTTCCATCGATATTTTCTGATGTCTGCGACTTGGTGGAGCCATCATGTACATATGGCCATCGATCAACTCTGCTCTTTCACCCTCTGGTAAAGCATATATATCATCTATGGTATAAGTTTCTTCTTTCAGTAATGACATATTATCACCTCCCAGTGAGTTTTGCTATAGCTTCATTATAATATAAGTGATACCTGGTCAGCAACTTATTTTTATTATATAAATAGGGATGTGGCAGCAGTTGTATTATACCTATTTCTTGCTTGTTATTGTTGTAATCATGCCTTGAAAGACTCTATTTTGCGTTTTAAGTAAAGCCCATAAATCATAGCTTTTATTTCTACGATTTATGAGCTTATGCTAATACTCATTTCATATTTACTTATAGGATGATCTTATCGTCCATATCCTTAATGTTCGTACTCCATTTTTACGCCCAAAGCCCCAAAAACGGCTCAACCATGCTGGATCCGGGTGTTTACAGATTTGAAAAATCCGGTGTACCGTACAGGTCGAAGGGTGTTGACTGGTATACGTAATAAGTATAACAATTCATAGTGTGTTTCATCCCAAAAATGTTGATATTTTGGTATTTTGAGGACTATTATACGCCATTATTTTTCTTCTGTACACCATTTTTACGCCATTTTGATAATCTTACTTCTTTTGACATTCAACAACATATTCTCTTTGATTATTAAGATCGTTTCTGCTTTTATATATCTTGCAAACGTTTATGTTTCTTTCTTCGCAAAAATCATTAAACATAGCTATTACATGGTTGATATACTGAACATCAAACTCTGTCAGATGTTCAATGATTAAGCAGTTTTTATACCACACCTTAATATTAAGAACATTCGGCACCATTGTTGACACTCTAAGATCAACTTCATCTATGAGTTGGCTCTTACACTCTTCTACTTGTTCATTTAAAGGCTTAATTCCAGAATGTGCCAATGACTTTATAATATTCGTTAGCTTCATCATAGGTTGAAAATATATCGCACAAATTATATGGTTGATAACTTATAGCAAAATCGCAGCATTGATCTCTAACCCAAACGATATATTTGCCTTTATATTTTGTCATTACAACATAAGCAGGTATATGATTCTCATTGTAGGATGACTCTTCCTCAAAGAATCCATAAACATCACTTTTAATTTCTTCGGTATCTTCCAAGTCATCAATATAATCAATTAACTCTGCAATTTTATCTTGCGTATCTAATCCAATTGCCCGAAATTTTTCATTCATATGAATAGTTCTCCTTTTATCTATCCGCATTGAAATCAACAAAAAATATCTGTCTCTCACATTCATCCTTATATTTCGGATATGTATTAGCAATTTTTTCAAGTACCGCAATTTTAACTTCTGGATAAAATTCTACTGATCCTACTTTTCCATCAATACTACCAAGAAAACTGTCATAGCTAACCAAATTATGTCTGATATAGTTTACAATCCAACGATTGATAGTTTCTTCATCGGCTGTATAAGCATTTTTTATATATGGTTCATCAATCCAATCACCATTTAAAGAACATGGATGACATTGATACCACTCTTGTTTTGCTTTTAATGCTTTAGTCTTTAATTCTTCATCCGATAAAACTTTTATAGTAATTGAATTTATAAACAACTGAACACTATGATTCATATTGCTATATTTGGTTTCGACTGCTTTACTTGCTGATTTCTTACGCTTATTAGATTTCTCCATAGCATCTTGAAATTCTGATGTTGTCATTACCTGCTTAACGGTATCTTCATCCCACAATCTCATAGGAGCAGCCTTTCTATAATGAGGATTCGCTTTCAATACTGGATCTGGAAGAAATTTACTGATTAAACTTTTCGTCCATCCATACTCTTCAATAATTCTTGACTGAGTAATCATTTTATTATCATTCATAATACATAGTTCTCCTTTCTCTCAGTGGACAGATGCAACTCCATCCACTGATGTATATTTCTCTGTGTGTCTTAAAGTTCCACTACATATTTACGTGATGGAATCTCAATCTCTTTATCCAGTTTGATTGACTGATTCACAATCATTCTGAGGACTTTGCAAACATACTCTTCATCACCTCTTATTTCAGATGGCTTTATCAGTATCAGATATGGATCAAGTTCATTGGCATGTTTTACAAGGAAATCCGCATACATATCATCAATCTGTTCTGTTTTAGGTAATGTCTGAAATTCAAGCCCTGTATCAATTACAGAAGGAAACTCAACTACATTGCTATTTGCCTTATGACAATCATCAATGTAATCCTGTAATGATTTATTAATACCATCTGCGATAGCTCCCATGAAGAAATTACAAGTATTTGCCATGTGGTACACTGTATTTCTGACATGAATTCTATCTTCCATCGGAATCAGATCAAATTTTAGGGATGTCAATGTGTCCAGATATTCCATCCCCAATGTGATAATCACTTTGGAATATAGATTTTTGACTAATGTACTTCCCATCCATTTGTTATAAACTTCATCGAATAATTCCATGACTTCTTTTGGAAGTGTAGTAACATTTTTCAGGTTCTCATCTTGTTTTATGCTATCCAATGGGATATCACGAATATCACACTGTCTCATGTCAACAAAATTGTGCTTACTGTTAGTGTTTCTTCCTATGTTATTGTTTCTCTGTTCTTTCGCTGCTTTTCTTCTTTCTGACCTGTTCATGTTCTATGCCCTCCCTGTTTTTAGTGTTTGATTACTAAAAAATTAATATTGTATACTTTCTTGCGGATTGAATAACAGGTATCTCTCTCACTGAGCTTATCAATTTCCTCAATATTGTCTGTTTTGATCGTAAGTGATGCCTTGTCCTTAGATAAGAAAGTAAGTTCTTTCTTGCCTTTGTCATAGTGGACTTCTGCAAAAGGAATCTCTACTCCCATTATCTTCTCGCATACTTCATATGAATTAATGGAAATTGTTACCTTTGATGTTCCAACCCATTCCATAAACTGCTCTACTGTTACTGAATTATTGTTCATCATGTTCTTATGTCCTCCGTATAAATTATTTTCTAAATATCTTTTATTTCTTATGAGCTATGCCAAACTCTTACTAATGGTCATTGAATTAAAACAGCATATCTCTATTACTTTTCTTTTTCTCTTTTGGTTTTTCTGGAACTTCATCGAAAAATCCCAAATTATGAGACAGTCTGCTATTATTCTGTGCAGTGATATTTCGCTTAATAGTATCCTTGCTTGCTTCAATCTTCTCTTTGATCTCGTCCATCTTTGTATAGGGCAATGACAATCCAGATAATACACAAATGGTTGAATCTGCTTCATATCCAACATAAGCATCAAGAGGTGTTCCAACTTCTTCGTAAATATCTTCAATGCGGATTCCTTTTCCCATTCCAGAATTAATCAAACCGATATATTTAATCACCTTGTCTTGTTCCAAGGGTGCATAGATGTTATTATGGAAAGTACTCAGTAAATTCTGCATATCTGATTTATCTTTTCCAAGTTTACTTATAATAGAAACTCCGGGAGTTGAAAGCAATTGTCCAATCTCAGCATCATCTACATTCCCCAGAGTTGAATTGTAATCACTGGTTAATAATGCATACAAGTACCAGAAAAACATTTCGTTGATCCGCATTTTATTATTATTTTTACTGTTATCCAGAATAAACACAGCTCCTGGTTCATCCAATGTATTCTCTATTTCCGCTAAAGTCTCATAACTGTTAATCAAAGCTTGAATAGATTCTGTTTTTGTATCTGGTAAAACCGTAATGATACTGCAAGCCTTCAAATCGAGTTCTTCCATTATAATTCTTTTCAATGCAGCCACTCCACCAGCACCAGTTCCACCACCTAAAGCAGCCGCAATGAATAGATATTCAACTCCTGGAAGTTTTTCCTTAATTGCATTGACAATGTTATCAATATCCTTACGAAAGAGTTCTTTCGATTTTCTTCTGTTCTTATTACATCCTTCTCCACCAGGAATATGATATTTATCTGACTCATCTACTTCCTTTAAGCTATCCAGATCCTGATGTGCTGAGTTAATAAACAAGCATGGGCATTTCTTCTTATAAAAAGGGAGCAACTGATTACCTGCATATCCTCCAATTCCTACAAAACCTGATTTACTCTTAATCATTTCTTAAGTCCTCCTTTGTATTATCTGATTTAGGTATCATGCCGATTGCTTTGTCTGTTAATATGTAACCATTGGCTCTCTCAATCTTTGCTCCTTTAGCTACAAGTCCAATGTCTTCCAATTTTCTGATGTGCTTATAAATAGTACTGATTTTGCTTCTACCTTCTATATCACGGATTTCCTCACATGACATAGAGTGCATATGATCTGTAGCATAGTTTTTCAGCATAATATTTATAATCACATATTCAATTCTGTTTAAATCCTGACTCAACTATTTTCCACCTCCACGAATCTTTGTTCTTCATTGATAATCTCGTACCATTAAGGTAAAAATTTTTGATCCCATCTATATAATTAAAATGAAATCATACTTTCAAATCGTTACCTTTTCATACCTATAGATACACTTTCTCCCTTGGCCTAACTCAAGAATCTAAAAATCAATACCATTTCCATGAATGGTATAGTAATCCTGTTCTCCAACAATGATCTTCTCAGCTTTAATCATACAGTGATCCTCCTGTTATTCAGTTGTCATGGTTCATTTTAGGTATAAGAAATAAACCGATCTGCGAATGTACAAATGCACATAGCTTACCTGTCATATTCTCCTTGCTCTTAAATTTTTATTTGGGAAATAAACTGTGCAGACTTGCACAAAAATGAAATTAATGATATACTTTGTTTTGTCTAAGGAAAAGTATAGACTTCATTTGTGTCGTCTGTACAAATTACATATCGGATTGAGCTGTAGGAAGCTCTTTCCAAACTAAAGGGAAGTTCCAGCGTTGTAGGAGATGCTGTTGCTTTCCTTTTTTATTACCCATAGCATCATTATATATCGAACATTTGTTTGTGTCAACCTGTAATGTTACAAATTTTTTAAGTTTATCACGCTCCTTTATTTCTGTTTTTATATATCTTGTTCTGTTTTTATGAGCATATTGTAACTCATATATTCTATCATGTCAACCTATTTATTCTGTTTTTTTAAATTTAGTTTTACTTTTACGCAAATCAGTGATATTATGTATATAAGGCACAAAGATGGAGGTGAAACCTTATGGCTCTTTCATACGATCCTTTATGGAAAATGTTAAAAGAAATGGCAATTAATAAAATGGAATTTGCCAAGTCAATAGGTATATCAAATGCCACACTAGCTAAGATGGGTAAAAACGAGCCAATCACACTGACTACTGTTGATAAAATATGCAATGAATATCACTGTAAAATAGAAGATGTAGTCCAACATATCCCAGACATAAAATTAAATACTGGAAACTCCCATGATCTTGAGGTTGGAACTATTCTTACAATTGATAGCTTTAATTATTCAGATGTTTCAGTTTCTACAAAGCAAACTAAGGATAAAATTCAAAAGCACTGTTATGTCATAGTAAAAAAAGAAGAAAATCCCCAAATGACTTTTACCAATCTCATAGATAATGCAGGTAATTATATTTATACATTGGCATCTGTCTCTTCTGTATCAAGAGGATTAACTATGCCTTTTCCTAAAATATCTATTGATGATCAATTAACTGATGGATATATATTATTGGGTAAAATTAGACCTTTATCTTCTGGCGTTACTTTTCATATATCAGGAAAAATGCCTTTAGAAGTAATAGATAAGTTAAATAGATTTTATTCTTTTGTAGATAACTTTAACAAAAGCCTCCCAGATTAACTCCCTGAGAGGCTTTCATGCTGTTCATCTTTAATTGTGAATAGACTACTCAAGCAATCAAATTATTAATAGCTTCTAACTCATATACAGTAAACGGATCAATGTCAATACAACTAGATTCATCTCTATTACCAGAAATATCCCACGCAAGAGTACCATTCATAACGGTACACGCTTCTTTAAAAGCATTAATCTCTCTTAGTGGCTTAAATATTTCCGCTTTCAAATCTTCTGTGGCATCATAGTCTACAATCTTACCATCATCAAAAAATACCTGTACATGAAAATTATCCAGTGGTATCACCTGTACTACTGTCGGAAAATATTCATTCATATGATTTCCCCCTTAGATAAGCGGATTAATTCTATTTAATGGCTTCATATCTTTTGCAAGTTCCCAGTTTTGCATCAGTTCATCCTGATGAATTGTACACCAGGCTAATATAAGTCTAAGTTGCTTATTCGGTAATGAACCTCGAATCACTTGAATATTATTAATATCTACTAATGCCTTTTGTCCATTATATTCTGCATGGAAATGTGGCGGCATATGATCATTATAATACATAGTAACACGGATTCCATAAAATAATGATATTTCTGGCATTGCCCTCACTCCTGTTCATTTTTGTAAATTTCAGTTTCTTATGCTTGTATTATAATATAGATTTTACCTATTCAGCAACTTATTTTTATTACAGAACATATATACAGGTGTGGCAGCAGTTGTATTATATCCATTTCTTCCTTATATATAAGAGAAATAACCTGTAATTTCCAATGATACTAGTTTAATGGTAAAATTGTTAGGGTGAATGGTTTCCGTTGGGAATTTAAGGTTATATATAAGGATTCTCAGCGTAGAATTTAGTAGTTACGATTTTACGGATGACAGTTTTACTTTACTCCCGTTATAAAAAATCAATTTTGTTGCTGCACTGCCTGTTCCAACTGAGCAATTAAATCTGGTGTAATATCTGTATTTTCAGCATATCCATGATCTTTTTCAAATTGAAGAATTGCACTATTGGTCAGTTTTCCTGGAACCCCATCGGTACTTCCTGAGTTATATCCCAACTGAGTTAATAATTGCTGAACTTTCTGAATATTCTCTTTGTCCGTATAGACAACTCGCTGTGATACTATTCCATCATTAACAGTTAAGTAAATCTCATTTGTTTCCGCTTTTAACTGATAACTGTCTTTTTTATAAATTGCCAATTTAAAATCAATAGTGTTGATATCATCAATATCTATATTTCCAAGTTGATCCTGATAAATATCTAAAATTGCTTCACCAGTTTTCCCAGATTGAATTTCACCATACAGTGAGGAATTAATAGATGTTCCATTCACAACTATACTGTTATTTGCTGATGAGATTGATATATCCTTATGATACAAATTAACAACACTCATCACTAATCTCTGGCTATTATACTGTGATTTTCCATATCCTGTGATTGTAATTTTAATGCCATCGTCATTATAAACTTCTATCGGCTGTTGATTTTCACCTAAATTGACATCACTTGTATCAGCGGATGTTGTTCCATCTGTAGTATCTGTCGAAGTAATGGTGTATGTTGCTGTATCAGATTCTAATGCTGTCTTAGTATCTCTAAACTCTTTCAAATTTGTTTGATCCTCAATATCCATGCCATAATAATCCACAAAATCTGGAACTAATATAGCACGAACATTATAACCAGCACTCCAAAACTGATTATATATGCTATTGGAATCTTTATAATATTCAATAGCTTTTTGCTGTGTTTCAAGCGAATCAATATATGCAGCTGCCATCATTGAAAATTTTTTATTATCAAAAGTACAATCCTTATATTTTTCTAACAGATCATATTCTGCGTTTACAACATTTGTATCAAAATCTATAACTTCATCACTGGACATACTTTCAGTATCTCCTGAGTTATCACTAATTTCCCAGCGTTTTTCAAGACCTGTTTTCAAATCATTTAAAAAGTCTTCTTGAGATGCAATATCATCGTTCTCTTTTGCCATTACTGTTGTTGAAGGCATCATAGAAATTGCCATAATAACAGCCAGTACGCTTTTGAATATTTTCTTTTTCATTTGTTCGCTCTCCATCCTTTATTATTTTTTATCTGAGCCACTTCCTATTTTAAATAAGAATACAACTTCTTATTCATTATAATATCATGTTAAGAACGCCCATTCAACAGGTTATGATTTTCTCTTTCGATGACCCGATGATTATTATTTTGTTCACAGAAATACTAAGATATTCATTCTGTGAATATATGTGCGTTTCCTTTTTGGGAAACGGTAGCGTTGATTCCCATTATGCAGCGTTCCCAGATTTGGGAACGGTTATATTTATTGATGTTGCAGCAGGGATGATGTTGGTGCTTTATATACTATATATTGTGTGTTATTCATGTTCTATGTGCTATATATTGTATATATATTACTTTTACACGCTCAAATTTTTTCTTTTGCGAACACTCATGCAATTATTTTTCTTTATTTTCAATCCTATTTGTTCTTATATGTAAATCTCTGGAAACGCTTATGTACCAAGGGATTCCACCACTTTTAGCTTACTGCTACCATACAGAAAAATCATACAACATAGTTCGCATAATATTTCGCTGTACATTGTAAGCACATTTTGTTCTTATTTCATTTCATTCATATTTCCTACTATTTTACCAGGAATTATTCTATAATCCCTTGCTATTACTGACTTTTCTCGAAGTTTACATAATATCTCGTATCTGTATACCATATGATTTCATAATTTCCTTGTGTTTATTGAATATCCTAGGATTCTCGAACACCATATGCAGCAAAACTATTCCCTGTAATACCGCCAAATATTACAAAGAATAGTTTATTCCCTACTAAATCACTATGTTTTATATTTTCCGTTCCTATATCTTAAGATTTCCCAATCCCTTTATTTATATTTTCCTATGCAAATAATACTTTTTCCATCTCATCACGGAAATAATTTCTGCAAACAGTATACAACTTTCCATTACTCTGAGTAGTAATCTCTGTATTTTCTTCATATGAACAAAAGCCATTAATATCCTTCCAATAAAGAATCACTACAATATTATACTTGCACAAATTCTGTGTTTCTTCTATATAATATATCTTGTTCATTTTTGCCTGGAGAAACACATCTTCTATCTTGGCCTGATATTGCTGTACCAAATCATTTGCCAGGACTTCAACCTGATTTTTAATATTATATGGAAGTATTGTCCTTCGTTCTGATGCAAAAAGATTAAGTGTGATGATTTTAGGAGAGTCACTGGAATAGTCAAATTCTCCCGTTGACCAATCCAATTCTCCTGTTAAAAAATCAAACTCTTCCATCTTATATCTTTTTTTCATACGTTTTTTTATCCTTCTTATATGTGTCTTTATACCACTTAATAGTTCCACCTTTGAACTGAACTTTTGGCTGCATAATATAACTGTTACCTACTGCTTGCGCAATTTTATTATTCGTTTTTACTCCAAATTTATTAACAACCTTATCCATGAATGTCCTCCCTCTTAATATCCAATAATCACCCAATGTGCAACCATTCCAAATGGAAAACCAACCATAAGTATAAAGAAAAGCAACCACTGAACAAATACAAACAATTTTCTTTTAACAGATTTCTTAACCTTTCTCTTATGTACTCTACTCCACTGTTCATATGTCATTAATGTATCTGTTTTCCTCATATTTCTATACCTCCTGCTATTTCAGATTTCCATTAAGTAAATCCGAACATATTTTGAATCCTGATTTAAAAGCATCCTCCTGTGCTACAACACAAAAATTCATAACTTGTTCCTGTATGGTATTTATCTCTTTATCATTTAATCCTTTCTCTTTTAACAGAGAATCTACCTTCTCATATTCTACCCGTGTTTCGGAAGATAAATCATCATCAATCCATTTCTCATAAAGTGCTGCCATTACTATACTTAACATTGTTTTCTCCTCCTGCCCGTCTAACCGATAGCTCAGTAATAATATTGGTTCAAACACCTATCAGCATGTTGCCAATTATTTTAAATTATAAGCTCTTTCTTTATGATAAAATAACTGCAATCACAAAGATAAAAAGCCCAATTCCTAATGCATATCCAAATAAGTAAGCCGCTGTCATTATGAATACCTCCTAATAAAAAATATAAATCCACGTAATTTACAAAATACTGTTAATCAGTTCCAGATTCTTCAGTAACTGCTGCCGAGTTGCTTCATATTGTTCTGCTGCTGCCTGCATATCCTTCTGAATCGCTCTGATCTCAGCAGACTGTTTATTGCGATCCGGTTTGTTCTTGCGCTTAAAGATATTTAACATTGTGTTGTCCTTTCTCCGGTTAACCTCCACCGGAAGGATAAGCTCTTTATTTAACATATAATCTTCTGTACTGGCTGATTCTCTGATACTCTGCAAGTGATCCGAGATCCGCTTCAAGTCTTTTTGTATCAACTGTACGACGTTCACAGGTGGAGATTTTAACTGTGAAGTCGTTGCCAGTTTCGGAAAGCTTCTCATTGGAATCAAGATAACCAATAATCTCACGTTCCACAGCTTTTAACTCTTCGTCAAGCTGTTCTTTCATTGCCTTGAGACTTCTGTAATCTGCTACAACCTTTTCAAGTTCATTCATTGTTCTACACATATGTTTATCCTCCTGTGAATTAATCTCTTATGTTGCAACCCTTGAATCATCTTCCTGACTATTGACACGCTCTATTGCTAATCTCACAGATATATGGGTTCAAGTTTATTGAGTGCTTTCGGCTTACTCGATTGCTCTTGTGTGTTGCTGTTGTTTTGTTGTTGAGATTACAGTACACTATTATGTACTTATTTTCAATTGGCAATGTACACAAAAGTATACTTTATTTTTTGTCAAAAGTATATTAAAGTGTACAATTTGATTTTCAATTGTATCTGTTGACACAAAAAACACAATCGTGTACTATATCCTTATAAGGAGGTTTTTGTCATGGGTGAACGCGAAAAGCAGTATCAAGGATCTATAAGTTATCAGAAGTTAAGAAATCTAATGGAATTAAAAAATGTAAAAAAAAGAGAACTGAGAGAAAAATATAATATCTCTCCTACTATTATTAATAGATTAAATAAAGATACAAATGTATCTGTTGATACTATTATGTATTTATGTGAAATTCTCGATTGTCAACCAGGCGATATATTAGAATATGTACCACCTCAAAATTAACATTAACAAAGCATTAGTACACAATAGTATACAAATATTTTAGTATATTTTTGTGTACTATTATTATTGCTTTTAAGTACATTTTTGTGTACTATTATCTCATAATAATTCATATGAGAGGTAAGGCAAATGGCAAAAGCTAATGTTTATGAAATGGTAACAGAAAGAATTATAGCAGAACTTGAGAAAGGTAACATCCCGTGGCAGAAGCCGTGGACAGGAACACAGACCGGAGCATTTAACAGAATCAGCAAGAAACCTTACAGCCTTATTAATCAGATGCTCCTGCTCCATACCGGAGAGTATGCAACATTTAAACAGTGGCAGGATCTTGGTGGACATGTTCGTAAAGGTGAAAAATCAGAAATCGTTGTTTTCTGGAAGATCCTTGAAGTTGAAGAGACAGACAAAGACACCGGAGAAAAAGAGATCAAGAAGATCCCAATGCTGAGATATTACAACGTATTTCATATTTCACAGGTTGAAGGTGTTAAGCCATTAGCAAAACCTTTTGAAGATGTGAAACCGATCGAAGAAGCGGACAAAGTAATAGCTGACTACGTGAGAAGAGAAAACATTGATTTTGAAGAGTGTGCAAGCGATCAGGCATATTACAACCCGTCATTTGATAGAGTTGTAGTACCAATGAAAGAACAGTATCAGAACATCAACGAATATTACAGCACAACATTTCACGAACTAACACACAGCACAGGACATAAGAACAGATTAAACAGATTGCAGAACGGTACTGTTGCAGCTTTCGGCTCAGAGACTTACAGTAAGGAAGAGTTGATTGCAGAAATCGGAAGTGCGTCCCTTATGAATCTGTTAGGAATCGAAACGCCTAAGACATTCAGAAACAGTACAGCATATATCCAGAGTTGGTTGAAGGTTCTCAGGAACGACAACAAGTTTATAGTATCAGCAAGCAGCAAGGCAGAAAAAGCAGTCAACTACATAATGGCAGCAGAATAACAGGGGAGCGGTTGAGATATACCGCTTCTTTGTCGTATCAATTAAAAATAGAGAGTATGAAACTTTTTCTGTAAAATAATGTTTAGAAGGTTCTTCTATGATACAATAAATATCATTAGGAGGGCCT
>CAKROW010000062.1 GCA_934373235.1 uncultured Blautia sp. | reverse complement strand
ATCATGATGTATGCACAAATGGCATTGGTTATGTAGATCTCATGTTTAAGATCCGTGACTTTGACACAGAAAAAGTCCATTATATGGGACTCCTTAAATCTGTACTTGGAGCAGTGGATACAGAGAATTATACCTATGGACAGTTATTTAATGAGATCAATGCGCGTACAGGAGGGATCGTATGCGGAATCGAGGTATTTGACAATGCAAAGGATCCTGATGATTTCCAGGCTATGTTCTCTGTAAGAGGAAAGACCCTGTATCCGGAAATGCCGTTTATGTTCGATATGATCCGTGAGATCATTACAACATCCAGCCTTGAAGATACTAAGAGACTTTATGAGATCATTGCCCAGACAAAATCACGTGCCCAGGCAGGACTTGTAAGTGCCGGCCATTCCACAGCAGTGCTCCGCGGCAGTGCTTACGGATCTCCTATGGCGGCTTTTCAGGATGATATGGCAGGGATCGGATATTATCAGTTCATTGAGAAGCTGGAGAAAAATTTCAATACGATGAAAGATGAGATCATAAAAAATCTCAGGAAAGTAATGGAAGAGATCCTGCGTCCGGAGAACTTATGTGTCAGCTATACAGGAGAGAGGGAATCTCTGGAAAGCACAGAAAAATATACAGCAGAAATCAGAAAAGTCCTGTTTAACGGACAGATACCGACACCGGCTGTTCAGGCTCCTTGTGTGAAAAAGAACGAGGGATTCCGTACTTCCGGACAGGTCCAGTACGTTGCACGGACAGGTAACTTTATGAGAAAAGGCCTGGAATATACAGGTGCCCTTGAGATCCTGAAGGTGATCTTAAGCTATGATTATCTGTGGATCAACCTTCGTGTGAAGGGTGGTGCATATGGCTGCATGAGCGGATTTAAGAGAAACGGACAGAGCTTCCTGGTATCCTACCGTGATCCTCACCTTAAGAGAACTCTTGAGGTATATGAGGGAGTACCGGATTATATCCGTAACTTCCAGGCTGATGAGAGAGAGATGACCAAATATATCATCGGTACCATCAGCAACAAGGATGTGCCGAGGACACCACAGATGCAGGGAAATATTTCCAAGGGTGCATATTTCTGCCATGTGACAGAAGACATGATACAGAAAGAAAGAGATCAGATCCTGGGAGCCGGTACGAAAGATATCCAGGCGCTGGCAGGAATCGTGGAAGCAGTTCTCTCCGATGGACAGATCTGCGTGGTTGGAAGTGAGACTGCCATAGATAAAGCTTCTGATGTATTCATGGAAGTGAAACCGTTAATCGGCTGCTGATAACAGAAAGGGAAACGATAGAAATGGAAAACAGTTTAAAATCCGGATTTGTGGCTATCATCGGACGACCCAATGTAGGAAAATCCACTCTGATGAACCACCTTATCGGTCAGAAGATCGCCATTACATCCAACAAACCACAGACAACAAGAAACAGGATCCAGACAGTATATACCTGTGACCAGGGACAGATCGTATTTCTGGATACTCCGGGAATCCACAAGGCAAAAAACAAGCTGGGAGAATACATGGTCCAGGTTGCGGAGAGAACCTTAAAAGAAGTAGATGCCATCATGTGGCTGGTGGAGCCGTCCACCTTTATCGGGGCAGGAGAACGTCACATTGCGGAACAGTTACAGAAGGTAGGCGTTCCGGTGATCCTGATCATCAACAAGATCGACACCGTAAAGAAAGAAGAACTTCTTCCTGCAATCGATACCTACCGTAAGATCTGTGATTTTGCGGAGATCATCCCCTGTTCGGCCCTCCGTGGAAAGAACACCCAGGATATCATCCCAAGTATTTTCAAATATCTGCCATACGGCCCCATGTTCTATGATGAGGATACAGTGACAGACCAGCCGCAGCGCCAGATCGCGGCAGAGATCATCCGTGAGAAGGCTCTTCATGCACTGGATGCTGAGATCCCTCACGGTATTGCAGTGGCCATTGACACCATGAAAAAGCGTCCCGGAAAAAATAACATCGTAGATATTGAGGCGACTATTATCTGCGAGCGGGATTCACACAAGGGAATTATCATCGGCAAACAGGGCGTTATGCTTAAAAAGATCGGCAGCAATGCCCGCTTTGAGCTGGAACGTATGCTGGAGGCCAGGGTTAATTTAAGACTGTGGGTGAAGGTAAGAAAGAACTGGCGTGACAGTGATTTTATGATCAAGAACTTTGGATATGACAAGAAAGAAATCTGAAAATGAGTGATCTGATTACAGTACAGGGCGTGGTGCTTTCGGCCATGCCTGTAGGAGATTACGACAAGAGGATCGTGCTCCTTACCAGGGAACGGGGAAAGATATCCGCTTTCGCAAAAGGAGCCAGAAGGCAGAACAGCCCTTTTATGGCAGCAGCCAATCCCTTTGTGTTCGGAAGCTTTACCTTGTATGAGGGCAGGAGCAGCTATAACCTGAATCAGGTAAGTATCAGCCATCACTTTGTGGAGCTGGCAACTGCCCAGCCCGGGATCTATTACGGGTATTATTTTCTGGAGCTTGCAGATTATTTTGGAAGGGAAAATCAGGATGAGAAGGATATGATGAACCTTCTCTATATTACCATCCGTGCACTTTTAAATGAGCACATAGATAACCGGCTTATCCGGTGCATTTTTGAACTCCGTACCATGGTGATCCAGGGATTGATGCCGCAGTTGTTCCAGTGTACTTTGTGTGGCAGGGAGATGGAGGAAGGAGAGGAGATATTCTTTTCCCAGGAAGAGCATGGGATCTGCTGTGCTCACTGCAGTGGAAATGTCCGTGACAGGAAAAGGCTGTCTCCTGCCGCACTTTATGCCATGAGATATATTGCAGGCGCAGAAGCATCCAGGCTTTATACCTTTGCAGTCAGGGATGATGTGTTAAGGGAACTGGAGAGGGTGATCCACAGATACATAGACGGCAACACGGACAGGCGTTTCAAAAGCCTTGAGATCCTGGAAATGATGTGTGGATAAAAATTGCCGGACAGCAGCCTTTCCGGCTTCAAAAAAGGGAATACGAATGTCCGCTTTACAAAGGGAAAAGATGCTAGTATAATAATACAAGATTTTAGAAATTAAGGTAAGAGGAGAAAAATCATGGAAAAAACAATGGAAAAGATTGTTGCACTTGCCAAGGCAAGAGGTTTTGTTTATCCGGGTTCCGAGATCTACGGAGGTCTGGCAAATACCTGGGATTACGGTAATCTTGGTGTAGAGCTTAAAAATAACGTAAAACGTGCATGGTGGCAGAAGTTCATTCAGGAGTCCCCATACAATGTAGGTGTGGACTGTGCCATTCTCATGAACCCGCAGACATGGGTTGCATCCGGACACTTAGGCGGTTTTTCCGATCCTCTTATGGACTGTAAAGAGTGCCACGAGCGTTTCCGTGCAGATAAGCTGATCGAGGATTACTGCGCAGAGAAGGATATTGCAATCGAGGGAAGCGTTGACGCATGGTCCCAGGAGAAGATGATGGACTTCATCAATGAGCATCAGGTTCCATGCCCAAGCTGCGGCAAGCATAACTTTACAGAGATCCGTCAGTTCAACCTGATGTTCAAGACATTCCAGGGTGTAACAGAGGATGCCAAGAATACAGTATATTTAAGACCTGAGACAGCACAGGGTATTTTTGTAAACTTCAAGAATGTACAGAGAACTTCCAGAAAGAAACTTCCGTTTGGTATCGGCCAGATCGGTAAATCTTTCCGTAATGAGATCACACCGGGTAACTTCACATTCCGTACACGTGAGTTCGAGCAGATGGAGCTTGAGTTCTTCTGTGAGCCGGATACAGACCTTGAGTGGTTTGCATACTGGAAGAAGTTCTGCCTCAACTGGCTGAGCGCACTTGGCCTTAAAGAAGACGAGGTACGTTACCGTGACCATGACAAGGAGGAGCTGAGCTTCTACAGCAAGGCAACCACAGATGTTGAGTTCCTGTTCCCCTTCGGATGGGGCGAGCTGTGGGGAATTGCTGACAGAACAGATTATGACCTGACACAGCATCAGAATGTATCCGGACAGGATATGACATACTTTGATGATGAGAAGAAGACCAAATACATTCCGTATGTTATCGAGCCTTCACTGGGAGCTGACCGTATGGTACTTGCTTTCCTGTGCAGCGCATACGATGAGGAAGTTCTGGATGCGGAGAAGAATGACGTCCGTACAGTCCTTCATTTCCATCCGGCACTTGCACCTGTAAAGATCGGTGTGCTTCCTCTTTCCAAGAAGCTTAATGAGGGCGCTGAGAAGATCTTCCATCAGCTTTCCAGGAAATATAACTGTGAGTTTGATGACCGTGGAAATATCGGTAAACGTTACCGCAGACAGGATGAGATCGGTACACCGTTCTGTGTAACCTATGATTTCGATTCCGAGACAGACGGAGCAGTTACCATCCGTGACCGTGATACCATGGAGCAGGTACGTGTGAAGATCGATGAGCTGGATGCATATTTTGCAGACAAGTTTACATTTGAGGTAAATGCTGACTGATAGTCAGACAGAAACGCCTCCGGCAGTTATCTGGCCGGAGGCGTCTTTTCTATAAGTTTGTTTTTCATACGCCAGTTTCTTGGCGAAATTCCGTATATATTTTTAAATGCCCGGGAAAAATGAAGCTGATTGGGATAACCAACTGCATTTCCGATATCAGCAATGGAAAGAGAAGTGATCTTCAGAAGATCAGCAGCCTTTGCCATACGGTAGCTAATAAGAAATTCCTGAGGTGAACGTCCAATGGTGTCGTGAAATATCTTTCCAAAATAACTTCGGTTCAGGCCACAGCAGGCGGCAATATCCTCGATGGAGATATCATTCTGGAAATTCTGCTCAATAAAGGAAAGAGCTTCTTTGATATAAAAATCCCGGATGCTGCCGTCCTGTTTCATACGGACAGTCTTGGCTGAACGCATAAAATAATCCAGAAAAATCCAGGTATGACCGATGAGATGAAAAGGAGATTCCTGGGAATTATGGCAGATATAAAGCATTTCTTCCATCATTTTCTGACGAAGATCAGCCGAATGGCTGTGATAAACCGGCTGATTCGGGCTTAAACCGGCAGTTTCCACGATTTCTTTTGCGCGGAGACCGTCAAATTCCACCCAGGTGTATTCCCATGGGAAATTTTTATCTGCGATATAAGTATTGATCTGTCCGGGAAAAAGCATGAATCCCTGTCCGCTTTTTATCTGAAAAGTGACAGTTTCACCGGCAGAATTATCAGCCATAAGGGTTCCGGTACCAGAGATTACATAATGAAAAATATAATGATTCCGTGCTGCAGGGCCAAAAGAATGAGCCGGAGTACAGTGCTCCCAGCCATACTGATATAATCCGATGTCAACAAAATTTTCGTTTGGAAAAACAGAGAAAAGGATATCGTTCATGAAAAATCTCCTTATGTAAAGATATAACATTAGAATCTTACTGCATTATATATCAAAATGCTGGATGACTTCAATACATATATAAAAATAACGTATTTTGGTATAAAACAGAAAAAACAATGCTATTTATACAAGCATAAAGCCATGTTAAAATGGTATACAGAAAAAAGAAGTACATGTAGAAAGGCGGTATCCTGTAAGCTGAAACCATATTTATATCAAAAGGGGATATCTGACATTCTATCTGGAAAATGAAAAAAGGAAGGAGCATAACAAAATGCGCAACAGAAGAAAATGGATACTCTGTATGGGACTTGTGTTTACCATGGCATCATCCGCCGCATTAAGCGGATGCGGCACAGGTAAAAAGGACAGCGGAAAGACAGAGATCGAACTTGTGCAGTATAAACCGGAAGCGGTTAAGGCATTTGAAAAACTGGAAGAAAAATTCAATGCCACTCATGATGATATCCATCTTACCATCGAATCACCAAACGATGCTATGACTGTATTGAAGACAAGATTTATCCGTGAGGATAATCCGGATATCATTGGAATCGGAGGCGATGTTAACTTTTCCAATTTTATTGATTCTGATATGCTGATGGATATTTCCGATTATCAGGGACTGGATTCGATCAAAGATGCATATAAAGAAATTGATAAAGCGCTGGAATTCGTTCCGGAAGACGGAGTCTATGCGGTTCCTTACGTGGCCAATGCCGCCGGAATCCTTTACAATCGTGAGCTTTTCAAGGAGCATGGCTGGCAGATCCCGACTACATGGGATGAATTTATGAGCCTTTGCCAGGAAATTCAGGATGCAGGTATCCAGCCGCTTTATTTCGGATTTAAAGATACCTGGACCTGTCTTGCACCGTGGAATTCTATTGCGGTAGATCTTGCACCAGCCGATGTATGCCGCCAGGTAAACCAGGGAAACACTACTTTTGCAAAAGAGTATAAGGAAGTAGCAGACCGTATGCTGGAGCTTATCCAGTATGGACCGGATGATCCCTTTGCCTATGATTACAATGGAGCCTGCACCGCTTTTGCAAAAGGAGAGGCTGCCATGTATCCCATCGGAAGCTATGCGATCCCGCAGATCCAGAGTGTAAATCCGGATATGGATATTGATTCTTTTGTAACACCGGCAAGCAATGATCCGTCAGAAAACAAACTGAATTCCGGAGTTGACCTTCAGTTCTGTGTGATGGATGACTGTGAGAATAAGGAAGCTGCATATGAAGTACTGGATTTCCTTCTTGAGGATGAAAATGTACAGACATATCTGGATGACCAGAAGGCAGTTCCCTGTAAAGAGGGTGATTTCACACTTCCCTCTACTCTGGATGGTATGAAGGAATACATAGAAGAGGGAAGGATGGCCGACTACCAGGATCATTATTATCCTACAGAGATGGCTGTGGATGCACAGATCCAGACCTTCCTGATGAAAAAGGATAAAGATGCATTCCTGAAAAAATTTGATACAGACTGGACAAGATATAACCGTGACATTATCCGTAAAGTACAGGACTATGAGGAGAAGAACGGGGAAGGAGAGAACTGATCATGGGAAAAAAATCTATGAGTGGAAGAAAGCTGACCTTTCTTCTGATCACCATTCCGATCGTGGCATTATTTTTCTGCTTTAACACACTGCCTCTGATCAAGGGTGTGATCTACAGCTTTACGAACTTTAAAGGCTATGGAAGCTATGACTGGGTAGGACTTCGAAACTATAAGGATCTTTTTACAGACAGCCGTGTTGGCGGTTCCTATCTGTTTACCTTTAAGCTGGCCATCGTGGCAACTATCGTAACGAATGTACTCAGCCTGATCCTGGCACTTGGACTGAACAGCAAGATCCGTTTCAAGAGTGCACTGCGTGGAGCTTATTTTATTCCTAACGTACTTGGCGCACTGGTCGTAGGATATATTTTCAATTATTTCTTTACATATATCCTGCCTGCATTCGGAAAGATGATCGGAAATAAAGCATTATCTTCCAGCATGCTTTCCAGTACGAGCTTTGCATGGGTAGCCATTGTGATCGTTTGTGCATGGCAGTCCATCGCAATGAATACCATTATCTATATTTCGGGCCTCCAGACAGTGCCGGAGGATGTATACGAGGCAGGAGCTATTGACGGTGCTACCGGATTCAGTAAGTTCCGTTACCTGACATTCCCGCTGATCGTTCCGTTTTTCAGCATCAACATGGTTCTCTGTGTGAAAAACTTCCTGATGGTATTTGATCAGATCATGGCTTTGACAAAGGGTGGTCCTGCACAGAGTACAGAATCCATTTCCTATCTGATCTATAACAATGGTATGAGTGGCGGTCAGTTTGGATTCCAGAGCGCTAATGCGGTTATATTCTTTATTGTGATCGTGATCATTTCTGCAGCGCAGTTGACTATCACAGGGAAAAAGGAGGAGCAGCTGTAATGAAAACGAAAGTAAGAGAAAAAGCGAACTGGCCGGTTACGATTCTTCTGATCCTCGGCCTTATCACAGTGGTATTTCCGCTTTATATGACAATTGTGATCGCATTCAAGCAGCCGACAGAGATGACCAACAGTGTAGCCGGGATCCTGTCTCTGCCAGAGAAATTCAGTCTTGCCAATTTCAGGGAAGCTATGGAGGTAACAGACTTCTGGCATTCTCTTGGAAACAGTGTATTGATCACTGTGATCACAGTGGTTCTTGCTATTGTAATTCATTCACTTTTAGGTTATGCTATAGCCAGAAACAAGAGAAGTAAATTTTATAAATTTATCTATCTTTATGTAGTGAGCGGTATGTTTGTTCCGTTTGCTATCCTGATGATGCCGCTTGTAAAGCAGACTGCTGAGATGGGGCTTGATAACAGAGCCGGTGTGATCATTCTTTATACGGTATTTTATATGCCAATGAACGTGCTTCTTTACTCCGGATATCTGACAAACATTCCAATGGCCCTTGAGGAGGCTGCCTGTGTGGATGGAGCCAGCACCTGGAAAACATACTGGAAGATCATTTTCCCGATCATGAAGCCGATGCATGCCACAGTGGCAGTTCTGACAGCACTTGGAACCTGGAATGATGTTATGACTCCGCTGGTTATCATGTCCGGATCTACGGGCGGAACCACATTGCCTCTGGCACAGCTGAATTTCCAGACTCAGTTCGGAACAAACTATAACCTTGCGTTTGCCTCTTATCTGCTGGCATTGCTTCCGATCCTTCTGTTTTATCTGATCTGCCAGAAGCACATTTTAAATGGTGTTGTAAACGGTGCCGTAAAATAAAAACATAAGAAAAAGGAGGATTCACAGATGGGAATCATCTACTGCGAGAAAGACAGAACGTTTACCCTACAGACAAAAGAGACTACATATCAGATGCAGGTGGATCAGTACGGATTTCTTCTCCATCTCTATTATGGCAAAAAGGCAGAAGGCTGCATGAATTATCTTCTGACCTACTATGACAGAGGATTTTCCGGAAATCCCTATGATGCGGGAACAGACAGAACTTATTCCATGGACTCTCTTCCACAGGAGCTTTCCTGCTACGGAAACGGAGATTTCCGCAGTGCATCACTGATGCTGGAAAACGGTGACGGAAGCATGAGCTGTGATATGCGTTACAAGAGCTATACCATCCGTGACGGCAAATACAGCCTTCCGGGGCTTCCGGCGGTTTATGCAGATAATGATGAGGCACAGACTCTGGAGATCGTACTGGAGGATCCGGCTACCGGCGTGGAGGCCATGCTTCTTTACGGTGTACTTCCGGAACTGGATATCATTACAAGAAGCGTCTATGTCCGCAATCAGAGCAGTGAGAAAATCTATGTGAACAAGGTGATGTCCGCAGAACTGGATTTTCTTTACGGAGATTATGACCTGCTTACTTTTTACGGAAGACATGCCATGGAGCGGAATCTGCAGAGGGTTCCGGTAGCACACGGAAGTCAGATGATCGGCAGTGTCCGTGGTACTTCCAGCCATCAGTATAATCCGATGATGATCCTGGCAGAGAAGGACACTACAGAGGATCATGGAGGCTGCTATGCTATGTCCTTTGTATACAGTGGAAATTTCCAGGGTGAGGTTCTTAAAGATCAGTACAATCAGACAAGAATGCTCCTTGGTGTACAGGAGGAGTGCTTCCGGTATCCGCTGGAAGCCGGGGAGACCTTCTATGCGCCTGAGGTGATCTTAAGCTACACAGATCAGGGAATGAACCGTCTTTCCCAGAACCTGCACAACTGCATCCGTCACCATATCTGCCGCGGCAAATATAAAACAGCGATTCGTCCGGTGCTGGTAAACAGCTGGGAGGCAGCATATTTTGATTTTACAGGGGAGACTTTATATAATCTGGCAAAAGAGGCAAAGAGCCTTGGTATCGATATGCTGGTTCTGGATGACGGCTGGTTTGGAAAACGTGACGATGACAACAGTGGTCTTGGGGACTGGTATGTCAATGAGGAGAAGCTTGGAGAGACTCTCGGCGGACTGGTAAAAAGAGTCAATGACCTCGGAGTGAAATTCGGTATCTGGATCGAGCCTGAGATGATCTCTGAGGACAGTGATCTTTACCGTGAGCATCCGGACTGGGCACTTACGATTCCGGGAAGAAAACCAGTGAGATCCAGAAATCAGCTGGTACTTGATTTTTCCAGAAAAGAAGTTGTAGACGGAATCTTCGGACAGATCAGTGCGGTATTGGATAATGCCAATATTGAGTACGTTAAATGGGACATGAATCGAAGCCTGATGGATGTATTTTCCGTAATGACCAAGGATCAGGGACGTGTAATGTATGATTATGTCCTGGGATTGTACGATTTTCTGGACCGTATGGTGAACCGTTATCCGGATCTTCTGATCGAGGGCTGCAGCGGCGGCGGCGGAAGATTTGATGCAGGTATGCTGTATTACACACCGCAGATCTGGTGCAGCGACAACTCCGATGCTATTGACAGACTTCGGATCCAGTATGGTACTTCCTTCGGTTATCCGGTATCGGCCATGGGAGCACATGTGTCTGCAGTGCCGAACCATCAGACCGGAAGGATCACTCCGTTACATACCAGAGGTGTGGTTGCCATGTCCGGAACCTTCGGCTACGAGCTGGATCTTCTGAAGCTGACTGAGGAAGAAAAAGATGAGGTCCGCAGCCAGATCGGGGAATTCCGTAAATATGCGCCACTGATCCAGAATGGACGGTACTATCGCCTGACAGATCCGTTTAAGAGTGAGATCTGTGCATGGGAGATCGTTGGAAATTCTCAGGAAGAAGTTCTGCTCAATGTTGTAATGGAACAGATCCATGGAAATATGACTGTGAATTATGTACAGCTTAAAGGACTTGAGGAAAATGCAATATATAAAGAACAGTCTACAGGAAAAAGATATTCCGGGGCTGCACTGATGTATGGAGGAATACCTCTTCCGGCAGAGTTTGGTGAGTACAGAGCCTATCAGTATCATTTTGTAAGAGAATAACAGATCATCGTAATAAAAATCCGTCTGGCAGAACAGAAATTTATCAATTGTTCTGTCAGACGGATTTTCAAGATTGTTCAGTGTACAGTGATCTGGTAACTCTTGATGAATTCCTCATCCGGTTTCAGGGCGTTGATATTGGATTTTTCTGAGAGCTGTCCCTCAAATCCGCAGTCATCGCAACGGCCCATCCATGGCTCCAGGCATACAAAAGAAGAGCCGGGTACGGACCAGATGCCGAAATCAGGAAATCCCGGGCAGGTGACGGTGATGTACGGATTGCCGTCAGGGAAAAGAAGAGAAGCCTTCTGGATCTGTCCGTCTCCAAAGACAAGGGCATCCTGGTCAAACATATGGGCGCCGATATCACAGATTCCATCCTTAAGGACAAGATCATAGGTTTTGTCAGGAACGGCAGTACCTGAGGCCGGGTCAAGAAGTATATAGGTAAGAGAGTCCTGATCCTCAAATGAAAGATGATAGTCACTCTGGGCCTCTCCTTCCCTGACAGGAACCTGAAAAGCCGGATGGGCGCCGATGGTAAAGTACATGGTGTCATCACTGTCATTCTCTATCTCCCAGCACACATTGATGGTGTTTTCGTGGAGAGAATGGGTGATCTTCAGGGTAAAATCAAAAGGATAAACTTCTCTGCTGGAATCAGAAGCCTTCAGGATATGGGTTACGGAAGCCTCCGTAATATCCGTGCAGATAAATTCACTGTCCCTGGCAAATCCATGCTGCCTGGAAGGAAACTCTTTTCCGTTCAGACGCCAGGTATCTTTATAATTGCGGCCCACATTTGGAAAAAGAACAGGTGCGTGGCGCTTCCAGTATGCAGGATCAGCCTGCCAGAGAACTTCTCTGTCATGGACCTTGTCATAGACACTGGAAAGTTCGGCTCCGTGATCAGAAACAGAAATCCTGAGAAACTGGTTTTCTACAGTACGTATCATAAATAATCCCTCCTGTATATACTGTCTGTGGCCGGGAAAACAGATCCGGGAGACAGTATCAGCCGGCCCGGATTTATGTTAAAAAAATATCCATCAACAACACAGACATATTTCAGATTAATTCTAACATAATTCCAACAAAATCTACAATATAAATTGCTGTTTTTTGGCAGAATGACCTTGACTAATCCATAATAAATCTATAAAATAATTATGTGCGTAGAAAACATACATTTTTATGTTTTAAAGAACAATAATTAGGAGGAAAATGTAAAATGGCAAAATGGGTTTACATGTTTACAGAAGGTAATGCTACTATGAGAAATCTTCTGGGCGGCAAAGGTGCCAACCTTGCTGAGATGACAAACCTCGGTCTTCCTGTACCGCAGGGCTTCACAATCACAACAGAGGCCTGCACACAGTACTACGAGGATGGCAGATCCATCAACGATGAGATCATGGCTCAGATCATGGAAGCAATTACCAAGATGGAAGGAGTTACCGGCAAGAAATTCGGTGACAAAGAAAATCCTCTGCTTGTATCCGTTCGTTCTGGTGCGAGAGCATCTATGCCTGGTATGATGGACACAATCCTCAACCTTGGTTTAAATGAAGAAGTTGTTAACACTCTTGCTGAGAAATCCGGCAATGAGCGTTGGGCTTGGGACTGCTACAGAAGATTCATCCAGATGTATTCTGACGTAGTTATGGAAGTTGGTAAGAAATACTTCGAGGAGCTCATCGATGAGATGAAGACTAAGAGAGGTGTTAAGCAGGACGTTGAGCTTACAGCAGATGACCTGCATGAGCTTGCTGACCAGTTCAAAGCTGAGTATAAATCCAAAATCGGTTCTGATTTCCCAACTGATCCGAAGGAGCAGTTAGTAGGTGCGATCAAAGCCGTATTCCGTTCCTGGGACAACCCGCGTGCAAACGTATACCGTCGTGACAACGATATCCCATATTCCTGGGGTACAGCTGTTAACGTACAGATGATGGCATTCGGTAACATGGGTGATGACTGTGGTACAGGTGTTGCCTTCACACGTGACCCTGCTACAGGTGCTAACGGTCTGTTCGGTGAGTTCCTTACCAATGCACAGGGCGAGGACGTAGTTGCAGGTGTTCGTACACCTATGCACATCTCCGAGATGGAGCAGAAGTTCCCGGAGGCATTCGTACAGTTCAAACAGGTTTGCGAGACTCTTGAGAAACATTACAGAGATATGCAGGATATGGAGTTTACTGTAGAGCATGGTAAACTGTATATGCTTCAGACACGTAATGGTAAGAGAACTGCACAGGCTGCTCTTAAGATCGCTTGTGACCTCGTTGATGAGGGAATGAGAACTGAGGAAGAGGCTGTTGCAATGATCGATCCTCGTAACCTTGATACACTTCTTCATCCGCAGTTCGATGCAGCCGCTCTTAAAGCTGCTACACCGATGGGCAAAGGTCTTGGTGCTTCTCCAGGAGCTGCTTGCGGTAAGATCGTATTCTCTGCAGAGGACGCTGTTGAGTGGGCTGCAAGAGGAGAGAAAGTTGTTCTTGTTCGTCTTGAGACATCCCCAGAGGATATCACAGGTATGAAAGCTGCTCAGGGTATCCTGACAGTTCGTGGTGGTATGACATCTCACGCAGCCGTAGTTGCTCGTGGTATGGGATCCTGCTGTGTATCCGGATGTGGCGACATCGCTATGGATGAGGAGAACAAGAAATTTACACTTGCTGGTAAAGAGTTCCATGAGGGAGATGCAATCTCCATCGATGGTACAACAGGTAACATCTATGAGGGACTTATCCCGACTGTAGATGCTAAGATCGCTGGTGAGTTCGGACGTATCATGGGATGGGCTGACAAGTACAGAACAATGAAAGTTCGTACAAACGCTGATACTCCTGCTGATGCTAAGAAAGCTCGTGAGCTTGGTGCAGAGGGAATCGGTCTTTGCCGTACAGAGCATATGTTCTTCGAGGGCAACAGAATCGATGCATTCCGTGAGATGATCTGCTCTGAGACAGTAGAGGAGAGAGAGGCAGCACTTGCTAAGATCCTTCCGGAGCAGCAGGGAGACTTCGAGAAACTCTATGAGGCACTTGAAGGAAATCCTGTAACTATCCGTTTCCTTGATCCGCCACTTCATGAGTTCGTTCCTACAGAGGAAGAGGACATCAAGAAACTGGCTGACGCTCAGGGCAAGACAGTTGAGCAGATCAAGACAATCATCGCTTCCCTTCACGAGTTCAACCCGATGATGGGACATCGTGGATGCCGTCTTGCTGTTACTTACCCAGAGATCGCTAAGATGCAGACAAGCGCTGTTATCCGTGCAGCTATCAACGTTAAGAAGAATCATCCGGATTGGAACATCAAACCGGAGATCATGATCCCGCTTGTTGGTGACATCAAAGAGCTTAAATATGTTAAGAAATTCGTTGTAGAGACAGCAGACGCTGAGATCAAAGCAGCAGGTTCTGACCTTGAGTACGAGGTTGGTACTATGATCGAGATCCCGAGAGCAGCTCTTACCGCTGATGATATCGCTAAAGAGGCTGACTTCTTCTGCTTCGGTACAAACGACCTTACACAGATGACATACGGATTCTCCCGTGATGACGCTGGTAAGTTCCTTAACGCTTAC
>CAKROW010000061.1 GCA_934373235.1 uncultured Blautia sp. | reverse complement strand
GGACCTGTACTGGCTGTAGATGCAGATGCCAATTCAAATCTGAATGAGGTTCTTGGTGTAGAAGTAGATACGACTCTTGGCGATGTCCGCGAGGAGATCGCACATGCTGAGATAGCAGAGAAAAGCCCAATCCCCAAAGGAATGTCCAAGGCAGATTATGCGGAGGTACGTTTTGAGGATGCTCTTGCAGAGGAAGATGATTATGATCTTCTTGTGATGGGAAGAACACAGGGAAAAGGCTGCTATTGCTTTGTAAATGGTCTGCTTCAGGCACAGCTTGCCAAATACCAGAAAAATTATCCGTATATTGTTGTGGATAACGAAGCAGGTATGGAACATATCAGCAGAGGAATCCTTCCAAGCATGGAAACAGCGATCCTCGTAAGTGACTGTTCCAGAAGAGGCGTACAGGCGGTAGGCAGGATCGCAGAGCTTATCAGGGAATGCGATATGAAACCTTCCAGAGTAGGTCTTATTATCAACCGCGCACCAAAAGCAGAACTGAATCCGGGAATTCTTGAGGAGATCCGGAATCAGGGACTCGATCTGATCGGTGTAGTACCACAGGATGAAGCAGTTTATGAATATGACTGTGACGGGAAACCAACCGTTACTCTTCCTGAGGATAATCCGATGCGAAAAGCAGCTTTTGAAATTTTTGATAAATTAGGTTTATAACGAAATATAAACCTTTTTTTAAAAAAGAAAATAACCCATGGGTGGGGATGGGTTCCTGCCCGGGGCTTATTATAAAAAAAGAAAAAATTAATAGATGTGCTATTAAAGGAGGTCTATAATGAGTGAATTCAAATTAACTACAGTGGAGGAATTTGAAGCCGCTACAGCCCGTCTTCTTGAGACAGGTGCAAAGGTAGGAGCAGATGCATGGCAGATCCGTGTAAAAAATCAGACTCCTCACTGTAAATTCGGTGAGCAGGGCGTATGTTGTCGAATCTGTTCAATGGGTCCATGCCGTATTACACCGAAGGCTCCAAGAGGAATCTGCGGATGCGATGCACATGGTATCGTAGGAAGAAACTTCCTTCGTTTCACAGCTGGTGGAGCAGCTACACATTCTGACCATGGCCGTGAGATCTGTATCACACTTGGACATGCAAAAGAAGGCGGCGACTATCAGGTAAAAGATCCTGAGAAACTGATCCGTATTGCGAAAGAGTGGGGTGTTGAAACAGAGGGCAAAGATATTTATGATCTTGCTCATGAGATGTCTGATCTTGCTCAGGAAGAGTACGGAAAGATCAGAGGATATTCCAGATGGCTTAAGAGAGCTCCACAGCATACACAGGATCTGTGGCATGCAGCCGGAATTGAGCCAAGAGCAATTGACCGTGAGGTTTCCTGTGCTCTGCATATGACTCATATGGGTAACACAAGCAAACCGGAGGCTCTGATCCGTCAGGCACTTCGTAACGGACTTTCTGATGGCTGGGGCGGATCCATGTGCGGAACTGAGTTCTCTGATGTACTTTTCGGAACTCCGAAGCCAATCGAGACAGAGGCTAACCTTGGTGTTATGAACGCTGAGAACGTAAATATCGTTGTTCATGGACATGATCCGAGCCTTTCCGAGATGATCTGTGAGTATGCAGACAGCAAGGAAATGATCGACTATGCAAAATCAATGGGAGCAAAAGGAATCACAGTTTCCGGTGTATGTTGTACATCCAATGAGGTTGCAATGCGCCGTGGTATTCCGATGGCAGGTAACTTCCTGCAGCAGGAGAATGTAGTTCTCACAGGAGCATGTGAGGCGATCGTAGTTGACGTTCAGTGTATCTTCCCTGCTTTAGGACCACTTTCCAAGTGCTTCCATACTAAATTCATTACAACTTCTCCGATCTGCCAGATGCCAGATTCTGATTTTATTGAATTTGATGCAGGAACAGCAGGTGAGAAGGCTAAACAGATCGTAAAACTTGCATGTGAGAACTTCAAGAACAGAAAACCTGAGCTTGTACATATTCCGGAGCTGAAACAGAAAGCTACAGTCGGATATTCTGTAGAGGCAATCGTTAAGACTCTTGACGGAGTAACAAACTCTCAGGTAGATGAGACAGGAACAACAAAACCTCTCCTTGAGTGTATCACTTCCGGTGTTATCCGTGGAGCAGTTGCAATGGTTGGATGTAACAATCCGAAAGTAAGACCTGATACAGCTCATATTGAACTGATGAAGAAACTTATTGCTAATGATATCGTTATCATTGCTTCCGGATGTTCAGCACAGGCAGCGGCTCGTGCAGGACTTATGGATAAAGCAGCCAAGGATCTCTGTGGTGCTGGCCTGAAACGTGTCTGTGAGCTTGCTGATATTCCGCCAGTATTACACATGGGATCATGCGTTGATATCAGCCGAATGATGATCCTTGCAGCTGAGCTTGCCAAGGATTCCGGACTTAACATTTCCCAGCTTCCGGTTGTAGGATGTGCTCCTGAGTGGATGTCTGAGAAAGCAGTTTCCATCGGAAACTATGTAGTAGCTACAGGTCTTGATACTTTCCTTGGTGTAGATCCATATGTATCCGGATCTGATCAGGTAGCCGGACTTCTGACCGAAGGTGTACGTGACTGGGTAGAGGCAGCATACACTGTAGAAAAAGATATTGATAAATTAGGCGATCTGATGATTGAGAGAATTGAGCAGAAGAGAGACGCTCTCGGCATCTGATAGCAGGAAAGGCGCGAATAACTTATGAAGATAGCAGTAACCGGTAAAGGCGGAGTAGGAAAAACAACTTTTGCGGCAACACTTGCCAGATTGTATGCAGATGAAGGAAGAAAGGTCCTTGCGGCTGATGTGGATCCAGATGCGAATCTTGGTCTTGCCCTTGGATTTGATGAGGAAACACTGGATTCCATTGTTCCAATCTCAAGAATGCGTAAGCTGGTGGAGGAGCGTACCGGAGCCAACAGTCAGAATCAGTTCTATCAGCTGAATCCGAAGGTAGACGATATCCCGGATACTTACGGAAAAACCTGTAATGGCGTAAAACTGCTTGTCCTTGGAACCGTGGAAACAGGTGGAGGCGGATGTGTCTGCCCGGAACATGTAATGCTGAAACGTATCATTAACAATCTTGTGATCCACAGAGATGACGTTGTAGTTCTTGATATGGAAGCCGGCCTGGAACATCTGGGCCGGGGCACCACGGAGAGCATGGATGAATTTATTGTAGTGATCGAACCAGGGGCAAGAAGTGTACAGACATATAAGAATGTTAAACGTCTTGCAAAGGATCTGGGAGTTTCTCAGGTTAAGGTCGTGGCCAATAAGGTAAGAAATCCGGAGGATGAGGAATTTATCCGGAATAAGATCCCGGCGGAGGATCTGCTTGGAATGATCCACTACAATACAGAAGTTATAGATGCTGATCGTCAGGGAAAATCTCCCTACGATTTCAGTGAGACTGTAACAGCTGAAATCAGAAAAATCAAAGACAAAATTGATCAGAATTCAATTCTGTAAAAATAGGAGGTATTACAGTGACTTTATTTGATAGAGTATTCGGCGGAAACGATGCTGTATATGGTTTAACAGAGGGTGCTATTGACGGCGCGATCGCTCAGTATGGCGAAGACAAAGCTGTCAGCTTCCCGAATACCGCTTACAGCCTTCCTTGCTACTATGCTGTAACAGGAACAAAAGTTACAACATTAAAAGAATTAAAAGAAGCTCTTGGCGTTGTAAAAACACTTATGACAAGAGAGAAAAGACTGAACGATGCATTCATGTCCGGTGTTGCTACAGCACTTTGTGCAGAGTTCATCGAAGTTCTGAAATATATCGACGGAGCAACTCCTTACGAGGAGCCATGCTATGGACATCTTGGTGATGCAGTTATCCGTGAGCTCGGTGTACCGCTTGTAACAGGCGATATCCCAGGCGTTGCTGTTATCCTTGGTGCTGCTCCTACTACAGAAGAGGGTGTTGCCCTTGTAAAGAGCTATCAGGCACAGGGTATCCTGGTAACACTGGTTGGCGGAATCATCGATCAGGTTGCTGAGGCTGGAATGAAGACAGGCGCTAACGTTCGTGTTATCCCGCTTGGAAAAGATGTTACATCTGTTGTCCATGTAGTTTCCGTTGCAATCCGTGCAGCTCTGATCTTCGGTAATGTAACACCTGGAGATGCTGGAACACTTATGAAATACACAATGGATCGTGTACCGGCATTCGTTAACGCATTCAAACCTCTGGATGACGTGATCGTAGCTTGTGGTGCAGGTGCGATCGCACTTGGCTTCCCGGTTATCACAAACGAGACAGAGAACATCTTCCGTGTACCGAAGAGCCTTATCGTTCAGGAGGATGTAAGCAAATTCAACGCTACTTCTCTTGAGGCACGTGACATTAAGATCAAGATCACAAATATCGATATCCCGGTTGCTTTCGCATCTGCATTCGAGGGTGAGATCATCCGTCGTAAAGACATGCAGGTTGAGTTCGATGGTTCCCGTGTAGACTGTGCAGAGCTTGTACATACCTGTGATGCTTCTGAGATCGAAGACCACAAGATCACAGTGATCGGACCTGAAGTAGATGAGATGGAATTCGGCAGCAAGAACAGCATCGCATATGTTGTTAAAGTTGCTGGTAAGAATATGCAGGCTGACTTTGAGCCGGTTATCGAGCGTAAATTCCATAACTACATCAACTGTATCGAGGGTGTATACCATACAGGACAGCGTGATATGCAGCGTATCCGTATCAGCATTGATGCATTTAATGCAGGATTCCGCATCAAACATATCGGTGAAGTTCTTTATGCATCTGTTAAGAATGAGTTCGATGCAGTTGTTGATAAATGTGAGGTTGTTATTTATACAGATCCTGCTGAGTGTACAAGAATCCGTCATGAGGTTGCAATCCCGATCTTTGACAAACGTGATGAGCGTCTTGATACTCTGACAGATGAGTCTGTTGACGTATATTACAGCTGTATCCTCTGCCAGGCATTCGCACCAAGCCATGTATGTGTAGTAACACCGGAGAGACTTGGACTTTGTGGTGCGGTTTCATGGCTGGATGCAAAAGCCACACATCAGCTTGATCCGAACGGACCTTGCCAGATCATCACAAAAGAGCGTCCTATTGATGAGAACCTTGGTGCTTATGAGGACGTTGATGAGGCAGTTCAGAAATTCTCCCAGGGTGCTCTGGAGCACGTTACACTGTACTCCATCATGCAGGATCCGATGACTTCCTGCGGATGCTTCGAGTGTATCTGCGGTATTGAGCCATTCTCCAACGGTGTTGTTATTGCCAACCGTGAGTATGCAGGTATGACACCACTTGGAATGACATTCCCTGAGATGGCATCCATGACAGGCGGCGGTGTTCAGACACCTGGATTCATGGGACATGGTAAACATTTCATCTCTTCCAAGAAGTTCATGAAGGCTGAGGGCGGTATCGAGCGTATCGTATGGATGCCGAAAGAACTGAAAGAGTTCGTTGCTGACAGACTTAACAAGACAGCAAAAGAGCTTTACGGAATTGACAACTTCACTGATATGATCGGTGATGAGACAATTGCAGAAGATCCTGAGACACTGGTTGGATTCCTTACAGAAAAAGGACATCCGGCACTTGGACTGGATCCGATGATGTAATTTATGTACAGGGAGGGGATCTTAATGATCCTTTCCCTGGCTTTGATGGGTTATCATACTTTATAAGATAGATCAGAAGTGCGCGAAACATCAATATGATTGCGGAGCATATTGAGAAGGAACTTATATATGACTGTCACTGACAGATCATATAAATAAAAAATTGGAAATGGAGATGTGCAATATGTTGATTGACAGAATTTTCAACGGGAATGATGCTGTCTATGGCCTGACTGTACAGGCAGTAGACGGGGCAATTGCACAGCACGGAGCAGATAAAGCGGTAGGATTTCCGCATACCGCATACTGTCTGCCCTGCTACTATGCAGTTACCGGTGTAAAGGTAAAAACCCTGGGAGAGATGAAAGATGCTCTTGCAGTGGTCAAAACATTGATGACAAGAGAGCAGAAACTTGATGATGCTCTGATGTCAGGAGTAGCAACTGCATTGTGTGCGGAATTTATCGAAGCCTTGAAGTATCTGGATGGTGCGGAGCCTTATAGTGAACCGTGCTATGGACATCTGGCAGACTCCATTATCCGAGAGATGGGTGTACCGCTTGTAACCGGGGATATTCCGGGCGTTGCTGTTATTCTTGGTTCTGCACCGACTGCACAGGAAGGTGTTGATCTGATCAAGAGTTATCAGGCACAGGGTATTCTGGTTACATTAGTTGGCGGTATCATCGATCAGGCACAGGAGCTTGGACTCAAAATGGGTTATAATGTAAGGATCGTGCCTCTTGGAAAAGAGGTTACATCTGTGATCCATGTGGTTTCTGTTGCACTTCGTGCAGCACTGATCTTCGGTAACGTAACACCTGGCGATGCAGCCAGCCTTCTTACTTACACCAAGGACAGAGTGCCTGCATTCGTAAATGCATTCAAACCTGTGGATGATGTGATCCTTGCAGCAGGAGCAGGCGCTATCAAGCTTGGTTTTCCGGTCATCACAAATGAAGATGAAAACGTGGAGGAGGTTCCGGGAGCACTGATCGGCTGTGCAAATGTAGCTGATTTCAACAAGGTATCCCTGGAAGCAAGAAATATCAAGATCAAGATCACAAAGATCGATATTCCGGTAGCGTTTGCGTCAGCATTTGAAGGTGAGATCATCAGACGTAAAGACATGCAGGTGGAGTTTGATGGTTCCCGTGTAGACTGTGCAGAGCTTGTACAGACAAGGGAAATGGATCAGATAGAAGATCATAAGATCACTGTCGTTGGCCCCGAAGTAGATGAGATGGAATTTGGCAGCAAAAACAGCATCGCATATGTTGTGGAGGTTGCCGGAAAGAAGATGCAGCCTGATTTTGAACCTGTTATCGAGCGAAAGTTCCACAATTATATTAACTGCATTGAGGGTGTATATCACACAGGTCAGAGAGATATGCAGCGTATCCGTATCAGCATTGAGGCATATAATGCAGGATTCCGTATCAAACATATCGGAGAAGTTCTTTACAGCCAGGTCAAAAATGAATTTGACGCAGTTGTAGATAAATGCCAGGTTACTATCTATACAGATCCTGCAGAATGTACAAGGATCCGTCATGAGGTTGCAATTCCGGTATTCGACAAACGAGATGAAAGACTTGACAGTCTGACAGATGAGTCTGTAGATGTATATTACAGTTGTATCCTCTGCCAGGCGTTTTCCCCATCCCACGTATGTGTAGTAACACCGGAGAGACTTGGACTTTGCGGAGCGGTTTCATGGCTGGATGCAAAGGCAACAAATCAGCTTGATCCGGCAGGACCGTGTCAGGTGATCACAAAAGAGCGTCCGATCGACGAAAATCTTGGTTCCTATGAGGATGTTGATGAAGCAGTTCAGAAATTCTCACAGGGTGCTCTGGAGCACGTTACACTGTACTCCATTATGCAGGATCCTATGACTTCCTGCGGATGCTTCGAATGTATCTGTGGTATTGAGCCATTTTCCAACGGAGTTGTTATTGCAAACCGTGAGTATGCAGGCATGACACCTCTAGGAATGACATTTCCTGAGATGGCATCCATGACAGGCGGCGGTGTCCAGACACCTGGCTTCATGGGTCATGGTAAACATTTCATCTCTTCCAAGAAATTCATGAAAGCAGAAGGTGGTATCGAGCGTATCGTATGGATGCCGAAAGAGCTGAAAGAGACAGTTGCGGAACGTCTCAATAAAACAGCAAAAGAACTTTACGGCATTGACAACTTTACAGATATGATTGGTGACGAGTCAATTGCAACAGATCCGGAGGCGCTTGTTGAATTTTTAACAGAAAAAGGTCATCCTGCCTTGTCAATGGACCCTATGATGTAGTATAATAAATAAAGCTCTGTAGTTTTTAATCATTATTTTTAAGGAGGCTAACAAAATGCCGTTTAATCAGAAACCACAAAAGTTTAACGCAAAAATCAATGATGTCACAATCGGAAGCGGAGATAAGACTGTGACATTTGGTGGGGATTGCACATTCCCATTTTACTCTTTTGACGCAGAGTCAGAGAACTGCCCGAAAATCGGTGTAGAGATTTCTGATATGGGTCTTGAGGGTGTATCTGAAGGTATCAAGGCATACTATGAAGGCGCAACAACAATGGGTGAGATCGCTCAGAAAGCTGCAGCTATGGAAGGTGCCGACTTTGTCGCACTGATCCTTGAGGGCGGCGATCCGAACGGTGTGAACAAATCCATTGATGAGCTGATCGCAGTTGTAAAAGAAGTTGCTGAAGCAGTTGACTGTCCACTTGTTGTAGAGGGCTGCAAGAATGTTGAGAAGGACGCAGAGCTCCTTCCGAAGGTTGCAGAAGCTCTTCAGGGCAGAAATGCACTGATCCTTTCCGAGAAGGAAGAGAACTATAAGGCAATCGGCGCAGCAGCAGGTCTTGCTTACAACCAGATCGTAGGTGCTGAGTCTGCCGTTGATATCAACCTTGCTAAACAGCTTAACGTTGTTACTACACAGCTTGGTGTAGATCCGAAGAAGATCGTTATGAATATCGGTAGTGCAGCAGCAGGATATGGATATGAGTACGTAGTTTCCACTATGGACCGTATCAAAGGTGCCGCTTTAGGACAGAACGATAACATGCTGCAGATGCCTATTATTACACCTGTTTCCGCAGAGACATGGAATGTCAAGGAAGCAACAGCTTCTGAGAAAGATATGCCTGAGTGGGGATCACAGGATGAGCGTGGAATCGACATGGAAGTTGAGACAGCAGCAGCAGACCTTGCGGCTGGTTCCGATGCAGTTATCTTAAGACATCCGGAATCTGTTAAGACAATTTCCAAACTGATAAAAGCACTGGCGTAATAAATAGGAGGATTATAAGTTATGGCACTGAATGGTATTCAGATCTTTAAATTAACACCAAAGAAAAACTGTAAGGAATGTGGATGCCCTACATGTATGGCTTTCTCCATGAAAGTTGCACAGGGCGCACTGAAAATTGAGCAGTGTCCTCATATGTCTGAGGAAGCACTGGCTTCACTTTCCGAGGCAACTGCACCGCCAATGAAAACAATCAAGATCGGAACAGGCGACGGAGAGTTTTCACTTGGTGGAGAGACTGTTCTTTTCAGACATGAGAAAACATTTGTAAGCAAAACAAGATATGCTGTAGCACTTTGCACAGGTATGTCTGATGAAGAAGTAGAAGCAAAACTTGCAGAGATCCCGCACGTTGATTATGATCGTATCGGTGAGAGAATGCATGTAGAGCTTGTATATGTAAACTGCGGTGAGGGTGCTGATGCTGCAAAATATACAGCACTTGTAGAGAAGGCTAAAGGTCTTGGAAGAACTCTGATCCTTGGCTGTACAGATCCTGAAATCGCAAAAGCTGCTCTTGAAGTATGTAAGGACAGCAAACCGGTTCTTAACGGAGCCAATGCTTCCAACTATGAGGCTATGAGCCAGGTTGCTACTGACGCAGGCGTTGTTCTTGGAGTATCCGGTAAGGATCTTAATGAATTATATGATACTACAGCAGCACTTGAAAAACTTGGTAACAAGAATCTTGTACTTGATACAACCGGAGCTGACATCAAAGAGACCTTTGCAAATACTGTACAGGTTCGTCGTGCGGCTCTTAAGAATCAGGACAGAACATTTGGTTATCCTTCCATCGTTAACCTTGTTAAGATCGCAAAGGGTGACAAACATTTACAGGCAGCACTTGCTTCCCTGTTCACTATGAAATATGGTTCCATCGTTGTTATGGAGCAGCTGACATATGCTGAGGCACTTCCACTGTTCGGACTTCGTCAGAACGTATTTACAGACCCGCAGAAGCCAATGAAGGTAGAGCCGGGTATCTATCCTCTGAACGGAGCAGACGAGAATTCTCTCGTTGTAACAACAGTAGACTTTGCTCTTACATATTTCGTTGTATCCGGCGAGCTGGAGCGTTCCGGTGTTCCGCTTAATCTGGTTATCAATGATGCCGGCGGACTTTCCGTACTGACATCCTGGGCAGCAGGTAAATTCTCCGGAAACAGCATCTCCGAGTATATCAAAGAGAATGTTGAGCCGAAGGTTAAATGCAGAAGACTGGTTATTCCTGGTAAAGTAGCAGTTCTTAAGGGTGACCTTGAGGCTAAGCTTCCTGGATGGGAGATCATCGTAGGACCAAGAGAAGCAGTACAGCTTGTGAAATTCTTAAAAGACATGGATGCATAATCATCTGATAAGAAAAAGCTGACCAGTATATGCTGGCAGTTATAAAAGGCTGTGCAGGCTTACTGCACAGCCATATCCTACTAATATGTAAAGGAGAACACGAGTATGGCAAAATTTGTAACAATTGGGGAGAGACTTTCAACAACAGCACCGGCAGTAAATAAAGCATTTACTGAGAGAGATCCTGAGCCGATCATCAAGAGAGCAAAACAGCAGCTTGATGCAGGTGCTACATACCTTGATGTAAACATCGGACCTGCTGAGAATGATGGCGAGGATCTTATGAAATGGGCAGTACAGCTTCTTCAGTCTGAGTTTGATAATGTTCCGCTTGCTCTGGATACAACAAACCAGAAGGCAATCGAGGCTGGTATCTCCGTATACAACAGAAGCAAAGGAAAACCGATCGTAAACTCTGCTGATGCCGGCGACAGAATTTCCAATATCGACCTTGCAGCAGCTAATGATGCAATCTGTATCGCACTTTGCTCTTCAGGAATGGTTGCAGCAGACAACGATGAGCGTATGATGCACTGCCAGAACATGCTTGAGAGAGGTCTTGGTCTTGGTATGGATGCAGAGGATCTGTGGTTTGACCCGCTGTTCCTGGTTGTTAAAGGAATGCAGGACAAGCAGATGGAAGTTCTTGAGGCAATCAAGATGTTCTCCGAGATGGGCCTGAACTCTACAGGTGGTCTTTCCAATAACAGTAACGGTATGCCAAAACATATCCGTCCGATCATGGATTCCGCTCTTGTAGCTATGGCTATGATGAACGGTCTTACATCTGCAATCGTTAACCCGAACGATTTACGTCTTATGGAGACAATCAAATCCTGTGATGTATTCAAGGGCAATACACTTTACGCAGATTCCTACCTGGAGATCTAATCAAACAGAATTTCTAAGAGGGCTGGAGGCTTCGGCCTCTGGCCTTTTTTCACAAATATAGTTAAGTCTAACTCCCAGCGCCACAGGTGAAAGACAAAAAGATTCACGAGGCGAGAAAGGTGGTTACCGGATGTTTAAGGTGACATTTGCATTTGAAAATGGCAGTAAGGTAGAAGCTTTTGCCAATGCGGGGGATAATTTACTGGAAGTTGCTCGTGGAGCGAATGTGGCTATTGATGCCCCATGTTCCGGAAACGGAGCTTGTGGAAAATGCCGGGTACAGTTAAAAAGCGGAGAACTGGACTCAAAAAAAACACTTCATATTTCTGATGAAGAGTATAAAACAGGCTGGCGTCTGGCCTGTATGAGCAAGATCAGTGCGGATGTTGAGGTACTTGTACCGGATATTGCATCTGCATATAAGAGCCGGATGAAGGTTGCCGATTTAAGTTCAAAAGAAGAAATCGCTATATTTGAAAATGCCAAGCATGAAGTAGAATCTGCAGGCATAGAACTTATAAACAGTCTTGATATTGTGGAAGTACACATGGATGAGCCATCTCTGGATGACACCATGCCGGACAACGAGAGACTGACCAGGGCATTGCGTAAATATATGAACCTGAAACGCATCAGGATCCCGTATTCTGTGCTCAGAAAACTTCCGGATGTACTTAGACGCAGTAAGTTTTCATTAAAATGTGTGATCCGTACAACACCGGATGACATGTTTGTCTATGATGTTTTTGACAGCAGGGAAGATGTTATCATCGGCGGACTTGCTGTGGATATTGGTACTACTACAGTATCGGCAGTTCTTATTAACATGGAGTCAGGAGAAATCCTGGCCAAAAGTTCTTCCGGTAACGGACAGATCCGTTTTGGAGCGGATGTTATCAACCGTATCATTGAGGCAGAAAAGCCAGGCGGAAGAAAGAAACTGCAGGATGCTGTGATCAGGGAAACCATCAATCCGATGATCCATGAAATGTGCAGAAGCATTCATTTCCCGGAAAGTCAGATTTACCGGATGTGTGTGGCTTCCAACACAACAATGAATCATCTTTTTGCAGGGATCAATGCGGATCCTCTTCGTATGGAACCGTATATTCCGGCATTTTTCAAAACAAATTCTCTGTTTGCATCGGATGTGGGAATTGAGATCAATCCGGATGCACATATTATCATGGCTCCCAATATCGGAAGTTATGTAGGCGGAGATATCACTGCAGGTACGCTGGTAAGTATGATCTGGAACAGACCGGAATTTTCTCTGTTTATCGACCTTGGTACAAATGGAGAGCTTGTATTCGGTAATTCTGATTTTATGATGAGCTGTGCATGTTCCGCTGGTCCGGCCTTTGAGGGTGGAGATATCAGTTGCGGTATGCGTGCTACAGACGGTGCTATTGAGGCATGTACTATTGATAAAGAGACCATGGAGCCTACTTACAGGATCGTAGGAGATCCGGGAACAAAACCGGTAGGTCTTTGCGGTTCCGGTATCATTGATGTGATCAGTGAACTCTTTATGACAGGAATCATCAATCCGAAGGGGAAATTTGTCCGAGAGGGCAAACGTGTCCGTCATGATCACTATGGAATGGGAAGCTATGTGATCGCATTTGAGGAGGAAGCCGGTTCCGCCAAGGATGTAGAGATCACAGAGGTTGATATTGATAACTTTATCCGTGCCAAAGGAGCTATTTTCTCAGCAATCCGAACTATGCTGAATTCTCTTGATTTTGACGTTTCCATGATCGATGATGTATATGTTGCAGGTGGAATCGGAAGCGGAATCAATATGGCAAATGCAGTACATATCGGAATGTTCCCGGATATCCCTCTTGAGAAGTTCCATTACATTGGTAACTCCTCTCTGACAGGTGCTTATCTGATGCTTCATTCCACACCGGCAGAGAAAAAGACCTATGAGCTGGCATCCAACATGACCTATCTGGAGCTTTCAACAGTTCCTACCTATATGGATGAGTTTGTAGGTGCATGCTTTATTCCACATACGGAGACATCGCTGTTCCCGTCTGTTATGGAAGAAATGCAGAAGAGATAATGCAGACTAAAATGGCAGAGGTAAAACATGGCTTTTAGTATAAATGACTTGAATTATGAAAAAGACAGCAAGGAAAGAATGCCCTGGGAACATTACACAGAGGAGTTTGGAAAGGCAGATCCGTCAGAAATTGCCGGACGCCTCTCCATTCCCTATGATGCAGAGAAGAAAGAACTGACTCTGAAGTTTCTGGGAACAGTTTATCATATTTCCTGGCCGGATTTTCAGGTGACTCATGAAGATGATGATATGGGATTTTATCCTCTTGAGGAAATGATCTACGCAAGGATCCTTACCATCCGTTTTCTGCTGAACGGAAATGTATCTCTGGGAAGCGGAAAGTACAGGACCTACAGGGAAATGCCCTGGGGGGAGGTATATCTCCGTCAGTTTGACGGACGGTGTATCAAACGCCTGGCTTTTACATACGGAAACAGATTAAAGGATTTTAAGGGGATCATGGAGCATATCCATGCAGTTCCGGTGGATCATGGCGATATGGCCTATCAGGTGGAGATTTTTCCGGGATATCAGATTCAGATGATCCTGTGGGAGGGTGATGATGAATTTCCACCGTCTTCACAGATATTGTTTTCCGATAATTTTCCGGTTTCCTTTGCGGCCGAAGATATGGCTGTTATGGGAGACGTGATCATTGGATCTCTGAAGACATTCCTGAAATGTCTTTCATAGATGGAACTGTTTGGCGGGCTGAACAGTTATAATAGATTTACATTCTCTAGTTAAGAACAGGGTGGGACCTGTTTTTATAGAACCACAGTTTTAAGGGATTAGAAACTGTAAAAATACCTAAAGGGAGGTAACATTATGGGATTTAAAAGTGACATCGAAATTGCACAGGAGTGCGAAATGCTTCCAATCACACAGATTGCAGAGAAGGCAGGTATTGAGGACAAATATCTGGAGCAGTACGGAAAGTACAAAGCAAAGATCGATTACAATCTTCTGAAAGAGAGCGATAAGAAAGATGGTAAGCTGATTCTCGTAACAGCTATCAACCCGACACCAGCAGGAGAGGGAAAAACAACTACAACTGTTGGTCTTGCAGACGCAATGCAGAAAATGGGCAAAAAAGTAATGGTAGCTCTTCGTGAGCCATCTCTCGGACCGGTATTCGGTGTAAAAGGTGGTGCAGCAGGCGGCGGTTATGCACAGGTAGTTCCGATGGAGGATATCAACCTTCATTTCACAGGTGACTTCCATGCAATCGGTGCGGCAAACAACCTTCTTGCAGCAATGATCGATAACCACATCTTCCAGGGTAATGATCTGAACATTGACCCGAGAAAGATCACATGGAGACGTTGCGTTGACATGAATGACCGTCAGCTTCGTAACGTAGTAGACGGCCTTGGCGGAAGAACAAACGGTATGCCTCGTGAAGACGGATACGACATCACAGTTGCATCTGAGATTATGGCAGTTCTCTGTCTTGCAAGCGACATCAAAGACCTGAAAGAAAGATTATCCAAGATTATCATCGGATATACAT
>CAKROW010000060.1 GCA_934373235.1 uncultured Blautia sp. | reverse complement strand
GGCATTCAGCGTTACCATCAGGTTTCTACCGATGAGGTTTACGGTGACCTGCCGCTGGATCGTCCTGACCTGTTCTTTACTGAGGAGACTCCGATCCACACCAGCTCTCCGTACAGCAGCTCTAAGGCTGCTGCTGACCTGCTGGTGCTGGCTTACCACCGCACTTACGGTCTGCCCGTGACCATTTCCCGTTGCTCCAACAACTATGGTCCGTATCATTTCCCGGAGAAGCTGATTCCGCTGATGATTGCCAATGCACTGGCTGACAAGCCGTTGCCTGTTTACGGCGAGGGTCTGAACGTCCGTGACTGGCTGTATGTCGAAGATCATTGCAAGGCCATTGATTTGATTATTCACAAGGGTCGCGTTGGTGAAGTCTACAATGTTGGCGGACATAACGAAAAGCAGAACATCGAGATTGTGAAGATCATCTGCAAAGAACTGGGCAAGCCGGAGAGCCTGATCACACATGTTGGTGATCGTAAGGGTCACGATATGCGTTACGCCATCGATCCGACTAAAATTCACAACGAGTTGGGCTGGCTGCCGGAGACCAAATTCGAGGATGGCATCAAGAAGACCATCCAGTGGTATCTCGATAACCGTGAGTGGTGGGAGACTATCATCAGCGGCGAATATCAGAACTACTACGAGAAAATGTACAGCAACCGCTAAGAAGCCGGAGGAGGAAAGAACATGAAGTTTTTTGTAACAGGCGTTGGTGGTCAGCTGGGACATGATGTGATGAATGAGCTGCTGATGCGCGGCCATGAAGGCATTGGCTCTGATATTCAGGAAAACTACAGCGGTGTGGCTGATGGTTCTGCGGTAACAAAAGCACCGTATGTGGCTCTGGATATTACTGATAAAGATGCCGTTGAAAAAGTAATTACAGAAGTAAAACCGGATGCTGTAATCCACTGTGCAGCGTGGACTGCTGTGGATATGGCAGAGGACGACGATAAAGTGGCGAAAGTTCGTGCCATCAATGCTGGTGGTACGCAGAACATTGCAGATGTCTGCAAGAAGCTGGACTGCAAAATGACCTATATCAGCACGGATTATGTATTTGACGGCCAGGGTACTGAGCCTTGGCAGCCGGACTGCAAGGATTACAAGCCTTTGAATGTATACGGCCAGACGAAGCTGGAGGGTGAGCTGGCAGTCAGCCAGACGATGGAGAAATATTTCATTGTCCGCATTGCATGGGTGTTTGGTCTGAACGGTAAGAACTTCATTAAGACGATGCTGAATGTCGGCAAGACCCATGACACTGTCCGTGTGGTTAATGACCAGATTGGCACACCGACCTATACATATGATTTGGCTCGACTGCTTGTTGATATGAATGAAACCGAGAAGTATGGCTACTACCATGCGACCAACGAGGGCGGTTATATCAGTTGGTACGATTTCACTAAAGAGATCTACCGTCAGGCTGGATACAAGACGGAAGTCCTGCCGGTAAGTACCGAGGAGTATGGCCTGAGCAAGGCTGCGCGTCCGTTCAACAGCCGTTTGGACAAGAGCAAGCTGGTGGAAGCTGGATTCACTCCGCTTCCGACTTGGCAGGATGCACTGAGCCGATACCTGAAAGAAATCGAGCAGTAAGAGGAGATAGAGGAAATGGGACAGATTAAAGTTGAGAAAAATGTAGGCGGCATCGAAGGACTTTGTGTTATTGAGCCTGCTGTTCATGGCGATACCCGCGGCTATTTTATGGAAACCTACAATGAAAAAGATATGAAGGAAGCTGGCATCGACATCCACTTCGTGCAGGACAACCAGTCCATGTCCACAAAGGGTGTTTTGCGTGGTCTGCACTTCCAGAAGCAGTATCCGCAGTGTAAGCTGGTGCGCGCCGTGCGTGGAACGGTGTTTGATGTTGCTGTTGATCTTAGAAGCAATTTCGAAACCTATGGTAAATGGTATGGTGTGACTCTGTCTGCTGAGAACAAGAAGCAGTTCCTCATCCCAGAGGGCTTTGCACATGGCTTCCTAGTTCTGAGTGATGAAGCAGAGTTTTGCTACAAAGTCAATGACTTCTGGCATCCGAATGATGAGGGCGGCATGGCTTGGAATGACCCGGAGATAGGTATTGAATGGCCGGAACTGAAGGGGGAGTACAAGGGCAGCGCAAGTGCAGAAGGATATATGCTGGAAGACGGTACGGCACTGAATCTGAGTGATAAGGATCAGAAGTGGCTGGGACTGAAGGATACTTTTAAGTTTTGATTACGGAATACGGAGGAACCTACTCATGGCGGAGAAAAATAAAATACTGTACATAGTCGAAGCTATGGGCGGAGGCGTGTTCACGTACATGGTTGATTTGGCAAACGAGCTGGTAAATCAATACGACATGTACATTGCTTATGCGGTGAGAAAACAGACACCGAAAAACTATAAAGAATACTTTGATGACAGGATTCATCTGATCGAGGTAAAGAATTTTGGAAGAGCAATAGATGCCTCTAAGGATTTAAAAGCATTCTTTGAGATAAGAAAAATAGCCGCCGAAATAAAACCAGATATCATTCATTTACATAGCAGTAAAGCTGGTGCATTAGGACGATTTGCTTTTAACGGGAACAAGATTCCAATGTTTTACACGCCTCATGGCTATAGTTTCTTGATGGAAGATTGTAAACCTATGAAACGGATCATTTATAAAATGGTTGAAAGCGTTTGTGCAAAACGTAATTGCACAACAATCAGTTGTAGCGTAGGTGAACATCAGGAAACTTTGAAACTTACCAAGCGTGCAGTTTATGTGAACAATGGCATTAATATGGCAGAACTCCAAGACATCATGGACAAGACTGAAAAGGTTGAGCATCCGTTTACTGTTTTTACACTTGGAAGAATATGCTATCAGAAGAATCCGACCCTATTCAATGAGATCGCCGAAAAACTTCCAGATATTAGATTTGTGTGGATCGGTGATGGTGAACTTCGAGAAGAATTAAAAAGTGAAAATATCGAGATTACAGGATGGGCTGATCGAGCAACAGCCATTCGGTATGCAGTTAATGCAGATGTTTTCCTGCTTCCGAGCAGATGGGAAGGTCTTCCTATTTCGTTGCTAGAAGCAATGTATATGAAAAAGACATGCGTGGTTAGCAACGTGATTGGAAATCGTGATGTTATTCACAATGGAAAGAATGGATTTGTTTGTCAGGATACTAGTGATTTTGTCAAAGCAATTCATGTTGCACAGAATGACATAGAAGAGTTAAATAGACAAGCATACCAAGATATATTAAGTGAATATAACACAATAAATATGGCCGGACATTATAGCGAGATTTATACATCTAAAATAAGAGGCTAACAATACGATCTAAGTATTGTATTGAACTATAAATGTCTGACCTCTGTGTCACGGATTAATGAAAAGACAATGGTTGAGAGAGACTGAGTTGGTAATCACTAAACGATTTGAAAGATAGAGGAATGAAGTATGAGTTACAAGGAGAGATACGAACAGTGGCTGAACGATGAGTTCTTTGACGCTACCACACGCAAAGAACTTGCAGCCCTGACAGATGAAAAAGAAATAGAGGATCGCTTCTATCGTGATTTGGAATTTGGCACCGGAGGTCTGCGCGGTGTAATGGGTGCTGGAACTAACCGCATGAACAAGTACACCGTTGGAAAGGCAACGGATGGTCTTGGCAAGTATCTTCTAGATACTTACGGAGCAGCTGCTTGTAAAGAGCGTGGAGTAGTTATCGGATACGACACCCGTAGCAATAGTGAATTCTTTTCCCGTACCGCGGCAGATGTGCTAAGTGGTATGGGCATTCGGGTTTATTTGCATGCTCATGCTCGTCCTACTCCTCAGCTTAGTTTCTCTGTGAAGTTCTGGAATGCGCTTGCTGGTGTGGTTGTAACAGCAAGCCACAATCCTAAAGAATACAACGGCTACAAAGTATATGACGAGTTTGGCTGCCAGCTTGTTCCTTGGCAGGCAAAACAAGTTATAAGCTATGTTGATGCCATTACGGATTATCATACAATTAATTTTAAGGGTGACAGTTCTCTGGTTTCGATGGCAGATGTGACTGATAACTTTGTTGTGGCAGTCATGAAGCAGAGCCGTTATCAGAATGCAGAAGCAAAGAAGAATCTGAAAATCGTTTACACTCCACTGCATGGTACAGGCAATGTTCCGGTACAGAAGGCACTCCGTCTGGACGGATTTGCGCACATTGAATCCGTTGCAGAACAGGTTATCCCGGATGGTAATTTTCCGACCGTCGTTTCTCCGAATCCGGAGGATAGACGCGCTCTAGAAATGAGCATCGAGCAGGCAAAGCGTACTGGTGCTGACATTGTTCTGGGTACCGACCCGGACAGTGACCGTGTGGGCATCGCTGTGAAGACGGCAGGTGGCTATCAGCTGATGACCGGCAATCAGGTCGGTGCGCTGTTGATGAACTTTGTCTTAACCCATACCGATATGAGCAAATATCAGCATCTGGCTGTGGTTAAGACGGTTGTTACTTCTGAGCTTGGTGCGGACATCGCCCGGAAACATGGAATTCAGGTGTTCTCCACGCTGACCGGCTTTAAGTTCATCGGTGAGAAGATCACGCAGTTCGAGCAGGCGAAGGTGAATGGCAAGAAAGAACAGGATTACGATTTCCTCTTTGGTTATGAAGAATCCTATGGTTATCTTGCCGGAACACATGCTCGCGATAAAGATGCCGTTGTAAGCTCTCTTCTGATTTGTGAAATGGCAGCTGAAGCAAAAGCAAATGGCAAGACTTTGCTGGATGAGCTGGATGAAATTTATGCTGAGTACGGTTACTATCGCGATGCACTGGATAGTTTCACCTTAAAGGGCAAGGACGGTCTGGAAAAGATTTCTTCCATGATGTCTGAGCTTCGTTCTTCTGGCTCACCGTTTGAAGGAACAAAGTCTGTGACGGACTTTAGCTCTCCTGTTGCAGCTGAAGAAGGATTTGGCACGTTGCCGACTTCTGATGTTTTGAAATATGTGCTGGAAGATGGCTCTTGGATTGCCATTCGTCCGTCCGGTACAGAGCCTAAGATCAAGATTTATTATAGCATCAAGGGTGCTGATAAGGCAGAAGCTAAGAAGAAGCTAGAAGAAACCCAGAATACGATCCAGACAAAACTGGGACTGAAGTAAGGAGATTATTATGAACATTATTTTACTTTCTGGTGGTTCCGGTAAACGTCTGTGGCCCCTTTCCAATGATGTACGCAGCAAGCAGTTCATCAAGCTTTTTAAAAATGAAGATGAGTACGAGTCGATGGTGCAGCGTGTCTATCGCCAGATCACTACGGTAGATGCAGATGCAAAGATCACGATTGCAACGAGTAAATCACAGGCAAGTGCTATCAAGAACCAGCTGGGTGAGAAGGCTTCTATTTGTGTAGAACCTTGCCGTCGTGATACGTTCCCTGCCATCGCACTGGCTGCAGCCTATCTCCACGATGAGGTGGGCGTTAACGCAGAAGAAGCAGTAGTGGTCTGCCCGGTCGATCCGTATGTGGATAACACCTATTACGAGGCCGTCAAGACATTGCAGGAATTGGCCGAACAGGGTAATGCAAATCTGACTTTGATGGGCATTGAACCAACCTATCCGAGCGAGAAGTATGGTTATATCATTCCTGAAAGTGGCGAAAACGTCAGTAAAGTTAAAGAGTTCAAGGAAAAGCCAGACGTCGAAACTGCTAAGAAATATCTGGAGCAGAGCGCACTGTGGAATGCAGGCATCTTTGCATTTAAGCTTGTCTATCTTCTGGACAAGGCTCACAGTATGATCGACTTTGAGGACTATCGTGACCTCTTCAATAAATATGACACACTGACCAAAATCAGCTTTGACTATGCAGTGGTTGAAAAGGAATCCAGTATTCAGGTTCTGCGCTATAGTGGTGACTGGAAGGATGTTGGTACTTGGAACATGATGGCCGAGGTCATGGCCGATAAGACTAAGGGCAAAGCTATTTTGGATGAGACCTGTGAAAACACTAATGTGGTCAATGAGTTGAATATCCCCATTCTCTGCATGGGCTGCAAAGACATGATCATTGCGGCAAGCGGTGATGGCATTCTGATTTCAGATAAAGAACGTAGTGGTTACATGAAGCCTTATGTTGAGAAAATCGAAACAGAGGCTATGTATGCCGAAAAATCCTGGGGTACTTATACAGTTATTGATGTGCAGCCGGGTTCAATGACAGTCAAAATCTCCATGAAAGCTGGAGAAAAGATGAGCTACCATATGCATAATTATCGAGAAGAGGTTTGGACAGTTGTATCTGGCAAGGGTAAAGCAACCGTGGATGGAATGGAACAGATTCTCCGCACGGGAGATGTGATTACCATTGCAGCAGGCTGTAAGCACACGGTTGAAGCGATTACAGCACTGGATATGATTGAAGTTCAGTTGGGCGATGAGATCAGTGTAAGCGATAAAATTAAGTTTGAACTTGATTGAGGAACGGTCTGATGGAAATCATGAAACTGATGCCAACCGGAAAGGATTATCTATGGGGTGGCACAAGGCTGAGAGAAGAATACGGAAAGAAAATTGATTTAACTCCATTGGCAGAAACATGGGAGTGTTCTGTCCATCCTGATGGACCGAGTTACATTGCGAACGGCGAGTTCAAGGGGGTGGCACTGGTAGATGTATTAAAACAACATCCGGAATTTATCGGAACAAAAGTAGAAGATGGAAAACTGCCGGTACTGGTGAAGTTTATTGACGCGAAAAAGGACTTGTCTGTGCAGGTTCATCCGAGTGATGAGTATGCAAGAGAGCATGAGAGTGACAATGGCAAAACAGAGATGTGGTATGTCATTGACGCTGAAGAAGGTGCGCACCTGATTTATGGCTTCCAGCATGAGGTGACGGAAGAAATTCTGCGCAAGGCAGTGGAAACCGGTATGCTGGACAAGCATTTGCAGAAAGTAGAAGTCCACAAAGGGGATACCTACTTTGTGCCTGCTGGCACGGTGCATGGAATTGGAAAAGGGATTCTGGTTGCCGAGATTCAGGAAAGCTCCAATGTGACTTATCGGGTTTATGACTATAACCGTGTGGACAAAAATGGCAAAAAGCGTGAATTGCACTTTGACAAGGCAGTTCAGGTTATGGATATGAGTGTTGCACCGGATGTAAGCCAGAAACCCCGAATGGTGAAGCATTATCCGGGCTGCTCTCGTGAAATTCTCTGCCGTTGCAAGTACTTTGAGACAGAGAAAATTCAGGTTACGAAGGGCTTTGCGTTTTCGGTAATGAATACCTCCTTTCAGGTGCTGATGTGTCTAGATGGCTACGGCGAGGTTCAGACAATGGATGCTGAACAGAAACCGATGCGTTTCAGCAAGGGGGAAACACTATTTTTGCCTGCTGGACTGGGTAGGTGCCTAGTTGTTGGCGATGCTGAGCTGATAAAAATAAGATGCTAAGAAGAGGTAAGTAATGAAAAAAATAGTATTTAACGGACAATTTCTTGCGAGAAGAATGACAGGACAAGAGCGATTTGCATATGAGACAATTGTCGAGCTGGACAAGCTTGTTGGAAAAGAAAAAATAGAGTTAGTCATTCCTCCTAATGCGCATAACATTCCTCGCTTGCAGAATATTAAGATTGTAGAAACGGGAAGATTAAAAGGAATAATATGGGAACAGATTAGTTTTGGACTCTATACGCTAAGAAACAAAGCGTTGAGTTTGAATCTGTGCTCGGTGATGCCCATTATAAAGCCAGGAATTATTTGCATTCATGACTTGAGTTACAAAGTTAATCCTCAATATTGTAAGAATTTGTACGGAAAATTATCTCAAATATGGCATAAAATATTCTATCATCTCGCGTGGAAGTTTTCACCTATAATATACACTGTTTCAAATTATTCTAAACAACAGATGATTGACATATATGGAGTAAAATCAGAAAAAGTCCACGTTATTGAAAATGGATGGCAACATTTCAAGACCGTGACCGAGGATAATGGGATATTTCAAAAAAAGACAAGATTAAAAAAGAATGAGTACTTCTTTATGCTCGGAAGTTTATCGCCAAATAAGAATTTAGAATGGATATACGGTGTAGCAGAAAAAAATCCAAATGAGATATTTGCTGTTGCTGGAAATATTGTGTCTTATGGAGATAGCTACAAAGATAGAAATCTTCAGAATGTTGAATTGCTTGGATTTGTGTCCGATGAAGAAGTTAAAGCATTGATGAAAAACTGTAAGGCTTTTATTTTTCCATCAAAATTTGAAGGGTTTGGTATTCCTCCACTTGAGGCGCTAAGTGTGGGAGCAAAAATAATTGTATCTAACGCGAGTTGCCTTCCGGAAATATATGGAAATGCCGCAGTATACATCAATCCATATGACACGGATGTCAATTTAAACGAGTTGCTGTCTAAAACAACAACTGGGGAGAAGGAAGTACTTGAAAAGTATAGCTTTAATCATTCCGCAGAAAAGATATATGCTGACTTGTGTGAACTGGGATATGATTTGTCTTAACGGAGGAAGATAAAAATGAAAATAGGAATACTTACATACCACGCCTGCTTAAATTATGGGGCTTGCTTGCAAGCATACGCACTTCAGACATCTATAAAGAAGAAATATTCGGATTGTAGGATAATTAATTATCAGTCTGATATATTGAGAGAAATCAGTGATGTTTTTTGCCGTAGACCAAAGCACCCAAAAGAAATTGTGAAGAATATAACGCGTATTCCTTACGCAGGTCAGCTTGGAAAACGCCAGAAATACTTTGAATATTTCTATAATGAGGTTTTAGAGGTCACTGATTTATGCCAGACTGATGCTGAAGTTCAAAAACAAGCCAATGAGTTTGACTGTATTGTATGTGGAAGTGATCAGATATGGAATATGGATCCTGCTATTCGTTATGAGACACCATTATATTTTTTGAATTTTCCTAAAAAACAGCGTCGGGTAAGTTATGCGGCGTCTTTTGGCCCGTCGATAAAGACATCAATTGCGCGAGAAAATGAATTTTTGCCGTGGCTCAAAGAATTTGATAGGATTTTAGTAAGAGAAGAAAACGGACAGGAATATTTAAAATCGAAGGGAATTGAAAGTACTATTACTGTTGATCCAACGCTACTTTTAACACAAGATAAATGGAAAAAGGTGGCTGTAAGCGACAGATTGGTAAAAGAACCGTACATTCTTTTGTTCTCATGGAATGGTTCAAAAGAAGCTGTAAAAGCTGCAAAGAAAGTTGAAAAATTGCTGGGTTGCAAGGCTATCCAAATCGTGGCTCCTCCAAGGGCGATGTTTTCTGGAGTTGATCGTAAACTTGATGTGGGACCAAGAGAGTTTTTACGGTTGATACAAGACGCAGAATTTGTAATAACTAATTCGTATCACGGAACAGTATTTTCTTCTATATTTGAAAAGCCTTTCCTTTCAATTCAGGGAAATACTGTAGATGCACGAAGGAAGACAACACTGGAAGAATTAGGGCTGGAAAACCATTTGGTGTCGTATAATGATATAACTACCTCGATGATAGAAGAAATGATGAGTGAGAATTATTCTGTTTCCAAAGATAAAATTAGGCGAAAAAGAGAAACATCACTTTCACTTCTCTATGAGGCAATTGGAGAATAAAGATGTCAGTTGCAAATATACAAGATTGCTATGAATGTACATTATGTAAGAGTATTTGTCCATCAAATGCGATTGGTTTTGTGGAAAAAGGTTGGGCAAGCGTTCCTAAGATAGATGAGAATAAATGTGTTGAGTGTAATCTTTGTGAACGCTTTTGCTTAAAATTGAATTCAAAACTAGAGAAAGAATGTGAAATTCAATTAGATAAGTGCAAAGCATGGGCTTTTTTCCTAAATGATGAAAAAAGTAGATATAAATGCTCCTCCGGGGGATTCTTTTATGCCATGGCTGCTACTTATATTTCTAATAACGATTATGTGTGCGGTGCGGTATTAGATGAAAACTGCAATGCAATCCATATTGTTTCAAATAACATGGATGATGTTTATCACATGATTGGTTCAAAGTATTTACATAGCGATTTGAATGGATGCTTTACGAAAATAAAAGATATAATTGCAACGGGCCATAGAGTTCTATTTTCTGGAACAGGATGTCAGTGCAAGGCATTGGATAGATATTTAAGAGAAAAGTCTTGTCGAGATAAGGCTATCATAATTGCTGTAATTTGTCATGGAGTTCCGATACAATTAGCTTGGGAAAAATATCGTGAAAAACTGGAAAAAAAATACAAGTCGAAATTAGTGGATGTACAGTTTAAGTCGAAAGTTAATAGAGGGTGGCAGATACCGTATTGCAGATATACGTTTTCCAATGGAGTGACAAAATATTGGCCAACCTATCAAGTAGATGAGTTTGTGCAAATGCTGATGTGGAATTATAGCTTGAGTCCTCAATGTACGAGATGCGAATGTAAAGGCAATCAGTATAAAGCAGATTTTGTGATTGGAGATTGCTGGAATGCATCTGAAGAAGTGAAGAAAAAAGCAAATAATACAGGCATTTCTTGCGTTATTGCTACATCTAATGCGGCTGAAAATATTTTCAAGAGTATAGCTGAAAAAAATGGTTACAGTGAAGAAATTAATACGGTCGATTTTTTGCACAGCAATGGACCAGCTGTCAAAGCGGAAAAATATAATGATAAATCGAAGGCGTTTATTAATAGTCTTCAAAAAAACGGATGGAATGAAGCTTTTATTTCTCACGCACCAATAGTGAAAGTATATGGTAAAAAGCTTGCATTTAAATTGGGTTATTGGAATTAAAATGAGAGGTTAAAATGGGCGAATGTGTCATATTGAAGTTATAATGTCAACATTTAATGGCAAACAGAATGTTGTGAGACAGTTGGATTCGATTCTTGCGCAAAAAGGTGTTGACGTTTCAGTCTTAATACGGGATGATGGATCAACAGACGGTACATTGGAATTATTAAAGCAATATTGTGCAGCACATAACAATGTGAGAGTCATTCCTGGAAAAAATGTTGGTTGGAGAAAAAGTTTCCTCTGTGGACTTGAGCTATCTGAAAAAGCAGATTATTATGCTTATTCAGATCAAGATGATGTTTGGCTTCCTAATAAATTAGAAGAGTGCGTTGATATCTTAGAAAGCGAAAAAAGTAATGAACCAAGCATGGTTCACTGTAATCGATATAGTTGTGATGAAGAATTGAAGCCATTTGAGGTGCAGTCAATTAAGATACCTAAACCAGTCAGCAAAAAAAATGCTTTAACGCAAGAATATGCACAGGGCTGTACGATTGTTATGAACAAGGCTGCTAAAGATCTTGTAACCAAGTATAAACCAAGCGAGTTGGCACCGCATGACTTTTGGACGGGGCTGCTGTGTTATTATTTTGGTAAAGTGTACTATACTGATAGCCGATTAATTTATCACATACGTTATAAAAACAGTGAATCAGACGCGGGTAACATTCGGGCTGGACAAAAAAGTAGAATGAAGAATCTTTTCAAAAAAAGAGATATGTACTATAACCCGGCAAAAGATATGTTGGAAGGATATTCGGATTTGCTGACCGAGAAAGACAAAATTTTTTTGTCCCGTGTAGCTGGTGCTAAAAACTCTTTAAGAAATAGACTATTGATTCTTTTTGACCCCCAATTTCGTCGGATATCACTTAAGGGAACGATTATGTTGAAGTTAAGTATTGCATTAGGCAAATTTTAGTGGGGATATATAATATGAAAAGAGTGTTAGTTCTTCTTTCTACATATAATGGAGAAAAGTATTTAGATGAACAACTTAAAAGTATTTTTTTACAGGAAAATGTAGAAGTGCATGTTTTGGCTAGAGATGACGGCTCACAAGATAAAACATTAGAAATACTAAAAATGTGGGCACAAAAGGGAAAACTGAAATGGTATTCAGGAGAAAATTTAAAACCAGCAAGAAGTTTTTTGGATTTAATATGTGCGGCAGAAGATTACGATTATTATGCATTGAGTGATCAAGATGATTATTGGTTGCCAGATAAGTTGTATACTGCTGTTACTGCATTGGAGAAAAAAAAAGCACAGTTATACTATTCTGCAACAACTATTGTGGATAGTAATTTGCATGTATTGCCGCAAATAGAATATCCCCAAGAAGATTATGATTTTTTTGAATCGCTTATGTACAATCATATATCGGGTTGCACAATGGTTTTTGACGCAAGATTGAGGCGTGTACTAAAGAATTATATCCCTCAAAATATAATAATGCATGACTGGTGGTTAATGTTAGTTTGTAAGGCTTTAGATATGAAAACGGTATATGATCCTGTTTCAAGGATTCTATATAGACAGCATGAAAAGAATTGTGTGGGTTTGAAAAAAGTGTTTCCATTAAAGTATTGGTTACACTGTTTGTTCAAAGAGCAGAACAATATGTCCACAATGCTTGGAGAGTTACTTGAGGGTTACAGGGATTCATTAAAAGTCGAAAAAGTAGATACGATATGTTTGTTGATACAGTCTAAGAGTAGTATTGTGGCTCGGGTAAAAGTATTATCTGATAAAAGATTACATATAAATAGTTCAACTGCGTGGAATAAGGAGAATATTGGTTTTGCTTTGAAAATTATTGCAGGTCGAATCTGATTTTGGAGGGAACATTTGTGGGAATATTAACGATATTCTGTTTATTGTTTATAGCAATAGTAGGATATGGAACAGAGAAACGATTTTATAATCTACTATCTGTATTTTGTGTATTATGGAGTATAATCGTATTAATCGCATATATGTCACCATACGATATGTATTCTACTAGTGATAAGGCATACTCATTAGTATTGATTGGTAGCATAAGCTTTGCTGTAGGCTACTACATCAGAAAGAACAAACAAGTAATTTTGAGCAAACATCTTTGTCCTTTCGATGAACCTTCATATATCCCCAATAACAAAGTGATTGCTTTTTTTGCCTATTTTTGTGCAATATATAGTTTAGAGAAATTGATATTAATTATTAGTCTTATGGGTAAAGGGTTAGTCTATGAGAATATTAGAGCAATGTTTGGGGCGTCAGATCCACTTCTAATTCATGGAAACATAGATAATTTAATTAAAGTGTTTGTTTATGGACCTGGAGTACTTTTATTGACAGGACTTGTATTAATCAACTTTTTTGAGAAGTTTATGAGTAAAGGAGTAATACTTACTTCTATATTTTCAATAGTTGCATACTCCATCATTACTGGAGGACGATATTTGTTTGTATCCATAGCAGTAATGGCCCTATATCTAATTCTGATATATCAACGATTCGATGATTTGTTAAATAGAATCAAAAAAGTTAAGAAGAAGATCTATGCAGGGATGATACTAGCAATAATTGGAGTATCCGTGATAACTTCGTTAAGGTTTAATGATTACTTTGAGGAAAAACAAATTTCTGCTTTATCACAATATGTTTTGTATTTTTCAGGATGTATGCCATTAATGACACATTGGATAGAGGAGATTTCAAGAAGAGGATTGATAACACATGGGGCGGTTTCACTAGGAGGACTACTCCAGATAATCTCGCTCCCGTTGCGATTAATGGGAGTGAACATAGGGGAATGGTATACAAATGTATTTTCACTAATTGAAGGTGATTTCCAGCAATTTATATATATTACTCCGACAAGAGCAATGAATACATTTACAACAATTTTCACGTATCTTTATTTGGATTTGCGAGAGTTTGGTGTGATACTCGGAATGATTTTTTTCGGTTATTATTGTAATAATGCTTATATCCGTGCGGTACGATCGAGAAATTTAAGAAATATGCTTTTATTCTCCATAATGATTTATAATTTTTCTCAGTGTATGATACGATGGCCTTTTTTTAAGGGACCGAATATAATGGCAATCTTTTATGTGGGATTGTGTGTAAAACGAATCAGGAAATAAGAGCATAGTGGATTAGGAGGACGACAATGTTGGTGTCAATAATTATACCCGCGTATAATCGGGAAAAAGTGATTTTAAGTTCTGTAAAAAGTGTTCTAAACCAAAATGAGGAAGACATAGAAGTAATTGTCGTTGATGATTGTTCTTCGGATAACACACTAAGTGTGTTAAGGAAAATTGAGGATGCTCGTCTGAAAGTAATCCCTCTAGAAAAGAATTCTGGAGCATGCGTAGCAAGAAACACTGGAATCAAAGCAGCAAGGGGTGAATATATCGCTTTTCAGGACAGTGATGATGTGTGGCATCAAGATAAACTCAAAAAGCAGCTTTTAGCTTTAAATAATTACAAGGCAGACGTTTGTTTTTGTGCTTTTAATAAGTTTACAGAATCTAACGAAAAGGCGACGATATATCCGACATTGTCGGATGGGATTGTCCCGTATCATATTTTGGCTTCTTACTCGCAGGCAAGCACGCAAACGATTATTGCTAAAAGAGAAGTATTTGATGAAATACTATTTGATGCCAAACTTCCTAGACTTCAGGATTTTGACTGGATGATTCGTGCGGCAAAAGGAAACAGAGTGGTTTTTGTTTCTGAACCACTGGTAGATGTATATGTTCAGAGTGATTCAATATCAATGAGTAACAATAAATTGATTGAAGCATATAGAATTATCATCGAAAAATATCCAGAAATGAAGGATGAATCATTGGATGTATATGTAAGATGGATTGAATGGTATGCTAAAGCAAAAATATTAGATGGTCAATGTGATAAATCTCTCTATAAAGAACTTTTTACATGTGAGAAAACGGTTGAAAATTTCGTGAAATATTGTTTTGCGGAATTGGGCTTGCTTGAACCTTTTATGCGCCAAAAACGAAAGCGGGTGACAAGGAAACGATGAAAAAAGATCGTATAGTGG
>CAKROW010000059.1 GCA_934373235.1 uncultured Blautia sp. | reverse complement strand
AAGATGAGATATCCCATTCTTATGAAGTAAACCCCCTTGAAGACGACGAGGTAGATAGGGCAGAGGTGGAAGTGTGGCAACACATGGAGCTGACTGTTACTAATCGGGTGAGGGCTTGACCAAAAAGCCGAGGAAGCGGGCAGGATGTAACAGAAATGGGGCGGAGCAAGCTTGCTTGTGGAGAACCATTTATGGTACAGACTGGACATTTGCGAAGCAAATGACACTGAGCAACGCAGTTGCGAAGTGACCCCCGCTGGAGTAGCTGTTCAAACATGCAATGCAGCGTAAGCTGCGAGCAGCAAAACAGCAAGAACCAGCGAATCGGTACGCAGGTTTCAATTGATTCAACAGATTAACATTGATCACACATGCATGCAGTTTTCAAGCTACAACCAAAACAGTCCACAGAGGGCTGTTTTTTTTATGCCACAGGAAATTACTCCGCAATGTTCCAATACCATAAAAAAGCCCTCCGGGCAGGATTCTTTTTTACCGGAAAAAATGCTATAATGTCTATAACGCAATTCATAAAAATATGAAAGGAAGGATCCGTAACATTTGGATCGTTAACAATATGAATATATACGCTGACCTCCTTCATACAATAGAAACCGATGATCAGGCAGTACTTGTAACTACCCTGAATCCGGATAACACAATAGACAAACAGATCGTAACCAGGGCAGAACTGCCTGCTTTGTCAACATATTCTGGCCTGGCAGCCCGGACGTTCTCAGAAGGCTGTCCTGTTCTTCAGAAAACAGAAGCGGTTACTATCTTTTCAGAACCGTTCCGGAAAGAAGAACGAATGATCATCCTGGGTGGCGGACATGTATCCCTGGCACTTGCAGAATTTGCTTCCAGAATCGGCTTTTCCGTGATCGTTGTAGATGACAGACCATTTTTTGCCAACAAAGTCAGATTTCCCTTTGCACATGAGGTAATCTGTGACAGCTTTGTTTCTGCCATCCCCAGGCTTGGCATACACAGCTTTGACTACGTAGTACTGGTAACAAGAGGACATAAGCACGACGGTGACTGTCTGCGCACTCTTTTTCGGGAAAAAGAGCCTTATTATATAGGAATGATCGGATCACGCCGAAGAGTGGCAGGACTTAAAGATGCACTGGAAGAAGAGGGGATTTCAAGGGATTGGCTGGAAAAGATCCATACCCCTATTGGACTGAAGATCGGAGCTGTGACCCCGGAGGAGATCAGCATATCCATTCTTGCAGAGGTGATCCGGGAAAAACGTATGCCATCTCCGGATAAAGCCAGAACATTTTTTACAGACATAGATATGGAAGTACTCCACAAACTTGCCTGTATTCCGGAAAAACGAAAAAATCAGAAAAAAGCTATTGTCACCATAGCTTCAACCAAAGGCTCCGTACCCAGAAAGGCAGGAGCCAAGATGATCGTCTATGAAGATGGATTTACAGAGGGAACAGTAGGCGGTGGCTGTGCGGAGGCAGAGCTTGCCGGCGTGGCAAGGCAGATCATAAAAACAGGCGGCTGGACTATCAAAAACATAGATCTTACCAATGATATGGCAGGAGAAGAGGGAATGGTCTGCGGCGGAACTATGGAGATGCTTGTGGAGGTAGTAGAATAAATAAATTAATAAATTATATTTTCAAACTGGTGTTTTTATGTTATCATATAGCTTAACCTGCGAAAAAAGGGGTTGAGAGAACATGGATCATACAGAAGAGAGAATTCTTCATATTATAGATGAACACCGGGATGAGATCATAGCCTTTGCCGAGGATATCCAGCGACATCCGGAGCCTGGGTTTTATGAGGAGCGAACAGCCGCACACGTTGCGGCTTTTTTGCGTGAACTTGGACTTCGTGTACATGGAGGACTGGCACGTACCGGAGTGCGGGCTGAGTGGATGGAACAGGATGGACCAAACATTACAATTATAGGAGAACTGGATGCTATTGGATGTAAGGCACATCCGATGGCTGATCCTGTAAACGGAACAGCACATGCATGCGGACACCACGCACAGCTTGCAGCCATGACTGGCGCAGCATTGGCATTGGCCGATGAAGAGGTACGCTCCTCTCTGTCTGGGTCCGTATCTTTTTTTGCCGTTCCGGCAGAAGAATATATTGATGCAGATAAACGCGCGCAGCTTAGAAAAGAAGGGATTGTTTTTCCTGGTTCAGGAAAAAGTGAACTGATTCGGCTGGGCGCTTTTGAACATTCTGATATCATACTGACCACACATGTGCATATGATGCCGGTCAGGGAAGACTTTTATCTGGGAAATGCAGCCTGCAACGGATTCAGTGCAGAACGGGTGACTGTTCAGGGAAAAGCAGCCCATGCGGCCATTGATCCCTGGGACGGGATAAACGCCTTAAGCATTACCACAAGTGCCATTCAGATGATGAATATGATGCGGGAAACTTTCCGGGAGGAGGATCATGTACGCCTTCACAATGTGATCCGCAAAGCCGGAGATGTGATCAACAGCGTTCCGGATGAGGCAATTGTGGAAACCAAGGTCAGGGCGGCGTCTCTGGAAGCAATTGAGTCTATTCAGGCGAAGATGGACCGTGCCTATGATGGTGCAGCTTATGCTTTTGGAGGAAAAATCCTGAGAGAACCACTTCAGGGCTATATGCCGGTGATCCACAGAGCAGCAGATCCCGTTATGGTGGATGTGGCAAAGGAGCTGGGAGTCAGCTACCGTCTCTCCTCAGCCGGTGATTTCAACAATGCATGTACAGATGTAGGGGATCTCACACACCTGTTTCCTGTGCTTAATTTTACTTTTGCGGGATTTGAGGGAAAGCTCCATGGAGCAGACTTTAAGATCACAGATAAGGAAAAGGCATACATTCTTCCGGCCAAGCTGCTGGCACTGACGACTTACAGACTACTCAAAGACCAGGCGAAGGAAGCTGAAAAGATCTGCAATGATTTTAAGCCCGTTTTTACCGGAGAAGAATACTGCAGGTATATACAGACGAAGTACTATGGAAACGAAGGGAGATAAGCCCTGAAGTCAGATAAGTATTCCGGGATGTAAATGTAATCATCACATTTAAACGCATAGAACTGAAAAAGGTACTGCAGGGCAGATTGCCAATACCCGGCTGACTTATAAAGATTGAAATATGAAAAACAAGGAGAGATCAATGTCCGAATTTTCATTGGAATTAAGGAATATAAAAAAGAGCTTTCAGGAAGGGCAGAATGTGCTGAAGGGAATCAGCCTGAAAGTAAAAAAAGGGGAATTTGTCACACTCTTAGGTTCATCCGGCTGTGGGAAGACCACAACACTCAGGATCATTTCAGGTCTGGAAACTCCTGATGAAGGCAGTGTTCTTCTGGATGGGAAGGATGTGACAGCACTGGAGCCGGATAAACGGAATGTGAACACTGTGTTCCAGAATTATGCACTTTTTCCCCATATGAATGTGGCAGATAATATCGGCTACGGTCTGAAACTGAAAAAAGTACCAAAACCGGAGATAAAGAAGCGTGTAACGGAGATGCTGGAGCTGGTGCAGCTTTCCGGCTACGAAAAAAGAAAGCCTTCCGAGCTTTCCGGCGGACAGAAGCAGAGAGTTGCCATTGCAAGAGCACTGGTGAACCGTCCGGAGGTACTGCTTCTGGATGAACCGCTGGGAGCACTGGATCTGCAGTTAAGGCGTGCCATGCAGATCGAACTTAAGAAGCTTCAGAAAAAGCTTGGAATTACTTTTGTCTATATTACCCATGACCAGGAGGAAGCTATCAATATGTCCGACACCATTGCGGTAATGAACCAGGGACGGTTTGAACAGACAGGAACTCCGGATGAGATCTATAACCACCCGCATACCAGCTATGTGGCAACCTTTGTGGGAAATGCCAATATTCTGAAGGGAAAAGTGGAAGAAATAAAAGGCTCCGGCCTTGTGGTATCCACATCCGGAGGCAAGGCAGCAGTCGATACGGAGGGTGTCCGGGCAAAACTGGCAGAGGGCTCCCGGATCACTTTTGCGGTCCGCAGCGAAAACATTCAGGTGGAGACAGATCCGAAGCAGGGTATTCCGGCAACTGTAACAGAAAAAAGCTTTGCAGGCGGTCAGCTTCGCATGGTTCTGAAAACAACGGAGGGCCAGGAGATCATAGCCAGTCGCTATGGAATTGATGCCAGTGTGAAGGTTGGGGAAAAAGTCTTCTTTCATTTTAAGAGCAGTGACGCAGTCCTTGTTGACTGTGACATAAAGACAGAAAGAGAGGAAAACCATGCGTAAGTCAGGAGCAGGCTCCCTGTGGATGATCCTGCCGCTTTATCTGTTTACTTTGATCTTTGTGGCCGGGCCGCTTTTGTATGTACTGGCGTTAAGCTTTGCCACCACAGACGGAAGCCACGGCGTAAGCTGGGCCTTTACCCTGGAAAACTACAGAAAAATACTGGAACCTGTTTATTTACAGACATTTACCGGTTCATTCCGGCTGGCAGTGACCAGTACCCTGATCATCTGCCTGACAGGATATCCTTTCGGGTATTTTATGGCGCGTCTTCCGGAAAAAAAGAAGCATGTGGCAATGCTGCTTCTTATGCTGCCATTCTGGGTAAATTCCCTGATCCGGCTGTACGGATGGATCATTATCCTTCAGAAAAAAGGCATCCTGAATTTTATCCTGTTAAAGCTGGGGATCATACAGGAACCTCTGAAGATCCTGTACAGTTATCCGGCGATCGTCATAGGCATGGTGTATGTGCTTCTTCCGTTTATGGCACTTTCTGTGTATTCCAGCGCTGAGAAGCTGGACTGGACCCTGGTGGAGGCTGCCAGAGATCTTGGAGCCGGCAGGCTGCAGGCATTTTTTACCGTGACCTTTAAACTTACCCTGCCGGGACTTTTATCCGGAGTGATCCTCACGTTTATCCCCTCCATGGGACTGTTCTTTATTGCGGATATCCTGGGAGGAAACAAAATTGTTCTGGTAGGAAGCCTGATCCAGGAACAGATGACAAGAGGAAGCAACTGGCCTTTTGCAGCAGCACTGGCAGTAGTACTTATGGTACTGACAACGCTGATGATCCTTCTTTACCGTAAGATCACCAATGTAAAAGAACTGGAGGGGATCGGATGAAAAAAAACTCAAGATTTTCCGGATTCTATCTGGGACTGATATTTTTTCTTATGTATGTGCCTGTTGCAGTGGTGGTGGTATTTTCATTTAATGAGTCCAGGCTGCCGGTAAGCTTTACAGGTTTTTCCCTGAAATGGTATCAGGAACTTTTCAGAGACGCAGCCTTGATGGAAGCTCTGAAAAACAGCCTGGTGCTGGCAGTATCAAGCTGTCTGGTATCTGCTGTGATCGGAACACTGGGGGCTGTGGGACTTTCCAGGATACACTGGAAGACAAAGGGTGTGATGGAATATATCTCCATTTTGCCGTTGATGATCCCGGAGATCATTCTGGGAATGGTGCTGATGGCGTTCTTTTATATGCTGAATCTGAAGTTCGGTATGCTGACATTGCTTATTGCACACACAATTTTCTGCGTGCCTTATATATTAATGGAAGTAAAAGCACGCCTTGCGGGGATGGATCCTGCACTTGAAGAGGCGGCAAGGGATCTGGGGGCAAGCTCTTTCCGGGCATTCCTTGATATTACGCTGCCGCTGGTGATGCCGGCTGTCATATCCGGCTCTTTACTTGCGTTCGTCATGTCCATGGATGATGTGGTGATCAGTATTTTTGTGACAGGTCCGCGTGTGTCCACGCTGCCGATAAAAGTTTACACACAAATGAAAACAGGCGTAACGCCGGAGATCAATGCACTTTGTACCATCATGCTTGCCGTGATAATCCTGGTACTGTTTTTGTATGTGATCGCGGGGAAACGCGGGAAGGGGAAAGTAAGAAATGAGCAATAAACTGATCGAGCTTAAAAATCTCACAAAAAATTTTGACGACCAGCAGGTTCTGAGGGGTATCAACCTGGATATCCATGAGAACGAATTCCTTACGCTTCTGGGACCCAGCGGCTGCGGAAAGACAACCACGTTAAGGATCATCGCAGGCTTTGAGGAGCCAAGCGGCGGAGAAGTGCTTTTTAACGGCATTGAGATATCCAAGCTTCCGCCTTATAAAAGGGAGATCAACACAGTATTCCAGAAATACGCACTTTTTCCACATCTGAATGTGGCAGATAACATCGGATTCGGACTGAATCTTAAAAAGGTCGACAAGTCTGTCATTGAACAGAAAGTTGGAAGAATGTTGAAGATGGTAGGTCTTGAAGGCTTTGAAAAAAGAGATGTCACCCTGCTTTCCGGTGGTCAGCAGCAGAGAGTTGCCATTGCACGTGCTCTGGTAAATGAGCCCAAAGTCCTTCTTCTTGACGAGCCTCTTGGCGCACTGGATGCAAAAATCCGAAAAAACATGCAGGTAGAGCTTAAGAAGATCCAGAGAGAGGTAGGGATCACTTTCATCTATGTCACCCATGACCAGGAGGAAGCACTTTCCATGTCTGATACGGTTGTTGTTATGAATAACGGCGAGATCCAGCAGATCGGAAGTCCCACAGACATCTACAATGAGCCGGAAAACCGTTTTGTTGCAGGCTTTATCGGAGAGTCCAATATTATTGAAGGACATATGATCCGGGACTATCTTGTGGAATTTGACGGATTCCGGTTTGAATGTGTGGACAAGGGATTTGAGGATAATGAGGAGATCGAGGTGGTTCTCCGTCCGGAGGATCTGGATATTGTGGAGCCTGACCAGGCCAAGATCAGGGGAATTGTCAGGAACATTACGTTCAAGGGCGTGCACTATGAGATCCTTATAGAAACAGAGCTTCGTACCTATATGGTACACACCACAGACTATGCCGAGGTAGGCCGTGAAGTAGGCCTGAAATTTGGCCCGGAGGATATACATGTCATGTATAGAATGGGGGTATACTGATGAAGCAGTTTAAACACCTGATAAAACCATATGTTATCTGGGCTTCCATTATGATACTGGTGCCCCTGGTCCTTATTGTGCTCTATGCATTTACAAAGGACGGAAATGAAGTACTTACCCTTTCCTTTACATGGGGAAATTTTGCCAAGTTTATTGAGGCCACTTATTTAAGTGTGATCGTAAAGTCATTCCGCCTGGGGATCCTTACCACTGTGATCTGCCTGGTACTAGGATATCCTCTGGCATATATGATCTCAAAGTTTTCCGAAAAGGTGCAGAGCCTTCTGATCCTTATGGTGACGATTCCCATGTGGATCAATATGCTGCTCCGTACCTATGCATGGATGAACCTGCTGTCTGACAACGGGATCATAAACAATCTGCTGGGGCTTCTGGGAATTTCACCGGTAACGATGATGTATACGGATTTTTCCGTTATTGTAGGACTGGTGTGCAACTTTATGCCATTTATGATCATTCCCATCCATACATCCCTAAGCAAGATGGACAAATCCCTGATCGAGGCAGCCAATGATCTGGGTGCAGATCCTTTCCAGACTTTCTGGAAAGTTACCTGGAAGCTTTCCATTCCGGGAGTTGTAAACGGAATTATGATGGTATTTCTTCTGTCCATCTCAACCTTCGTTATTCCGAAACTTCTTGGCGGCGGCCAGTACATGCTTATCGGTAACCTGATCGAGTCCCAGTTTATCTCAGTGGGAGACTGGAACTTCGGAAGTGCGATTTCCCTGATCCTGGCTGTGATCATTCTGATCTTTATGAGCCTGATGAAGAAGATGGACAAACAGGACGACTAGGAGGAGAGGTGAGAGATGAAAAACAGAAAAAAGATTTTTTCTAAATTATATATTGTGCTGTGCCTGGCATTTTTTTACCTGCCGATCCTTGTGACCATGATCTTTTCATTCAACTCCTCAAAATCACTGACCAGATTCACAGGCTTTTCCCTGCGGTGGTACGGTGAGCTGATCAACAATGCCGAGATCAGCAAGGCTGTGTATGTGTCCGTTTCCATAGCGATACTGGCCACAGTGATCTCCACTGTTCTGGGCACATTGACAGCTATCGGACTTTCCAGGTCCAGAAAAGTTCTGAAGGAATTTGTACTAACAGTAAACAATTTTCCGATCCTGAATCCGGAGATCGTAACAGCTATCGGACTGATGCTTCTGTTTTCCTCAGTGGGGCTTACCAAGGGATACATAACCATGCTGCTGGCACATATTGCGTTCTGTACCCCCTATGTGATCACAAGTGTTTACCCAAAAGTAAGGAACCTTGATCCAAACCTTGCCAATGCAGCTATGGATCTTGGTGCGACACCCTATCAGGCACTGGTAAAGGTTATCATCCCCATGATCAAGGAGGGGATCTTTGCAGGAGCCCTTCTTGCATTTACCATGTCCTTTGACGATTTTGTAATTTCCTATTTTGTATCCGGAAATGGAGTAAAAAATATCTCTATTATCGTATATAATATGACGAAGCGGATCAACCCTACCATCAATGCACTGTCAACGATCGTGATCGTGGTCATTGTGCTGGTACTGGTTCTTATGAATGTACTTCTTCCGAGACTTCAGGCATCCACAGCCAGCAAAATGAAGCAGCAGACAAGACGAAATGTGGCAGTAGTGCTGGTTGTGGTACTGATGGCTGCCATGATCAAATGGGGAATAGTAAGCAACGGAACCCATATCCTGAGAGTATACAATGCAGGAGAGTATATGGATCTGTCCCTGCTCGACAAGTTTGAAAAAGAGTATGACTGTACCATTGTATACGAAACTTTTGAGTCCAATGAGATGATGTACACCAAGCTGGCAAGCGGCGAATCCTATGATGTGCTGGTTCCGTCCGACTATATGATAGAGAGACTGATCAAAGAGGAATATCTCCAGGCAATTGACTGGAAAAAGATCCCCAATAAGAAAAAGCTTATTGAGGATACCATGGATAAGGATTATGATCCGGGCAACCGCTATTCCTGTCCGTATTTCTGGGGAACTGTGGGAATCCTTTATGATAAGACAGTTGTAGATCCACAGGATCTGAAAGAAGGCTGGGATATCCTTAAGAATACCAGATATAAGGGAAATATCTATATGTATGATTCAGAGAGAGATTCCTTTATGATCGCTCTTAAAGCACTTGGATATTCCATGAATACCAAGAAGCTTAATGAGATCCAGGATGCATACCAGTGGCTTATTGAACAGAGAGATACCATGGATCCAATTTATGCAGGTGATGATGTGATCGATAACATGATCTCCGGAAACAAGGCAATGGCAGTAGTTTATTCCGGTGATGCTTCCTATATCATCAGTGAAAATCCAAACCTGGATTATTTCACACCGGATCAGGGAACCAATGTGTGGACCGATGCCATGGTCATCACCAAGGACTGCAATGAGACAGATCTTGCCCATGAGTTCATTAATTTTATGCTGGATGATGAAAATGCTCTTTCCAATACTTCAGAAGTAGGATATACTTCTACTGTGAAGAGTGCATTTGAGGAGATGAGAGATGGGGACTATGAGGGCATCAGTGCTTATGTACCGGACATTTCCAATCCGAAAAATGAGATCTTCGGATACCAGGAGCCAAAGATCAAGCAGAAATATGCAGAGCTCTGGACGAAGGTAAAGGCGCAGTAAACCGCGTCTGCAAAAAAAAGACATACAGGGAGGACATATATGAAGTTCAAAAAAGCAACAGCAGTAATGTTAAGCGCAGCGATGGCAGTGACCATGCTTTCCGGGGTCAGCGTAAGCGCCGGGGATTCCGATGAGCTGGTACTTTATACATGGGATGGAATGGTTCCGCAGGAAGTTCTGGATGATTTTGAGAAAGAGACAGGAACCAAAGTTGTATATTCCAATTTTGATACAGATGAGACCATGCTTGAGAAACTTTCCCAGGCAAAGGGCGGTGATTATGATGTAGTGATCGCAGATGACTATATCATCGAGAGCGCAGTAAAAGAAGGTCTTGTACAGAAGATCGACAAGGATAAAGTGACCAATTTCGGAAATATAAATCCTCTTTTCCAGGGACAGTTCTATGATCCTGATGATGAATATACCGTACCGTACGGTGCCGGAATCCCTCTGATCGTGTATGATCCGGAACAGGTGGATATAGACATCAAGGGTTATAAGGATCTGTGGGACCCATCTCTTGAGGACAGTGTGGCGATCATCGGAAACTATCGTGTGATCTGCGGCATCACACAGATGTCCATGGGAGAATCCATGAATGAGGAGGATGTTTCCGTTATCGAAAAAACAGGAGAGAAGTTAAAAGAGCTTGCTCCAAACATCCGCATGATCCAGGACGATAATACACAGAATGCACTTCTTAACGGAGAGGCAAGTGTGGCATTCCTTTATACTTCACAGGTAACAGAAGCGCTGAAACAGAATCCGGATCTGAAGGTTGTATATCCGGAGGAGGGTCTTGGCTTTGGCATCCTTGGAATGTTTGTTCCAAGCGAGGCACCCAACAGTGAGGCAGCACAGGAGTTTATCAACTACATTCTGGAGCCGGAGGTAACAGCGAAATGTATCAATTCTGTAGGTTATTACAACACAAATAAAGCAGCAGATGATCTGGTAGACGAGAATCTGGTAGTTCCGGATGATGTAACCAAAGGGGAGATCGTACAGAATGTAAGCCAGGAGGCAGAAGAGGCATACAACAAGGCATGGACAGAATTTAAGGCAGCCTGCGATTAATAAGAGACAGGCAGGATTGCCGGGAGGAGGTTTTTCAGATGGAGATTTACAAAGGCGCAGCAGCCTTTGCCGGAATAGCCATCGGCAGGATACTGTATTATCACAGAGGAGAGTACCAGATCCGCCAGTCTATGGTGGACAACGTAAAAAAAGAACTGGACCGTCTGGATGAAGCTGCGGAGGCAGTAAAAGGACAGATCCAGAGACTCTATGCAGGAGACACACCACTCCCAAGTGAGCAGGAGCGTGCACTGAAAAGACAGTTAAAGCTTCTGGGAAAAGGCAGTTTCCGCCGTGCGGTGGAGAGCATGATCACAACAGAAAAAGTGAGTGCAGCGTATGCTGTGATGACAACCAAAGATGAACTGGCAAACGTTTTCAGGAATCTGGAAGATGAGTCTGTGAAGGAACAGATCCGAAATGTGCAGGAAGTTGCAGAGCATCTTATTGCAGCTATGGGTGGTTCCTATGCAAGGATCAATCTGGGGGACAGTCCGGTGATCCTTGCAGCAGAACAGCTTTCTCCCAATGAACTTCTGGAGATGGATAAGGAAAAACTTCTGGCAGTGGCCATGCATCAGGGCTCTATTATCTCCCATGTTTCCATTATGGCCAAATCCATGGCAATTCCTACTCTGGTAGATGTGGAAGTGAAGAAAGAGTGGGACGGACATGAAGCAATCGTAGATGGTTACACAGGAACCCTTTATGTAGATCCGGAGCCGGAGCTTCTCAAAGAATACAAGATCCGTTATGCAGCAGATATGGAGGAACGTGAAGAACTTCTCAAACTTCGTATCCAGGATGATATCACAGCAGATTATAAGAAAATCGGTCTTTATGCAAATATCGGAAGTCTGGATGATCTGAATACCGTACTGTTTTACGGGGCAGCAGGAATCGGGCTTCTCAGAAGTGAGTTCCAGTATCTTGGAAGGGAGAATTACCCAAGGGAGCAGGAACTGTTTCTTGCATATAAGCAGGTGGCAGAGATCATGGCAGGGAAACCAGCAGTGATCCGTACTGTGGATCTGGGTGCTGACCGTCAGGCAGAATACATGGGGATCCCGGATGAGACCAACCCCATGATGGGAAACCGTGGAATCCGTCTCTGTCTTGACAGAAAGAAGATGTTCAAGGCGCAGCTTCGTGCAATTTACCGTGCAAGTGCCTACGGCAATCTTTCCTTTATGTATCCCATGATCACATCAGAGAATGAGCTTGATGAGATCGAGGCACTGATCCAGGAAGTGAAAGAAGGCCTTCGGGAAAAAAATATTCCCTTTAAGGATGTGCGTACCGGAATCATGATCGAGACACCGGCTGCTGTGATGATCAGCGAGGAACTGGGAAAACGTGTGGATTTCTTAAGTCTTGGAACCAATGACCTGACCCAGTACACCCTGGCTATGGACAGACAGAACCTTCTTCTGAAAAACAAATACGACGATCATCATCCCGCAATCCTGAAAATGATCCGCATGGTTATTGAAGGTGGACACAGATCCGGCTGCAAAGTATATATCTGCGGGGAACTGGCAGCAGATTCCGCACTGACAGAGAAATTTATCCAGATCGGGGTGGATGGCCTGTCTGTAGTTCCTGCATGTGTACTTCCTATAAGGAAAGCACTGAGAAATGCCTGGGCGGATCCAGCCAATAAAAAATAAGAATTCCCCGGTCTGCAGATAAGCCGGAGGATTAGAAAAGGCACAGATTGTAAATAATAAAGGAAATCAAGCTCCTTTTTTACGATCTGTGCCTTTTGGGGTAAAAATATCAATGAATCCCGATAGGATATTTATTTTCCAAGTACACGGGCAGTCTCGGCAATAAATTCCGGTGTGGTACCGCAGCATCCACCTATGATGGAAGCACCATTGTCCACCAGTGTCTTCACATATCCTGCGAAATCAGCAGGAGACATACTGTAGACTGCATTGCCCTGTTCATCAATGAGAGGCATACCTGCGTTAGGTTTGGCAATAACCGGAATGGAAACATTCTCCCTGATATTGCGGATCACAGAAACAAGCTGGTCCGGTCCCACAGAGCAGTTGACACCAACCGCATCAGCACCTGCAGCTTCCAGGGAAACAGCCGCTTCAATGGCATTGCCACCACTGAAGATACTTCCGTCAGCTTCAACTGTAACGGTACACATAACAGGAAGGTCACTGACAGAGCAGCATGCATCAACAGCAGCCAGAGTCTCCTCAATATTGATCATGGTCTCTGCAACAATAAGATCAACACCTGCGTTCTTAAGAATAGTGATCTGCTCACTGTAAACTTCAAAAGCATGTTCATAAGTCATATCCCCTGCCGGAGCCATCATCTTGCCGGTTGTGGTGATATCTCCTGCAACATAAGCCTTACCGTCCGCTGTCTCCCTGGCATAGGATACCAGGGTACGGTTGATCTCCTCAATACGGTCCTCAAGACCATGCATGGTAAGGTTCACACGGTTTCCCCCAAAGGTCGGTGCATAGATGATCTGTGTACCCGCCGCAATATAATCTCTCTGAAGCTCCTGGATCACATCCTTATGCTCCAGGATCCAGCTCTCTGTGCAGACTCCCCTTGGCATACCTGCCTTCATAAGATTGGAGCCTGTAGCTCCGTCAAGAAGAATCACGCCACTCTCTGCCAGTTTCCGAAAATCGTCTTTTGTCATTTATAAGTCCTCCTTAAAGCCGCCGGTCACACCGGCACAAAATAATAAGGCCCTCCAGTAATAAAATATAACACTCATTGCCGTGGGATTATTTTAGCACAGCAGAGAGGAATAATCCAGATGAAATGTAGCATGGTGAAATTTTATTTCCATATTATGTGGATTTAAGGATGATTTCTCTGTAAATAGTGATATTTTACGTAAAATACCTCACAAACAGTAGGTTTTTTTGCAGGATGGATGCTTGCCTAATGTAGAATATAAGGGTATAATATCAATATGTATGTGCATAAATGTAATGAGTAAAAATTCAGATATTGGAGAACAGGATGAAAGGACTTTACGATATTCACTGTCATATCCTTCCGGGAGTAGATGACGGTGCCAGAGATATGGAAGAATCCCTTTGGATGTTAAAAAAGGAATATAAAGACGGAGTACGCCATGTAATACTGACACCACATTTCAGATATGATATGTTTGAGCCACATATGAATATTGTGACAAAACAGTTTGTGCGCCTGAGAAAGGAAGCACTTTCCATCGGAAGAGAAGGAATGCACCTGTATCTGGGCTGTGAGCTCCACTCCAGCATGGATATGGTAGACTGCCTGAAAAAAGGCAGAAGACTTACCATGGCCGGTTCCAGATACGTGCTGGTGGAATTCAGCAGCGGAGACGACAGATCCTATATAGAAGAGAGGATCCGAAGCCTTGTGATGAACGGCTTCATTCCCATAATAGCCCATGCGGAGCGGTATCCTGCAACCAGAAATGACCTGGATTTTCTCCGCGACCTGAGGAAGATGGGAGCATACATACAGATAAATGCAGACACCATCAGCGGAGCTGAAGGCTTTTCTGCAAAACATTATGCAAAAAAACTGATGAAAGAAAACCTGATCGACTATGTGGGCTCTGATGGCCACCGGAAAGACCGACGGATACCTGAGATCGGGAAGTGTTGTGAGAAGATGAAGAAGATCATGGGGGAAGAGTATGTAAGACAGGTGCTTATTGAGAATCCCTGGAGGATCATTCAGTGAAAATCCCCTTTTTTTTGAGGGGGGGGGTAAAGTGAGGAGGATATAAAATGTCAAACTCTCCAGCCTCTGCCAGTTGGAAGAAAATGAAAATGAAAAAGAATATAAAAGACAGAAGTCAATACACATATCTGATAATTCAAAATCTGATGTTCGAGAATAATCCACATAATAAAAAACGGTTAAAAAAGGTAAAGGATCCCTGCGCCTTTTTTGGGCGTTCACATATAAAAACACAGCAAGAAGAAATGGAAGGGGAAAGAAAAATAGCATATGTATAGGAAAGATTCAGATGGTTGGCTGAAACATGTAGATTTTATAATTTTGGATCTGATCTGTATCCAGGCAGCATTTTTGCTGGCATATCTGGCAAGTGGTCACAGGACAAGTCCTTATTCGGATATACTGTATCGGAATATGGCAGTGTTTCTTGAATTGGCAGATCTGGTGGTGATTTTTGCGTATGGCACTATGAAAAGTGTATTAAAGAGAGGATACTATCGTGATTTTGTAGTTACGCTCAATCATGCGATCATGGTAGGTGCCTTAGCAGTTTTATATTTATTCCTGCTTCAGCAGGGACAGAACTTTTCAAGATTAACATTGATCCTTACCATAATAATTTATTTCCTGATGACGTATATAGTCAGAGAATTATGGAAAAAACTTCTGCGAAAGCAGATGAAGGATGGCGGAGAACGCAAACTACTGATCGTTACATCAGAAGATGTGGCTGAACGGGTAGTGTTAAGCATGCAGGAAAACAATTATGCCAGATTCTCATTAGCTGGTGTAGCTGTAATTGATGCGGACTGGACTGGGAGAAAAATTCATGGAGTTCCGGTAGTTGCCAACGAAAAAACTGCAGCAATGTATGTATGTCAGGAATGGATTGATGAAGTTCTGATTGTTGTTTCAGAAGATCTTCCATATCCGTCAGAGTTGATTGAGCAGTTATCAGAGACAGGAGTAACCATTCATCTTAATCTTGCAAAGATCACAAGTGTACCAGGGAAAAAACAGTTTGTGGAAAAGGTTGGTGATTACACAGTCCTTACGACAAGTATCAATTATGCATCAACCAGACAGTTAATGTTAAAACGATTAATGGATATTGCTGGTGGATTAGTTGGATGTATTTTTACCGGAATCATTTGTATTTTTGTCGGACCGGCAATTTATATTGCATCACCGGGACCAATTTTCTTTGCTCAGGAACGAGTTGGAAAGAATGGAAAGAAATTTAAAATGTACAAGTTCCGCAGTATGTATATGGATGC
>CAKROW010000058.1 GCA_934373235.1 uncultured Blautia sp. | reverse complement strand
ACTGTGAAACTTCTGGATGCCTATGAGGAGATGGATCGCCAGGCAGTTCAGGGCGAGAATATCAAAGCATCCAAAAAGGAGATAGAAGATACCATCGATACACTGAATATTGCTTTTGAGAAGCTCCTGGATTCGGTTTTCAGGGATGCGGCTTGGGATGTTTCCAGTGACATTTCTGTATTACATACCATGCTTGCCCAGGAAGGACTGACTGAGGATGACTTTGAGAAGATGAAGCAGGAAGCGGATCATAAATAATTATCTGAACACAGATAAGCATGCGACAGAGTGGGATATAAATGTCTGCCCTGCCGTATAAGAACCTGAGACGAAAGTCTGTATTACACGTAAAAGAGCCACATAAGGAGAAGAGTATGGGAGACGAATTTAAGGATTTTGAGGTGGAAACCCCTTCACTGACACTGGAACCGGATCTTTCAGAGGATAAAGAAGTGCCGGTGGTTACCGAGCCGGAGAAGCCGGAAGAACCAAAGGTGGAAGAACCGGTATTATCCCCGCAGGAACAGAAGATGGTAGATGATTTTGCTCAGAAGATCGATCTGGAGAACACAAATCAGATCCTTCAGTTCGGGGCCGGTACCCAGAAGAAGATGGCAGATTTTTCCGATGCAGCTCTGGCAAATGTTCAGACCCAGGATCTGGGAGAGGTTGGAGAACTTCTGGCAGGTGTTGTAAGTGAACTTAAGAATTTTGATGCAGAGGAAGAAAAGGGACTGTTTGGCTTCTTCAAAAAACAGTCAAATAAACTGGAAACCATGAAGAGCCGTTATACCAAAGCTGAGGTGAATGTTGTAAAGATCACGGAAGCACTGGAGGAGCATCAGATGCGCCTTATGAAAGATTCGGCAGTCCTTGACAAGATGTATGAGCAGAATCTCGCGTATTTTAAGGAGCTTTCCATGTATATCCTTGCGGGAAAAAAGAAGCTTGAGACTGTCCGCGGGGGACAGCTCAGGGAACTTCAGGAAAAAGCCGTACGTACCGGACTTCCGGAGGATGCACAGGCTGCCAGTGACCTTGACAGCAAATGTGCCCGTTTTGAGAAGAAGCTTCATGATCTGGAGCTTACCAGAACCATTTCCATGCAGACAGCGCCCCAGATCCGTATGATCCAGAATAACGATACCACAATGATCGAGAAAATCCAGACCACCATTGTAAATACCATTCCGCTGTGGAAGAGCCAGATGGTGCTGGCACTTGGAATCGCTCATTCCGGACAGGCTGCCCGGGCCCAGAGACAGGTGACAGATCTGACCAATGATCTTCTCCGCAAAAATGCAGAGACTCTTCACATGGCATCTGTGGAGACTGCCAGGGAATCGGAGCGGGGAATCGTAGATATTGAAACTCTGAAAAAAACCAATGCAGAGCTGATACAGACTCTGGATGATGTGATGAAGATCCAGGAGGAAGGCAGAGAGAAACGTCTGGCAGCGGAAGAAGACATGCGCCGTATGGAGAACGAGCTTAAAGAGAAGCTTCTTAAGATCCGCCACTGACACATAAGAAAACACAGATGAACCAGATTCAGTAACAAAGCGGAATACCCGCTTGATCAGGGCAGGGCTGCCATGCGGCACCTGCCTTTCAATAATAAATGAGGTGACAGAATGTACAGAGATAATACAAAAGTGATCAGAATCGGAAACCGTGTTATCGGCGGGGGAAACCCTGTTCTGATCCAGTCCATGACAAATACAAAGACAGAAGATGTGGAGGCAACTGTATCACAGATCCTCTCCCTGGAAAAGGCAGGTTGTGACATCATCCGCTGTGCAGTACCTACAATGGAGGCTGCGAAAGCTCTGTCAGAGATCAAAAAACAGATCCATATTCCTCTTGTTGCAGATATTCATTTTGATTACAGGCTTGCAATTGCCGCGATTGAGAACGGTGCAGATAAGATCCGCATCAATCCGGGAAATATCGGAAGTACAGATCGGATCAGAGCAGTGGTAGATGCTGCAAAGGAAAAAGAAATCCCCATCCGTGTAGGCGTCAACAGCGGTTCCCTGGAAAAGGAACTGGTGGAGAAATATCACGGTGTGACTGCGGAAGGTCTTGTGGAAAGTGCTCTTGATAAGGTAAAGATCATTGAGGATATGGGATATGACAATCTGGTGATCAGCATCAAATCATCCGATGTTCTTATGTGTGCCAGAGCCCATGAGCTGATCGCAGAGAAAACCAGATACCCGCTTCATGTGGGAATTACAGAAGCAGGAACGCTTTATTCCGGAAATATCAAATCTGCCATTGGACTTGGGATTATTCTTTACCAGGGAATCGGTGATACGATCCGTGTTTCCCTTACCGGTGCACCTCTTGAGGAAGTGAAATCAGCCAGACGTATCCTTAAGACCCTGGGACTTCGCAAAGGCGGCGTTGAGGTGGTTTCTTGTCCTACCTGCGGAAGAACCAAGATCGACCTGATCGGCCTTGCAAACCAGGTGGAGACTATGGTGCAGGATATTCCTCTTGATATCCGTGTGGCTGTTATGGGCTGTGTGGTAAACGGCCCCGGAGAAGCCAGAGAAGCAGATATCGGAATCGCCGGAGGAGATGGAGTCGGACTTCTTATCAGACACGGTGAGGTTGTGAAGAAAGTTCCTGAGACAGAGCTTCTTGATACTTTGAGAGAGGAACTTCTTAACTGGAAATAAGGGAGATTTATGGAAAAAGATTTTTTTGACGTATTTCCGAACCTGAAAGTGAAGGAAGATCTTTCAGAGCTTCTGGACATGGTTTTTGTCACCAAGGTTTCGCTGAACCCTGAGAGAACTCATCTGCGTGTCTATATCAGGAGCAGCAGGTGGATCCATAAAAAACACATATTCACCCTGGAAGATGAGATACAGAAGCAGTGTTTTCCGGGAATGGTCATGTCTGTAACTGTGGTGGAAAAATTTGTGCTGTCCGGGCAGTATACACCGGAGAATTTTCTGGAGACTTACCGTTCCAGCATGGAGCTGGAGCTTCGTAATTACAATATGCTGGAATATAATCTGTTCCGCAGGGCAAAGATCATTTTTTCCGGAAAAGATACTATGGATATGCAGCTTCCGGATTCCGTGATCTCCAGAGAAAAAAGTGAGATCCTTATAGAGTATCTTCATAAGGTTTTCTGTGAGCGGTGCGGGATGGATCTTAAGGTAAATCTTGAATTTGTGGAGGCCAAAGAGAGCAAATACCGCAAAAATGCAGCACTTCAGATCCGTCAGGAAGTGGAGAGTGTTCTGAAACATGCAGGTATCTCTGCTGAGAAGAAAACCGAAGAAAAAGAAGAAAAACCTGAGAAAAAGCAGACAGAAACAGCAGTATCACCTGCAGAGAAAAAGAAAGAAAGCCAGAGCGGGAAAAAGACCTTTGAAAAAAGAGGCCAGAAAGGTGATTTTCGCGGAGGATTCCGCAGAGATCCCAACCCGGATGTTATATATGGAAGAGATTTCGATGGGGAAGCTATTTCCCTGGAAAGTATTACCGGAGAGATGGGAGAGGTTATCATCCGCTGTCAGGTTATGGAGGTTGAGGCAAGGGAGATCCGAAATGAAAAGACTATCCTGATCTTCCCTGTGACGGATTTTACAGACAGTATTGTAGTCAAAATGTTTCTCCGCAATGAACAGGTGCCGGAAGTTACCCAAAGTGTGAAAAAAGGTGCCTTTCTCAAGCTGAAGGGTGTTACCACTATTGACCGTTTTGACAGTGAGCTTACGATTGGAAATATTACAGGAATCAAAAAGATTGCCGATTTTACCACCGCCAGAGTGGATACCAGTCCTCAGAAAAGAGTGGAGCTTCACTGCCATACCAAAATGAGTGACATGGACGGTGTGACAGATGCCAGGTCTCTGGTAAAACGTGCCTACGAGTGGGGACATAAGGCTATTGCAATTACAGACCACGGCGTTGTCCAGTCCTTTCCTGAGGCAAACCACTGCTTTGATGCATGGGGCGGTATTGTACCAAAAGAATCAGATTTCAAGGTACTTTATGGAATGGAGGCATACCTTGTAGATGACCTGAAGGGTATGGTGACCAACGGAAAAGGCCAGAGCATGGACGGAAGCTTTGTTGTCTTTGATATTGAGACTACCGGATTTTCTCCGCTGACCTGCCAGATCATTGAGATCGGGGCAGTGCGGGTGGAAAATGGCCGGATCACGGACCGCTTTTCCACTTTTGTCAACCCGAGAGTTCCAATTCCTTTCCGGATCGAGCAGCTTACCAGCATTAATGATTCCATGGTAATGAATGCCCCGGGGATCGAGGAAGTACTGCCGGAATTTCTGGAATTCTGCAAAGGTTCTGTCATGGTGGCACATAATGCGGACTTTGATATGAGCTTTATTATTGAGAACTGTAAGAGACAGGGTATCCCCGATGATTTTACCTATGTGGATACTGTGGGAATGGCCAGATTCCTTCTTCCGGCATTGAACCGTTTTAAGCTGGATACAGTTGCCAAGGCAGTGGGCGTTTCCCTGGACCATCATCACAGGGCAGTGGACGACGCGGCATGTACGGCAGAGATTTTTGTGAAATTTGTGGAGATGTTAAGAGAACGGGATATCCGGGACGTAGATGAACTGAACCGTCAGGGTGCGGTATCGCCGGATACCATCAGGAAGCTTCCTACCTACCATGTGATCATATTTATGAAAAATGAGACTGGAAGGATCAATCTCTACAAGCTTGTAAGCAAATCTCACCTGAAGTATTACCACAGAAGGCCAAGAGTACCCAAAAGCGTTCTTATGGAGCACAGGGAGGGCCTGATCGTAGGCAGTGCCTGTGAAGCCGGGGAGCTTTACCAGGCAATCTTAAGGAACGCTCCGGATGCGGAGATCGCAAGGCTTGTAAACTTCTATGATTATCTGGAAATCCAGCCCATCGGAAACAACTTTTTTATGATCGCAGATGAGAGAAATGATATGGTAAACTCTGAGGAAGATCTCCGTGAGATCAACCGCAGGATCGTGAAGCTTGGTGAGCAGTTCCGGAAGCCGGTTGTGGCAACCTGTGATGTCCATTTTATGGACCCGCAGGATGAGGTTTACAGGCGTATCATCATGGCTGGAAACGGATTCTCGGATGCAGATAACCAGGCGCCTCTTTATCTTCGCACAACGGAGGAGATGCTGGAGGAGTTTTCCTATCTGGGAAGTGAGAAGGCAGAGGAAGTGGTGATCACCAACACCAACAGGATCGCAGATATGATCGAGAAGCTGTCGCCTATCCATCCGGACAAATTTCCACCTGTTATCGAAAATTCCGACCAGGATCTTAAGAATATCTGCTTTACCAGGGCGCATGAGATGTATGGAGAACAGCTTCCGGCCATTGTGGAGGAACGTCTGGACCGGGAGCTGAACTCTATTATCTCCAACGGATATGCGGTTATGTATATCATTGCACAGAAGCTTGTATGGAAATCCAATGAGGATGGTTATCTGGTAGGGTCAAGGGGTTCCGTAGGATCATCCCTGGCTGCAACCATGTCCGGTATCACAGAGGTTAATCCTTTGCCACCACATTATCTCTGCCCCAATCCGGATTGTAAATACAGTGATTTTGACTCTCCTGAGGTAAAGAAATATGCAGGAATGGCAGGCTGCGATATGCCGGATAAGATCTGTCCGAAATGCGGCACAAAGATGAATAAAGAAGGCTTTGATATCCCCTTTGAGACATTCCTTGGTTTCAAGGGCGATAAAGAGCCTGATATTGACCTGAACTTTTCCGGTGAATATCAGGCAAATGCCCACAGATATACAGAGGTTATTTTTGGAAAAGGACAGACTTTCAAGGCAGGTACCATCGGTACTCTGGCAGAAAAAACAGCCTTCGGTTATGTGAAAAATTATTTTGAGGAGAGAGGAGTACATAAGCGTTACTGTGAGATTAACCGGATCGTTAAGGGATGTACAGGCGTGCGCCGTACTACAGGCCAGCATCCGGGTGGTATCATTGTCCTGCCTGTCGGGGAGGAAATCGAGAAATTTACTCCTGTCCAGCATCCGGCCAATGATGTGAACAGTGACATCATTACCACGCATTTTGACTATCATTCCATTGACGGAAACCTTCTGAAGCTTGATATACTGGGACACGATGATCCAACCATGATTCGTATGCTGGAAGACCTTACAGGGATCAGTGCCAAGACTGTGCCGCTGGATGACAGGGAGGTTATGTCGCTTTTTGCAGGGACAAAGGCATTGAAAATCGAGCCTGAGGATATAGGGGGCTGCAAGCTTGGATGTCTGGGAATCCCGGAGTTTGGTACAGATTTTGCCATGCAGATGCTGATCGACACAAAACCGAAATATTTTTCTGACCTGATCCGTATTGCGGGACTTTCCCATGGTACGGATGTATGGCTTGGCAATGCACAGGTATTGATCCAGGAGGGAAAAGCCACTATTTCCACTGCAATCTGTACACGAGATGATATTATGATCTACCTTATCGGAAAAGGCGTGGAAAGCGGTCTTGCATTCACCATCATGGAGAGTGTCCGTAAGGGTAAAGGCCTCCGGGATGAGTGGATCACAACCATGAAAGAGCACGATGTTCCTGACTGGTATATCTGGTCCTGCAAGCTGATCAAGTACATGTTCCCCAAGGCACATGCTGCGGCTTATGTTATGATGGCCTACCGTATTGCCTGGTATAAAGTGTTCCAGCCCCTTGCCTATTATGGAGCTTATTTCAGTATCCGAGCCACATCTTTTTCCTATGAGCTGATGTGCATGGGTAAAGAACGCCTGGAATATTATATGGCCCAGATCCGCAAAAAAGGAGATGAGGCCTCCAAAAAAGAGCAGGATACCCTGAAAGATATGCGTATTGTACAGGAAATGTACGCAAGAGGTTTTGAGTTCCTTCCGATAGACCTTTATGTGGCGAAGGCCCACAGGTTCCAGATCATAGACGGCAAGCTGATGCCCGCAATTGATACTATTGAGGGACTTGGTGACAAGGCCGCGGAGGCAGTTGAGGAAGCTGCCACAAAAGGTAAATTCCTGTCCAAGGATGATTTCCGTGACAGGACAAAAGTCAGCAAAACAGTTATTGATCTGATGGATGATATGAAACTGTTCGGAGATATCCCTCAGTCAAACCAGATGTCACTTTTTGACTTTGCAATGGATTCATAAATTAACGGATAGATAAGGAGAAATCATGAAAAAAGAGGAATTAAGATATCTGCAGCGCCTGGCGGAGCTGTATCCCACCATAGCCAAGGCCTCCACAGAGATCATCAATCTTCAGTCTATTTTGAACCTTCCCAAAGGTACAGAACATTTTATGTCAGATATCCATGGAGAGTATGATGCTTTTTCCCATGTGTTGAGAAACGGCTCCGGTGCTGTGCGCAAAAAAATCGATGATGTATTTGGCCATACTTTAAGTAACAGTGACAAGCGCTCCCTTGCCACCCTGATCTATTACCCGAAGGAAAAGATGGAAGTGGTAAAAAAGACAGAGGAAGATATGGAAAACTGGTATAAGATCACCCTTTACCGTTTGATCGAGGTGTGTAAGACTACAGCTTCCAAATATACACGTTCCAAGGTAAGGAAAGCTCTTCCGGAAGATTACGCCTATGTGATCGAGGAGCTGATCACCGAGAAGGCAGAGGTTCTCGACAAAGAAGCCTACTATGATTCCATTGTCAACACCATCATTGAGATCGGAAGGGCAGAGAACTTTATCATAGCCCTGGCAGAGCTGATCCAGCGTCTGGTTGTGGATCATCTCCATGTGCTTGGGGATATCTATGACAGAGGCCCAGGCCCTCATTTTATCATGGATCGTCTTATGAAGTATCATTCACTGGATATTCAGTGGGGAAACCACGATGTGGTGTGGATGGGAGCTGCTACAGGCCAGAGGGCATGTATCGCCACTGTGATCCGCAACAGCATCCGATACAGAAACATGGATATCCTGGAGGACGGCTACGGTATCAATCTTATGCCGCTTGCAACCTTTGCAATGGAAGTGTATAAGGATGATCCCTGCAGTGTTTTTGAGATCAAGGGAACATCCAGCTACAATGTCCTTGAAGAAGAACTGAGCCGCAAGATGCACAAAGCCATCGCTGTATTACAGTTCAAGCTTGAGGGACAGCTTATCAGAAGGCATAAGGAATGGCAGATGGAAAAACGTTGCCTTCTTCAAAAGATCGATCCGCAAAAAGGAACCGTTATTCTGGATAATGAAAAGGAATATCCTCTTCGTGACGCCAGTTTTCCGACCATTGACTGGAAACGCCCCTATGATCTGACGGAGGAAGAAAAAGAAGTGATGGATCGTCTGGATTCTGCTTTCCGCAACTGTGAGAAGCTTCAGAACCATGTGCGGCTTCTTCTTGACAGGGGAGGGCTTTACAAGATATATAACGGGAACCTTCTTTTCCATGGAAGTATTCCTTTAAATGAGGATGGAACTTTCAAGGAAGTGCAGATTTACGGAAAGACCTACAGGGGAAAAGAACTCTATGATGTGCTGGAAACCTATGTGCGCAGAGCTTTTTATTCGGTAGATGAGGATGAGCAGAAAAAAGGCAGGGATATTCTCTGGTACATATGGGCAGGACCCAATTCGCCGCTTTTCGGCAAGGATAAAATGACAACATTTGAGCGGTATTTCATAGAGGATAAGGAAACTCACAAGGAAAAGAAAAATGCCTACTACCGCCTTCTGGAAAATGAAGAGGTGGTGGATAATATGCTCCGGGAGTTCGGATTGGATCCGGCAGTGGGGCATATTATCAACGGTCATGTGCCGGTACACCAGAGTGAGGGGGAAAGTCCTGTGAAATGCAACGGTAAGGTACTTGTCATTGACGGTGGATTTTCCAAGGCTTACAGAAAAGTAACCGGGATCGCAGGATATACACTGGTTTATAATTCATACGGTCTTGTGCTTTCTGCCCATGAACCATTTACTTCTGCGGAGGAAGCGGTAGAAAAGGAAAAGGATATTGTTTCCAACCGTGTTGCGGTGCATTATAATAACAAGCGCACACTGGTAGGTGATACTGATACAGGTGCGGCGCTGAAAGAGAGGATCAGTGAGCTGATCAAACTCCTTGAGGTATACAGAAAGGGTATTATTAAAGAAAAGAAATGAGAAATAACAGAAGAAAGAAAAAACTGGCCGCTGCTCTGGTTCTGCTGATCTTAATATTTCTGGCAGCAGGTGCAGGTGAGCTGTTTCTCATATCCTACAAAAAAAATGAGATAAAAGAGCAGAAGAAACAGGAGGCAATGAAAGCACTGGATGACATACCGGAGCTTACCCCCACACCTGCGGCAACAGCCACACCTGTGCCTACGGCAACGCCCACACCGTCACCGACTCCTGTTCCAACTATCCTTCCGGCATTTGATCCGGATGATTACTGGGATTACTGGTACAGTACCAGCGGACTGGTGTCTGTAAATGTGTATAATGTAAGTCTTAAGTCCATATCTTTTACCTATGCTCAGGCAAGTGACCGGGATGGAACCCACGTTTCAGAGGCTGATGTCACTGCAGAGGTGGCCGGAAATGCGGCGCAGTTTGAGTTTACAGATTCCTTCGGAAGCACTGCGTCCGGTGAGATCATTTTTGATAACGGACAGTTTTATATGAAGGTGGAGACAACTGCAAGGGCAGAGGGAGCATCCGTAAGTCCCAAAGTGAACTGCATCATGGTCAGGGAAAAGCCGGAAATCCAGGCTACAGCAACACCGGTACCGGACGAGGAGACTGAAGTCACGCCTGTACCTGTGGAGGAAGCAGAAAGCGGAGATTATATTTTTCCGGACAGTGATAAGACTTATCTTACAGATGACCAGCTTTCAGCCTACAGTTCCGATCAGCTTGAACTGGCCAAAAATGAGATCTATGCCCGTCACGGAAGACAGTTTGTCACAGAGAGTATTGCGGATTATTTTAACAGCAAATCCTGGTATAACGGAACCATAGATCCGGAAACTTTTGATGCTCAGCAGAATTCCATATTCAATGACTACGAGCTGGCAAATATTTACAAGATTTCAGAATGGGAACAGAAAAAGGCAGAAGAAGGACAGTAAAATAACATACGGAAAATCCCCGGAGAACAGTGATATGGTATCACGGATCATCCGGGGATCTGCTTATTTAAGCATTTCTTTGTTGTCTGTACGTCCTACCAGATAGTCAATGCTGGTTTCGTAGTAATTGGCAAGACGGATAAGCATCTCGATAGGAATATTACGGGAACCTGTCTCATAGTGAGAATAGGAACGCTGGCTGATATGGAGGATCTCGCTGAGCTGTCTCTGGGACAGATCCGCATCATTTCGCAGATCCTGGATACGCTGAAATTTCATTAGGTACACCTCACCTTTCTTTTGGAAGTTGCGTTACTGTTCACTCCGTTCTCAGTAACACGCTTCGCGATGCACAGAATTTATGCTGATCGCATAAATTCGCGCGGTATATCTCGGGTTTTCTGTGACCTTCGCTCACAAAAAACACCTCGCGGGACATTACCAGTGAACAGTAACGAAGTTACTATAAAGTATAAAACAGAACGAAATCCACACTTGCAAAAGAGAGCAAAATGGACTATAATTAATTATCACAACAGATCAGAAAATCTATTTAACATCTATTATTATCTATTATTCAGAAAAAGTCTATCTGAATTTTCCCAAAACAGACAGATAAGTCGTTTTTATACAGTGATCGGGACTGCATAAGGCGCAGAAAGGATATGTGTGTTTGCAAGTGTTTTATCAGCAGCTATCTTCGGCATGGAGGTGCGGGAGATACAGGTGGAGGCTGATGTCAGTGACGGTCTGCCCTCTTTTACTATGGTAGGATTTCCATCCGCCCAGGTCCGGGAGGCCCAGGAGCGGGTGAGGACAGCTTTTAAGAACAATAAGATCAGCCTTCCGCCCAAGAGGATCACGGTGAATTTTCTCCCGGCAGATATGAAGAAGGAAGGGGCTGGTTTTGACCTGCCTGTTGCGGCGGCTGTCCTGGCAGCAGCAGGGGTGGTGCAGCCGGAAGCGCTGAGAGGGATCCTTCTGGTGGGGGAGATCAGCCTGAACGGAGAGATCCACGGAGTTTCCGGGATCTTGCCCCGCGTGATCCGGGCCAGGGAGCTGGGGCTTAAGTTCTGCGTGATCCCCGGGGAGAATCTGAGAGAAGGAAAACTGATAAAGGATATGCCGGTATACGGAGTGAATTCACTCCGGGAGATGCTGGATTGCCTGAAAGATCCTGAACATTTCAGACAGCAGGAGATCATGGAACCCGAGAATGGGACAGAGAAGTCCGGAGTGGTGGATTTTTCGGATGTGTACGGACAGGAGGGAGCCAGAAGAGCAGCAGAGATTGCAGTCAGCGGATTCCATAATATCCTTTTTATCGGACCGCCCGGTTCCGGTAAGACCATGCTGGCAAGACGTCTTCCCACGATCATGCCAAAGCTGACTTTTGAGGAATGTCTGGAAGTGACCAAGATCTACAGCATTGCAGGGCTTCTTTCCAGGGAGGATCCTCTTGTGAAGAAACGTCCCTTCAGAAGCCCGCATCATACAAGCTCTGCCCAGGCTCTTGCAGGAGGAGGAAGGATTCCCGGTCCCGGTGAGATTACCCTGGCCCACAGAGGAGTATTGTTTCTGGATGAGATGCCGGAATTTTCCAGAAGAAGTCTGGAGATCTTAAGACAGCCTATGGAAGATAAGAGGATCCATCTTTCAAGGACGGCCGGAACATATACTTTTCCTGCCAATTTTATGCTGGCGGCAGCAATGAACCCCTGTCCCTGCGGATATTATCCGGATATGAACCGCTGCAGATGCAGCGCAGGAGAGGTAAGCCATTACCTGGGAAGGATCAGCCAGCCTCTTCTTGAACGGATCGATATCTGCACAGATGTTCCGGAGATGAGGATCACTTCCATGAACAGGAGCAATCAGGGAGAGAGTTCCGCAGTTATACGTAAGCGGGTGGAACGAACCCGAAAAATACAGCAACAGCGTTACAGCCAGGATCGTATAAGCTTTAACGGAGAACTGGATGGGAGAAGTGTGGACCGGTACTGCCATCTGACAGATAAGGCTGAGAAGCTTTTTGAAATGGCATATGAACGTTTTCAGTTCAGCACCAGGACTTATCACAAGATCCTGAAAGTAGCCCGTACCATTGCAGATATGGATGAGTCGGAGGATATCTGTGAAAGTCATGCGGCAGAATCACTGACATACCGGGCCTATGACAAAAAATACTGGAATTGATCTGCAGGGAGGTGCTATATAATAATGGAAAGAAAACAAAACACAGAGATCCGCACCATAGAAAAAAACAGTCCTGAGTATCCCCGAAGGCTTAAAAGACTTTCCCATATGCCGGATATCCTTTACTGCAGAGGTGAACTTCCGGATGACAGGAAACCCTCCATTGCCATTGTAGGAGCAAGGCTTTGCAGTGCCTACGGAAGGATCCAGGCCTTCCAATACGGAAAATTTTTAAGCGGATACGGGATCCAGGTGATCAGCGGCCTTGCAGCAGGAATTGATTCAGAAGGCCACAAAGGAGCTCTTGAAGGAGGTACGCCTACTTTTGCAGTGATGGGAAACGGGGCAGATATTTGCTATCCGGCATCCAATAAGGGCCTGTATGACCGTATCCTCCGGGAAAAAGGAGGGATTTTAAGTGAGTGTCTTCCCGGAACCCAGCCAAGGAGTTACTATTTTCCGGCAAGAAACCGGATCATCAGTGGTCTTGCAGATGTGGTACTGGTGGTGGAAGCAAAAGAAAAGAGTGGTTCTCTTATCACTGCGGCCTGCGCCCTGGAACAGGGAAAGGCGGTGTATGCCCTCCCGGGAGCCGTCAATGACACCTTAAGCAGAGGCTGCCATAAACTGATCTACGATGGCGCGGGTATTGCCTACACTCCGGAGATCCTTCTGGATGAGTGGGGTATATCTGTGAAAAAATTGACAAAATCATCTGAAAAAAATAAGTTAGGACTTGCAAGAGATTTGGATTTGGTGTATAGTTGTCTCGATTTACGACCAAAAAATCTGGAATATATAATTGAAAAAACCGGTCTTTCACCGGCAAAAACAGGCAGTATCCTCGCGCAGCTTACCATTATGGGACTGGTACGTGAGGAAGCCAGACAACACTATGTCAGACTTGAGTGCAAATAAGTATCCCTGTTTCAGGTGGTAAAAACAGGAAGCGGAGGAAGCTGGGGATGGCAGAAGATTAGGAGAGGTAAAATGGCAAAAAATCTGGTGATAGTAGAGTCACCTGCAAAGATGAAGACAGTTAAGAAATTCCTGGGGGCAAATTATACAGTAGAGGCTTCAAACGGACATGTAAGGGATTTTCCCAAAAGTCAGTTTGGAATTGATGTAGATAATGATTTTGAACCGAAATATATTACGATCCGGGGAAAAGGAGAACTTCTTGCAAAACTCCGCAAGGAGGCCAAGAAGGCAGATAAGATCTATCTGGCAACTGACCCCGACCGTGAGGGAGAGGCGATCTCCTGGCATCTGACCCAGGCACTGAAGGCAGATCCTAAGAAAATGCACAGGATCACTTTTAATGAGGTTACCAAAACTGCGGTGAAGGCATCCATCAAACAGGCCAGGGAGATTAATATGAACCTGGTAGATGCCCAGCAGGCCAGAAGAATGTTGGATCGAATGGTTGGTTACACCATCAGCCCTCTTCTCTGGGCAAAGGTAAAGAGAGGCTTAAGTGCAGGACGAGTACAGTCTGTAGCACTTCGTATCATCTGTGACAGAGAAGATGAGATCAATGCATTTATCCCGGAGGAATACTGGAGCCTTGAGGGAGAATTTCAGATAAAAGGAGAGCGCAAGCCCCTGACAGCCAGGTTTTATGGCAGGGATAAGAAGGTTGCCATCCATAATAAAGAAGAGATGGATGCGATCCTCAGGGAGCTGGAAGATGCCACCTATGAGATCACAGAGGTAAAAAAAGGAGAGCGTATCAAAAATGCCCCCCTTCCGTTTACTACCAGTACCCTGCAGCAGGAAGCTGCCAAGACACTGAATTTTTCCACACAGAAGACCATGCGTCTGGCACAGCAGCTTTATGAGGGTATTGATATCAAGGGAAGCGGCACGGTAGGTCTGATCTCCTATCTGCGTACCGATTCCACCAGAATCTCCGAGGAAGCGGATTCTGCGGCAAGAGCTTATATCGGAGAGCAGTATGGAGAGGATTATGTATCTGTTACTGAGAAATCTGCCAGAAACAGCCAGAAGATCCAGGATGCACATGAGGCGATCCGTCCTACAGACATCACAAGGACACCGGTAGTGATCAAGGAGTCCCTGTCAAGAGATCAGTTCAGGCTGTATCAACTGATCTGGAGACGTTTTGCTGCAAGCAGAATGGCACCTGCAAGATATGAGACAACTTCAGTAAAGATCGGTGCAGGAGAATATGTATTTACAGTGGCAGCCTCCAAGGTGGTATTTGACGGATTTATGTCTGTATATACAGAAGAGGGTGACGACAAGAAAGGCAATGTATTAAGCCAGAGCCTTGAGAAAGGTATGATCCTGAATCTTAAAGAACTTAAGCCGGAACAGCATTTTACACAGCCGCCTGCCCATTACACAGAGGCTTCCCTTGTAAAGACCATGGAGGAGCTGGGTATCGGACGTCCAAGTACCTATGCACCAACGATCACTACCATTATCAGCCGCCGCTATGTTTCCAAGGAGCAGAAAAACCTCTATGTCACAGAGCTCGGTGAGGTTGTGAACAACATTATGAAGCAGGCCTTTCCAAGTATTGTGGATGTGAATTTTACAGCTACCATGGAGGGACTTCTGGACTGCGTGGAAGCAGGTACTGTACAGTGGAAGACTGTAGTGCGTAACTTTTATCCGGATCTGAAGCATGATGTGGATGAGGCAGAGAAGGAACTTGAGAAAGTGGATATCCAGGATGAGGTCACAGATGTGATCTGTGATAACTGCGGACGGAATATGGTGATCAAATACGGACCTCATGGAAGATTCCTGGCATGTCCCGGATTCCCGGACTGCAGAAATACTAAACCATATTATGAGAAAACCGGTGTTGCCTGCCCGAAATGCGGTGGTGAGATCGTCATGAAGAAGACCAAGAAGGGACGCAGATACTATGGCTGTGAAAACAACCCGGACTGCGATTTTATGTCCTGGCAGAAGCCATCCAAAAAGAAATGTCCGAAATGTGGCAGCTATATGCTGGAAAAAGGCAGTAAGCTGGTCTGCAGCCAGGAGAACTGTGGTTACGTGGAGACCAGACCAAAGGACGAAGAATAGTAAATAGTTCCTTTCGCATTTATTCTATAATAAATGGAGAATAATCATATTTTCAGAAAAGGCAAGTAAAAATGAAAAAATACTAAAAATATCTTGTAAATTTTCAGGTTTACGTGTAATATGTAACTATAAATATGATGAATTCAAAAAACGAAGGCGAAAGGAGGAAACTATGAGCGTTCAGTTGTTAGACAAAACAAGAAAAATCAATAAACTTTTACACAACAGCAGCTCAAGTAAGGTAGTCTTTAATGATATCTGCCAGGTTCTTATGGAGACCTTAAGTTCCAACATTCTGGTACTCAGCAAAAAAGGAAAGGTTCTTGGTGTTAGTCTCTGTCCTGGCGTTGCAGAGATCACAGAACTGATTGATGATAAGATAGGCGGACATATTGACTCGCTTCTCAATGAGAGATTCCTGGGTGTTCTTTCCACTAAGGAGAATGTTAACCTCCAGACACTTGGATTTGAGCATGTACCAGGTAACTATCAGGGAATCATCAATCCTATCGATATTGCCGGAGAACGTCTTGGAACTGTGTTCATGTACCGTAATGACAGACCTTATGATATTGAGGATATCATTGTAAGTGAGTATGGAACCACCGTTGTAGGCCTTGAGATGATGCGTGCAGTACACGAGGAGAATGCAGAGGAAGACAGGAAGCAGCAGGTTGTGAAGTCTGCTTTCAGTACCCTTTCTTTTTCCGAGCTGGAGGCAATTATCCACATCTTTGATGAGCTGGATGGAGATGAGGGTATTCTGGTTGCCAGCAAGATTGCAGACAGAGTGGGCATTACAAGATCGGTTATTGTCAATGCGCTCCGCAAGTTTGAGAGTGCAGGTGTGATTGAGTCCCGTTCTTCCGGAATGAAAGGAACCTATATCAAGGTTCTCAACGAAGTGATCTTCGATGAACTGGAAGAGATCAAGGCACAGAGAAACAAAAAAGCATAAAAGAATACAGGTTTACGATTACA
>CAKROW010000057.1 GCA_934373235.1 uncultured Blautia sp. | reverse complement strand
GGAGGGTGAGATCAATGTCTTTTAAGATCTCATGGCCTTTTTCATAGGAGAAATGGACATTTTTCAGGGAAATATCCAATGGGCCATCTGGAAGGGTTTCTGTTCCGTTCTTTGGTTCCGGCAGATCCAGGATCCGGAAGATCTTGTCACTGGCAGCCATACCGTTCATGGCAATGTGGAAAAAGGATCCAAGAAGTCTTAAAGGAAGAAAAAATTCGCTGGACAGAAGGACAATACATAAGGTTTGGGAAATACCTAATGTTCCGTGAAGGAACTGTGTCACTGCAACTGCCATACCTGCTGCTGCCCCACCGTAGGCCACGATATCCATCACACTGGTGGAATTTAACTGCATGGTAAGAACTTTCATGGTAATACGACGGAAACGCTGGGATTCCTCATCCATTTTCTCTGCCTTTTTTTCATCTGCCTGATAAATTTTCAGGGTGGTAAGACCCTGAAGATTTTCCAGGAAAGAGTCACCAAGCGCTGTGTAAATTCCCCAGTATTTGTTCAGAAGCTTCTTTGCGATCTTCTGGACTACCACAATGGATACAGGGATCAGAGGCACACAGATAAGAAGAACTACGCTGGCCTTTAAGCTTACCCGGCAGAGAATGATAAACAGTGTCACAGGGGCAAGAAGGCTGTAAAAAAGCTGTGGAAGATATTTTCCGAAGTAAGTTTCAAGCTGTTCTACGCCCTCTGTGGACACCTGAACTACCTCAGAGGAGGAAACCTGCTCTTTGTAAGAGGCACCAAGGCGCAGCATTTTTTCGTAGATTTTTTCCCGGAGGATACGCTTTACATCCACACAGGCAAGGTAGGAAGCCTTTGCTCCCTGGCGCTCACACACCATGCGGATAAAAATTACGGCGATCAGGGTGATGAGTACCCGGGAGATATTCCCCTCTTTGTTATGAAGCAGTCCATCCAGAAATCCTGCAATGGTAAAAACAGCCACGATCTGGGAGATCAGGGCGATCCATTGCCAAAGTACTGTGTAGACGATGTATTTTTTTGCGTGGGTTAAAAGTCCCACAAGTCTGGTTTTGATCATAATGTCACCTGCACCTCTCTTATGTAACCGGATTGTCCGGGCTTACGGTTTTGACTCTAAAGAAAAAGTACAGTATATGGCAGACCCACACAACAGTAAGACAGATCTGCCCTGCCGGTACTTTTCGCATACAGATAAAACCTATGGTCATAAGAACTGTCACAGTACCCATGATCCGAAGCTTGGTACCTATGGTCATGGCGCGCTTTTTCACGAAGCTGTCCAGGTGCTTTCTGTAAAGTCCGGTACCCTGAAACCAGTCGTGAAGTTTCTGGGAGCTTTTTGCAAAGCAGAACAAAGTTGCCATATAAAAAGGTACAGTGGGAAGAATGGGAAGAACAACGCCTGCCGTTCCAAGACCCAGGCAGAGAAAACCCAGAGTCATCCACAGAAATTTAAAATATTTTTTCATAAAGGGAAGGTTCCTTTCTTTTTAATAGATAATACAAATCCGGTAAGAACACTTACACGGTAAGGACAAATTTACGCCCGTCAATCTCGGTAACTTTCAGGTCAATACCATAGAGGGCACGGATGCTTTCCGCTGTTACCACCTGATCCGGCTGGCCGGATACGATCACCTGTCCGTCACATAGTCCGATGATCTGATCGGAAAAATAAATGGCCTGGTTGATCTCATGAAGAACCATGACGATGGTCATACCATATTCCCGGTTCAGCTTCTTTACCAGTTCCAGGATCTCAATCTGATAACGGATATCCAGGTATGTGGTGGGCTCATCCAGAAACAATATCTCAGTACCCTGAGCAAGGGCCATGGCGATCCATACCCGCTGTCTCTGTCCGCCGGAAAGCCTGGAAAGCTCACGGTCACGGTACTCTGTGATGTTGGTTACTTCCATAGCCCACTGTACATATTTTTCATCCTCTTCACTGCGGATACCCATAAGCCCCAGGTGTGGTGTACGCCCGAAAGAAACCAGGCGTTCTACAGTGATATCCGCTGCGGCTGTGTTGTACTGGTGTACGATCGCTACTTTAAGGGCGAAATCGTTTAAGCGCAGGTGGGCGATGTTTTTGCTGCCAAGGAGGATCTTGCCTTTATCAGGGGAAAGGTTCCTGGTCATCAGGGAAAAAAGTGTGGATTTGCCGCAGCCGTTTGCACCCAGGATGGTTGTGATCTTACCTTTTGGGATGGAAAGGGATGCACCTTTTAAGATCTTGTTCTTTCCGTAGGAAAAGACCACATTCTTCACTTCCATGGCGGGCTTTGACTTTTTTGGGGAAAGCTGTTCAGTTTGCATATTTCCTTGACCTCCTTAAGAGAATGATGAAGAACGGGCCTCCTACAACGCTCATGATCACCGCCGCGCTGACTTCATAGGGAGCTGCAATGGTTCTTCCGATGGTGTCTGCCAGAAGGAAAGTAAAAGCTCCTGTAAGTGCGGAAAAAGGAATCAGTGCCTTGTGGTCGCTTCCAACCAGGATCCTTCCGATATGGGGAACAATAAGGCCAAGAAAGCTGATAGCTCCTGCTATGGCTGTGGAGATACTGGCAAGAAGTACGGCTACCAGGGAAATGACGATCCTGGTGGAATTGACATTTAAGCCAAGGCTTCTCGCGGTTTTGTCCTCCAGGGACATCAGGTTACATTCTCCGATAAAAAGGCAGGCAAGAAAAAGTCCGGCTGCAACATAAGGGATCAGTGTAGTCACATCATCCCAGGTTTTCTGGGTAATGTTGGCCTCGACAATAGAGGCTACACCGGACATGTTTCCGCCGCTCATACTGTTAAAGGCACTGGAAAGTCCGGAAAAAAGTGCGTCCACCGCAACACCTGTAAGAATGATACGAAGAGGACTTAAGCCTCCTTTCCAGGACAGGCAGTAGACCAGAAGAAAGGCTGTCACACCTCCGGCAAAAGCTACCAGAGGAGTAAAGAAATAAAGCTGTGGAGCAAAGGCGGTGATGAGAACTGCCGCAAAGCTGGCGCCGCTGGAGATACCGATGATCCCCGGATCTGCCAGAGGGTTTTTGAGCACTGCCTGAAAAAGGACACCGGAGACGGCGATGGCAGCTCCTGCCAGCATGGATATAATGATCCTGGGGAATCGAAGATCATAGATGGTGGCAACGTCATCGATCCGCTCCACAAAAAGTCCACGCATCAGCTCCGTAAAAGAAACCTTAAGGCTTCCGATATTGATGGCTGCAAAAAACAGGACCACCAGGCCAAGTGCCATAAGTACGAAGGAAAGGACTGCCCGGATCCGCTTCCTCTTTTCGATATTTTTATCCAATTCCTTTAATCCTCCTTCTTAGCTGTTCCTGATTTCTGCGCTGCATTGTATTTTTCGGTAGCGTCGGATCTTTCCGCATCGGACTGTGCAGCATCACTGTTCTTTTTGGCTTTGTCAAGATCTTCCTGGCTTTCCGGATAAAGGATGGGCTGAAGTTCATCCAGAGCCTTTGGATACTTAAAAGTGGCACTCATGCCAAAATATTCATAGGTAAGATCATAGACCCTGCCGTTTTTTACAGCATCAAAATGTTTCCAGATATCGTTGGTGGCAAAATCTTCGTTAAACATTTCAATAACCTGATCCGGCAGTGCGTGGGCTGCGCGGAGGATGATATCCGGTTCTTTTGTTTTCATATCCTCTGTGTTGACTGTGAGAAATTCCTGGTCACTTCCGGCGTAAACGTTTTCTCCTCCTGCCAGGGCCACCAGGCTTCCTACATAGGAATTTTCCGTTGCGATAATGTAGCTTCCTGGAAGTCCCATGAGGATCAGAACCTTTGGATGAGCTTTGCCCTGGTTTTTCTTTTTGTAATCTTCATAGAAGGTCCGGAATTCATCCACAAGGGCGCCGGCTTCTTCCTCCCGGTCAAAGATCTCCCCCAGCTCCTGGATGGAGCGGTACATACCCTGGACACTTCTTAAATTGAGAAAAGCCCAGTCTGTACCGATATTTTCATATTTTGACTGGAGATCCGACTGAAGGGAAACCGGACTTAACACCCAGTCAGGGGAAAGGCTTGCCACGATCTCCATATCCGGATTCATGGCAGTTCCCACGGCCGGAAGATCCTTATACCGTTTTGGGATGGCGGAAACTGTACTGGAGCATACACCAACCAGATCCAGATCCAGTTTGTCACAGATCTGGGCTGCTGCCGGGGATGTGGCTATGATCCTGGGAAGGTTTTCCATGGAGCTTACCTTTGCCTTGGCAATCTCCACTGCTTCTTTTTCCACAGGGTCTGTGATCTCAAGAAGGGAATCCACTGTTTCCGGCTGCACATTGGTGGCAGTGGTGTTTCCTTCCGGGTGCTGGTCTACACAGCCTGTAAAAAACAGGGAGGCCACAACTGCAAACGCTGCAGGGATCAGGAATTTTTTGAATTTAATCCTCGTCATCGTCGTCATCATCCTCTCCGCTCCATCTGCGCCAGTTTCTGTGGAAATACCATACTACCAGTGCCCCGGCAAAAATAAGGATCAGTCCGGAGATGGTGATGGTCAGTCCGAGGAGGACATAGGGATTGAGAGAAATGCTGCTTTCCTCACCGGCTGTTTCTTTTGTGGTGGAGCTGTCTTTTGAAGCTGTGGAAAGGCTTAACCCCTGTGCACTGTTTAATTCCTGGTCTGTGTCAGAAGCTGCCTGCGTGCTGCTTTTCTGCTCCTGCGTGCCGGAGCTCTGTGAAACAGCAGACTGCTGCGTGCTGATTCCGGAAGCCTGCGTGCTGTTAGAATCGGAACTGTTAGAAGCCTGTGTGCTCTGCGTGCCTGTGCTTTCACTGCCTGCAGGCTGGCTGTCGGCTGTATCTGTACCGGAAGCAGCCGCATCCGCAGTCACTGAAACATCAGAACCGGAGGTTTCGTCTGCATCCGTGCCTTCTTCCTGAGCATCTGAGCCGGAGCTTTCTGTTACAAATGCAGGGGTCATGCCAACACTGTTCCCCTCTGAATAATTGGTGGGATAAAAATAAAAGATAACATTTCGTCCCATAGGGGTTACATACATACTTCCGCGGACAATACAGTTTTCGCCTGGAACCTGGATGCAGAGATCTGCGGTGGTTCCGTTGCTGTCAGAGCCGTTTGCAGTTACTGCAACACCGGTGCTCATCCATCCGGAATCGCCTACATTCTGGACTGTGAAACTGTGGTCGGAAGTATAATCCATAAGGCTCAGCCTTACAGTGAGATAGTAATTTCCGGAATCTGTGACTTCCATAAGGCCGCTTCCGTATACAGCCCCCTCCACCATGCCCTGGCCTGTTGCGTAGGATGCCTCTCCTCCGGAATCTTCTACCTCTCCGGTGACCGGATTGGAATAGCTCCGGTTGATGGTGCAGGAATACACGGTTCCGCTTTCTGCGTAAACCGGTATCTCTGTGGCAAGGTTTCCTGCACCAAAAGCAAGGAGAGCTGTGCATATACAGGATAAGATCCTGCTTTTACATTTTGTCTTAACCATTTCTCGTTCCTTCCTTTTCTCCTGCTGTTATTTCTTTTTGCGTGGACGGTTTTTAAGCTTGTACAAAATACCTGCGGCTGCGGCAATGGCACTCATGGACATGGGAACCATGACCTTGGGAGAAGCACTCTTCTTTTCGGAAGTGTCCTCTGACTGGAAAGCAGTAGTTTCCTCTGCGGAACTTGTGGTATCTTCTGTACCTGTATCTGCGGCAGAAAGACCGCTTTTGGAAGAAAGTCCGGCAGCAGAGCTTTTCAGTGTGGTGGCCTTGGTGTCACCGGAGCTTTTTTGGGTTCCGGAGATGGATTTTCCGCTGGAAAGAGAACCGCTCTTGGAAGATTTCAGGGAAGTGGTACTTCCGGAGGTACTTAAGGAGCTGTTACCACCAAGAGAGCTTCCTCCTGTTTTCAAGGAACTGTTTCCGCCCAGAGTGGAGTTGGTGCCAAGGGTAGTATTTCCCCCTGTAGAGGAAGTATTATCCCCGGAACTGTTTCCTGTGCTGTCGTCCTTTGTAAAGCTTTCATCATCTGCAGTAGTCTTTTTCAGGGTACTGAAATCAAGCTTTAAATATACAGACTGGGTTCCCGTTCCTTTTGAGATGGAATCCATGATAGGAACAAATACCTGTAAAGGAACGAAGCCGTCATTTTTTGCCTCTTTGATCAGAGGGAATGTGACCACATCCGGGTAGTTGCTTCCAAGACTGTCGCAGATCACTGCCCCGGAGCTGTCCTGCTGGACGGATTCCACTGTGACATCAGCAACATTTCCCTGGGGGGAATTGTTACTGTCTGTAGTGTAGCCTTCCTGGAAATATTTCAAAGTTCCAAGATATCCCTGCTGTCCGTTGATGGTAAGACCTTTAAAATCCAGGGTAACGGAGATGGAGCCGCCTTTGACTGTAAGCTTGATGGTATGGTTGATTGCCTCGTCAGACATGGACGCTGTGTTTTTATCTGTTTTTAACATCTTTCCTGTGACAGAATATACACCGTCTTTTAAATTATTGATATCAAGGCTCTGGTCATTGTCTGTGTTGCTGTCGTTATTTCCGTTATTGTTATTTCCATTATCGTTGTTTCCGTTATTTCCGCTGTTGTTATCTGTGGAATTATCCTTTACCAGGGCGCGGATGGCCTTTGACAGGGCGGAAACCTGTGCGTCAAGCTGCTTCTGGGCAGAGTCGGTTTTGTCATAAACAGCCTGTGCGGTTTTGATGGCTTTGTTTAATGTCTTAATGGAGGCATCTGTATAAAGCTCCTCTCTTCCTGCCATATTGGATGCTGTAAGGAGCATCTGGTGAAGGCTGGTGCGGTCAGGTGCGGTGTCGCCGATTTTTTTCATGTTGGAAAGCACATAGGTGATAACACCATTTTGTGCATCTACTTCTTCCTGGCTGGCACCTTTGGTACTGTATACGCTGTGTGCACGGTCATATACAGTCTGAAGAGCCTGGATCGCAGAAGCCGGGTAGCTGTCAGTTTCCTTCAGGCGTGCCCTGGCTTTTTTCAGGGTTTTGCCAAGGGTTCTCCGGTCAGAACCGTCGATGACCAGTCCCTGGATGGCAGTGTCAATGGCAGAGACGCATTTGTTTACCTCTGTCTGTGTAGCTTCCTCATTGTCATAGACTTTTTTGGCATTGCTGCGGGCGGTTTTCAGGGCATCCAGAGAAGCCTGTGCATAGTCAACTTCGGTTTCGTTCAGGTAAGTATCCGCTGTTGCAATGGCCTTTTTCAACTGGCTTTTGTCCGAATTTACGGCTGTTTTGGATACGGCATTGACAGCCGTTGTAAGGTACTGGGTTTCTTTGTCCACAATGGTCTGGTCAACATTCATATTGTAGTAGACTGCACGTCCTGTAGCTATGGACTGGGTCAGCATGGAAAGCTGTTCTTTGGCATAGCCCTGTGAATCTTTCTGAAGAGCTGCGAGAACCTTTCGGGCACTGGTGATCCTGTTCTTTAAGGCAGATTTGTCGGACTGGGTACCGCTGATCTGCTTCAGGGTAGTCCAGTCCAGATACATTTTGGCGTACTGCTTGCCGCCGCCTGTGCTGATTGCTTCCATAACCGGCACATAAAGCTGCGTCCACACAAGGGACTGGTTTAACTGTACGGGAAGGGTGATGTAATGAGGATATTTCTGGCCTTTTACATTGGCATCGGTTCCTGTTTTCGGGTCATTATAGGAATCGTATTTGTCGTACCAGGATTCCACAGTCACAGATACGGCAGAGGCAGAGGCACGGGCGATCTGGGGAGTCTCGTCCATGGTGATCTCCCGGGTGGCTGTACCGGTATCTGCGGAGGATTCCGCTGCCGCATCAACGAAAAGCTCCTCCGTATCAGAAGATTCTGTATCTGGCTGTTCCGGGGCAGGACTTTCCGGTTCTTCTGCTGTCTGGGTCAGATCTTCGGTATCTGATGTCTCACTGGCAGTATCAGTTTCTGTCTGGGAGATTTCTGTATTTCCGGAAATTTCGTTGTCAGGAAGCCTGGAATCGTCCTGAATATCTGTGCTTCCCTGGGAAGGGGAACCGGAAGCATCGGAATCCATGGAGGTATCTTCTGTCTGGCCGGCGTTTTCTGTGGAAGTATCCTGTGGAATTTCTTCCTGTGCCTGAGTATCCTGAGGATTTTCCTGAGGAATATCTGATGCCGCCTGTGTCATGTCTGCTGTGGAGGGAATTTCCTGTGGTTCCTGTGCCTGGAGGGCTACGGCTGCGCTGTCCTCATCTGCTGTATAAGGAACTACGTTCTCGTCGGTCATTCCCGGGAAATACCACATTTTGGAAATGTATCCCGTAAAATCAGTTTTTCCAAGCTTTGCAGTCAGTGCCTTACATTCAATACGAAGGGTAAGCTTATTGCCTTTTTTAATAAGCTGGAATGGTTTTACCAAAGCGTCATTTCCCATGGAAACCTGATTGGCTGTGGCATGGCGAAGGCTTCCGCTGATCTCATAGGTTCCGTCATAGACCACATCGGACTCTGTCTTACCATAGAGAGCTGCCGCTGCTGCTTCCAGAAGCTGGATATGCTTGTCCACCATAGCCTGGGTGGAGGAGGAAGCCTTTGAAACCTGTTTTGCAGAGGCAATTGCAGTCTGAAGCTGGGAAATTGCAGCCGGATCTGAGGAAGAGGTATCCAGTGCCTCTGCCTGGGTGATCAGATCATTGAGCACACTTTTATCTACGCTTCCCACTCCTGCCACTGCAACAGAAAGTGCCTGGATCTGGGCATCGCTTTCTGTGACTGTGGCATTGTCATCAGAATACACAGCTTTTGCCTGGGTGATCGCAGACTGAAGATATTCATATCCTGCATCTGTGGGATCTGTATAAGTTTCTGCCTGAGAGATGGCATCACCAAGTGCAGTTTTGTCTGTCTGTGGAACAAGCCCTTCTGTGAGGATTCCCTGGATCAGGATAAGACAGGCCTGGATATCCTCTTCCTGGGAAGTGGGATCATTAAGAAGAGTATTTCCCTGCGCCACTGCATCATTTAAAACCTCCAGGCTTTCCGGTGTATATAGAGAACTGTCCACAGACTGTGCCTGGGAAATAACCTGGCCAAGTGCGGTCCCGGAGTCTGTTTCTGTGGAGACATTCTCAATATGACCTGTATTTTCCTGGGCGTACACTCCTGCTGCCGGTGCCATGCTTAAGGTAAAGACCAGCGGAAAGATCCCAAGTTTTCTGAATTCCTTTATTCTAACCATTTACGATTCCCCTTTGTATTACTGTATAAAAGGCCGAAATATGCGGTATTCCGGCCTTTTCTTTATAAAAAACTTATTTCACCTTTACAGTAACGGTGATAACTTTGGAAGCTGCTTTATAATTGCCCTTTGCTGCTGCGCTTACTTTCAGCTTTATTTTGTAGGTGCCTTTTTTGAGGCCTTTCTTCACGGTAATGCTGCCGGTTGATCTGTTTACTGTGATCTTTGCATTTCCGGAAGCTTTTGCGTAGGTCAGTCTGCCTTTGCTGTTTACGGAAGCACCCAGAGAGAAAGCAACATTTTTCTTCTTTACAGATGCGTAGCTTACAGCTTTGGAGGTTGTCTTAACCCTGATGGCCGGTGCTGCCTTGGCAACTGTAACAGTTACAGTTTTTGAAGCCGGGTTATAATTTGTACCGGAAGCTGCACTTACTGTGATCTTTGCAGTACCTGCCCCCTTGATGGTTACGGCACCGCTCTTGCTTACTACGGCTACCTTTGTGTTGGAAGACTTGTAGGTAAGACCTGTTTTTGCCTTTGCTCCAAGGGAGAAAGCTTTGGCTCCGTAAGTTGTTTGGTAGGAAGCTCTGGAGGTTGTGACACTCTGGGAAGCTTTTGCAACTTTGACAGTGACTGTTTTCTTAGCTGCCTTGTAATCGCTGGTTGCTTTTGCAGTGATGGTGATGGTTGCAGTACCTGCACCTTTGATGGTTACAGTACCCTTTGCATCAACTGTGGCTACTTTTGCATTGGAGGAGCTGTATGTAAGTGCTGTGGAAGCCTTTGCTCCAAGGGAAAATGCCTTGTCACCGTACTTCTTTGAGTAGGAGGCATTTACACCTGTGATAGTCTGATCCTTTTCTTTGGAAACCGGTTTCTCCTGCTCTGCAAAATCAGGATCATCAGCAGTTGTCTTCGTGATAGTGCTGTAGTCAAGCTTAAGAAGTACATTCTGTGTACCTGTACCTGCTGTGATAGCATCCATGATAGGAACAAATACCTGCATCGGAATGTAAGACCGACCTTCTGTAAGGGCCTCCTGGCAAAGCGGGAATGTGATATCATTTGGATAATCAGTTCCGAAATCGTCAGTGAGACGGCTTCCGTCAGCAAACTGCTGGTAGGAATCTACATCAACCGGGAAAAGATTTCCGGATGGCTCACCTGTCTGGGAAATGGAAAATCCTGTTCCATAGTAGCTTAAATTCCTGAGATACCCTTTCAGAGGACCGACGGTCAGGCTGTTGAAGTTCATGCTTATGTATGGAAGACCATTTTTCATCACCAGTTTGATCTTGTGGTTGATGGCATTGTTGCTCATGGACATATCCACTTTGTTAACTTTAAGCATCTCTCCGTCTAACTTGTATACGCAGTCAGAAAGTGTTGCAAGTTTGGATGCATCGGTTTCTTCGGATATATTGAAAAGAGTATCCCAGTAAAGGGTGATGGTGGAGTCAATATTAAATTTACCTTTGTCAAAGAATACACCGGAAACTTCGCCGTCCAGATTCTTCATTGCTTCTACATAGAGATAAACATTGTTGATATAAGTCTGGCGTACTCCATCCAGAGGAACGGTGATGTCTGTTACCACTGCATTTTCGCCGATGGTAGGTGCTGTCATGTTCTCTGTGGAATAAGTAACGCCTTCCATGGAAGGTTTCTGTGAAGTATCATTTCCGGGATAGTATCCATTGTAGCCAAGAACGTAGAGCGGTTCTCCTGTTGTACCGGAAACCATCTTGTAGGTCAGCCACATCCTGCCGCTGTCATCTACACGGAGATAAGCGCCAACCTTTTTGCTCTCGCCTACCAGACCGTGGTCAACTACTGCTGTTCTGTCTTTCATCTCAATGTAGTAAAGACCTGCTTCCGGAGTCTGTGTGGGTGCGTCCGGGATCACTTCCTGCTCGATCTTCACACCAAGCGAGTTCATGGTAGCTGTTTTGATGGCATTGGAAGAATATGTGGCACCTGTTACAGTATCCAGGTCATTAAGCTTCTGGGCATCGTTCATGTAGAGACCTGTAAGCTTATCTTTCATACCCTTTGTGCTTCCAAGACCGTTGATAGCCTTTGTCAGATACATCAGGTTGTCATCTGCATGAGTACCCTTGAAGTCGTTACCGTCAAGTTTCACATCTGTGATACGTCCGTCTTTGACTGTAACCTGGGAAGTAACATTGTAGTTACCGAACTGTTCAACTTCGGCAGTGGTTACCTCTGTGGTGAAGTTCAGGGACGGATCTCCGGACTCTTTGGCTTCTGCGTAATCGATCTGAAGGTATGCCTCCGGAGCATATCCCATAGCATCAACATACATGCTGAGATAAACACCGTTGCTGGAAAAAGTATCTTTGGGAATGGCGAAGGAAATGGTCTCCGGGACTACATGGTTTCCGCTGCCGTCTGCTTTTGGCACATCCTGGGTAGCAACCACATCTGCAGGGACTGTGTCACCGGACGGTTTGGTTCCCTGAAAGATCTTGAAGTCATAGGCATAGTCTGTAAGAGTTCCTACCGTTACACTTCTTAAGTTTGTGGAAAGTTTGGGTGTTCCATCTGCTTCAAAAGTAAGGGTTCCGAATTTTCCAGGGCACGCTACTGCTGCGGAATCCTGTTCCAGATTGTGTGCATTTTTAAGTGTCAGTGGAACAATATAGGTTTTGGCTGTATCAAACTCTGTTCCGTTGATGGTAACTGTAGACTGGGCATCTGCAAAAACAGCCGGTGCTTCGCCGTCGCTTAATCCAAAAGGATCTGCCTCCGCTTCTTCCTGGGTAAGATCCTGGGAAGAGGTGTCTTCTGTGATAGCAAGGTCATCTGCAGGAGCTTCTTCCTGAATAAGATCTTGCTCCTGGACAGTTTCTGCTGTTTCAGGGGTTTCCGCTGTGTCCGGGGTCTCTGCCGGTTCAGCTTCAGAAGTCTCTTCTGTGGTGCTCTCCTCTGGAGCCTCAGCCGTCTCCTGGGTATCCATAGCGTCTGACTGGAAATCTATCATATCTTCCGCTGCCATTGCTGTGACAGGTGCTGCTGATGTGACCATCATGGAGGAAAGTAAAACTGCGATTATACGCTTTTTCATACTTTTTTCTGCCTTTCTTGTTAATCGGGTAAAATCTTCATTAGCCTGCCGGCCCAGTTTGGAGGGTTGGACCGGCAGGCGCATAAGTGGATAGATAATGATAATGATGTTAGTGTCAAAATTAAACCTTTTGACACTAACTTGATATCTACGAATTGCTCCGCTGTAAAACAGCTTCCGCAATTCTCAAACATTCGGAATCCGCTGATTTACCATGTAAATCGCTACTTCCTCATGTTTGGCGGATCCCAAGTTCAAAAGTCTTATCGTGCAATCACGAACGACTTTTGGACCTTTGGATCCTGATATCATTTAACCTTAACAGTTACAGTAACGGTTTTTGCTGCTGCCTTGTAGTTTCCTTTTGCTGCTGCAGAAATCTTTACTTTCACTTTATAGGTTCCTTTTTTGGCTCCGGCTTTGACTGTGATCTTGCCTGTTTTGGCGTTTACAGAAAGCACGGAGGATTTGGAAACTGCCTTGTAGGTCAGTTTACCTTTGCTGTTTACAGATGCACCGGTTGCAAATACCTGGGCTTTTTTCTTAACATCTGCTGCTTTTACTGTTTTGGAAACAGTCTTGACTTTGATCGTCGGTGCTGCCTTTGCAACTTTAACTGTGACTGTTTTCTTTGCTTCATTGTAATTGGAGGATGCGGCTGCTTTCACTGTGATTGTTGCAGTACCTGCGCCCTTGATGGTAACTTTACCTGTTTTGTCTACTACAGCAACCTTTATATTGGAGGATTTGTAGGTAAGGCCTGTTTTTGCTTTTGCACCAATTGTGAAAGCTTTGTTTCCGTAAGTCTTGCTGATGGAAGCTTTCGGAACGGTTACTGTCTGAGCTGCTTTTGCAATTTTGATGGTGACTGTCTTCTGAGCCTGGTTCTTATCGGCTGTTGCGGCTGCGGTTACTGTGATTGTTGCAGTACCTGCTGCCTTGATGGTAACTTTACCTGTCTTGTCTACTACAGCAACTTTTGTGTTGGAGGACTTGTAGGTAAGAGCTCCGGAAGCTTTAGCGTTAAGGCTGAAAGCCTTGTCGCCGTATTTCTTGTTGTATGTAGTTCCAAGTCCTGTGATGGACTGTGCGGACATCTTCACAAGTTTGGCTTTTGCTGCTGCAAGATTCCTGGTCGCTGTTGTTACCTGTGCTTCGGAAAGATCCTCAATATCCAGAGTCTCTGTTGCTTTTGTGATAGCAGCTTTGAAAGTCTTGAAAGAAGCTTCTGTGTAGTCTGCTGCTTTCAGTTTCAGGGCTTCTGCGATAGCGGATTTCAGAGCGTTGATGGATGCTTCGGAAGCTGCCGGCTGAAGAGCTGCGATTGCATCATTTAACTGTTTTGCCTTTTCAGTAACTACATCACCCTGGATATCCACATCCGCACCTTCTTCAGCTTCTGTGTAGATTGCCTTGGCTGCTTCGTAGCTTGCCCTGGTGTACGGAGAAGGATCGATTTCCTCAAATGCTCTCATAGCTTTTCCAAGGTCGTTGGCTGCTACTGTGAAAGTATGATCACCTGTCTGAGTGATCGTGTACTGAGAGGTACGTGTGGAGTTCTCAAGAAGAGCTTTTCCGTCTACATCTGAACCCTGGTAATCTTTTTCAGCAATCGTCCAGGAGCTGTCCTGTACGTGGGTAAGTCCACCACCCATAACAGCGTTGAGCATAAATGTTCCGCTTACTTTTGTTCCATTTGTAATGTAAGCAGTACCAACAGACATTCCCTGTACATAAAGTCCTGAGCAGGTGATGTTATCCAAAATGATCGTGGTTGTACCTGATCCTGTGAAAATGCCCCCTTCACTTACTACTTTACCGGCTTTTTCAGCGGAGCTGTCGATCACGCGGCAGGTTCCACCCATTCCGGTGATTCCGGATTCAACACTTAAAACATGTCCGTTCAGATCAAAGGTGCAGTTCTTATAATATGTAACGGTTTCTGTTTTAAGGTCTTTGTTTAATTTTACAGTTTGTCCGGCTGTTGCGTAGGACAGTGCAAGTGTTGCATTTTCATCTGAAATCTGTTTTACAGCATTTCCGTCTTTGTCATAAACAGTTGCTACCGGATCAGTTACTTCCGGATCAGTTCCATCGACCAGTGTCTGATATCCTGCATAATCTCCTTCTGTTACATCGCCAAGGATCTTTCCTGCCGGAGTTGTGTATGCACCATTTACACTTCCATTTGAACCTTTGAAGTATCCGCCTTCAATATGAAGTGGGAATCCACGGGATACAATAGAATATCCAATTTCATTGGAATAAACACCATTTTTGATTGTTACCTGGCCGCTGCCGCTAACTGTCAGTGCTGCACTCCGTCTCTGATCTTTTGTTACTACAGAATTAACATTTTCAAGAGCTGCATCTCCGGTTCCACTGACTTCAAGACCTGCAAATGTATCATCCTTGATAACCATTTCATCGGCTCCGATTTCAACATTTCCAGTTGTTTCCACATCTGTTACAGAAGCATATGCTCCATATAAGGAAATGGCATTCATCTTACTGTTGGAAACTGTTGCTTTCTCTCCGGTTCCGTTTCCGATGTAAACACCTTTATCTGCGGTACAGTGATCAATTGTAACATCTACACCATTATCCAAATATGTGAAATTCACATTTCGGTCGCCACCAATGGAAGTACTGGTAGTTACTGAATTAATCAGAGTACAGTTTGTAAGTTTTACAGTTACTCTGGGATTTCCAGTCATAGAAAGCTGGTTACCGGTATAAACTCTGTTTCCGATCTGTCCGTCAATGGTAACACCATCTGCTGTAAGAGAGCCTTTCTGTACAGAGATAGATGTTGTAGTCTGGCTGCTGGCAGAATATTTCTCGCGGGTGATCTTTCCTGTTTTTGCTTCACTGCTGTCGATGATAGTTACATCACCTTTGATCATGATCAGGTTATCTGCCTGGTTTAGTGCGTGACCGTTAAGATCAATGGTTCCACCTTTCACAGATAAGTCTTCGGTCAGTGTAACATCTTCTTCCAGTTTTACAGTGTTTCCGGCTTTCAGATTCTTTAACTGTGTCTGTGTATCTGCTGCGATCACATATTTTTTGGCTACTGTAGAAGTTGCACTGGTATCATCGCTTACTTTCTCAATGTTTGCCCAGTCAAGACCAATGCATGCATCCTGATTATAAGACACTACTTCAATGTACATACGTGTTGCAACTACATTCTGTTTCAGATCCGGAATTGTAAAGCTGATCTTGGATGGTTTCTTTTTGCCTGCCTGTACTTTACTTTCATCCACTCTGGCTTCATAACGTGCTCCTGATGCAGGAGTCGCAATTCCATCCAGATAATCCTGTGTACTTTCATAAATTGTCCAGTCGGAAGCTGCACCGGTCAGTCCCATTGCGGAAATAGCCTGAACATTTGCTGTAAACGTAGCAGTTCCATCTTCATGGATCACGATAGTAGCTGTGTCATTTACAAAGCAGCCATGTGCCATGGAAACCTGGCTCATATAATTGCCGGAAGTATACTGGTTTGTGGCATCAGATCTTCCGCCATGAAGAAGTTCAACCGGAATGCTGTAGGTTCCGGGGGCGAGTTTTCTCTCGAAGTTTCCTCGTCCCACAGTTACTTCGTTGGAAATTGGAACCAGTGAATCCATTGCACTCTGAAGCGCATCTGTTGCTGAATGGATAGTATCTTTGTTTCCACGGTTTTCTACAGCATCTCTGGCTGTATTGATTGCAGTTGTAAGGTTGGCTGCCTTCCAGCTTTCTGCTGTGTAATCTGATTTTTTCAGAGCTTCTGCCTGAGTGATGAGTTTTTGAAGCTTTGTTGGATCATATTTCTTCTCCAGCTTGCCCATCCAGGTTTCAATACTGGATTTTGCTCTTTTAAGTTCACGGGCAGTTCCACGGTTTGCAATTACAGTTTCTGCTTTGGTGGCACTGTCTTTTACGTATTTCCAGGACTTTACTGTATAATCATTTTCATCCAGTGCATATACCTGGTCAAGAAGTGCCTTAATGTCTGTCTGGTCTCCGGCTTCAACCAGTTTGCCTAACGCATCCGTCAGGGTAGCATTTGCTGCATCTACAGACTCCTGAGACTCTTTTGCTTCCAGTGCTGCTTTTGCTGTAGTATTTGCTGCATCAATGGCTTCTTTGTTTTCATCCCAGGATGCCTTGGTGTATGACATCTCATCCAGAGCATCTGCCTGTGCGATGGCTGCCTCAAGTGCTGTTGTATCTACTGCCGATTTTACAGGCTGTGTGTTTGCATAGTCCAGTTTCAGGAAGGCATCCTGTGTCATCTGCATCAGGTCAATGTACATATTTACATAAACACCGTCCAGAGCCTTGTCCGGAACTGTGAAAGTGATGGAATTTATTTTGCCGTTATCATCAGTTGTGAACTTGGCATCAGTTGTCTCTGTTTTGGTATCACCTTTGTAGATCTTCCACTGCTCTGCGTTTCCGGTCATGCCATAAACACTAACAGACTGGATCGGTACAGTTACTGTAGCACTTCCGTCTTCTGCTATTTCCATAGTTGCGTCCCCGGCAATACAGCTTCCTGCCATGGATGCGCTTGTTGGATCATTGCCTTTCATAAGGGAAGCTTTTACAGTGTAGGTTCCTGCTGCAAGCTGTGTGTTTGCTGTTCCGAAACCTGTCTGTGCGGCATCGGCCACAGTTGCGGCGGCAGAGTCCTCTGCTTCAAAGGAAGCTGTGCTGTCGCTTAAATCTTCTGCTGCATCAGTCTCAGGTTTTGTCTCTTCCGGGGTGTTTGTTTCTGTATTATTTTCAGAATCCGGGGTTACTTCCACATCGGAAAAATCATCGGCTGTAAGATCCTCAGATTCAGAGGCATCTGTCTCTTCTGCAGTTGGTGTTTCCTCCTCCTGGAGT
>CAKROW010000056.1 GCA_934373235.1 uncultured Blautia sp. | reverse complement strand
TTTGAGCTTCTAACTCAATCAATAAGGCAACCAAAGTTACCATCAGCGGCAGTGGACCCGGCTGTCCGTATGGCCTTGCCCCCAAAATGGAGTGGTCCAAAATAATTGCTTTGAAAAGACTCTTTCTTGTCCTTCAAAATCTTTATAAGCATAGCATATCTGAAAATTCATGTCAACTATCAAAATCTCTTAAATACTTATAATATGAACCATTTATGATAATGCCAGAAGGATATTTTTCTCTTGAATCCCTCATATTTTCATGCTGATTTCCGGAAAGCTCCGGGGAAAAACCAGTCGCTGTTACATTTTCCGGTCAAAACTGATCCAGAATGTTCTTATACTGATCGGCATCCGTGGGTTTACCCTCTTTCAACACTTTTATTTTTGACACCCCGGGATACTGGCCCGGATAGAATTCCAGCATGATACCGTCACCATAAATTGCAACAATATTTCCTCTTTTAAGCTCTTTCTGTGAAATCTTTTTTCCATCTTTTCCCTGTATATCCTCCGGCATATCCACTGTAAATATGGTTCCGTTTTTCTGATCTATCATCAGATGCTCATCCCTTTCTCCCGGAATATACATGGCTCTGATATATCTTTCCGATGGATTTATCAGATGAACACCTGTCACTGCTCCTGTTACCAGAATAAAAAGCAGCAGTATCCATTTCCAGTATTTTTTCATAAATATATTCCCTCCTCTTTGCGATTCTGCCCATATTATATATAGTATAACATAAAACAAACATTTATTTTCTGTTCTGTAATATTCTTGCCTGCGGTAAAGCGGATATTAAGTATTGAAACCATTCTATTTTCATGGTAACATATTCGATTAGACATCAACATCTATATCAACACAAAATGGAGGAAGTATGAATCAAAAAAGTACATCTGCTCCCATAGCAGAAAACAAAATGGGTACTATGCCTGTAGGCAGGCTTGTACTGAACATGTCCTTACCTATGATGATCTCCATGCTGGTACAGGCATTGTACAATATTGTGGACAGTGTTTTCGTAGCCATGCTGTCCGAGAATGCACTGACTGCCGTTTCCATGGCTTTCCCTTTGCAGACCCTGCTTATTGCAGTTGGTGCAGGTACAGGTGTGGGTATGAATGCACTTCTTTCCAAATCTCTTGGGGAGAAAAATTTTGAAAAAGCAAACCATACCGCCAGCAATGCCGCTTTTCTTTACTGTGTAAGCTACCTGGTATTCCTGGTTCTTGGACTTACCGTAGTAAAACCCTTTTACGCAAGCCAGGTTCACAATTCCGATCCGGAGATCATGAAATTCGGAATTGAGTATTTAAGTACGGTTATGATTTTTTCCTTTGGTCTTTTCGGGCAGTTTTTCTTTGAGCGACTGCTTACATCCACCGGAAAAACCATTTTCAGCATGACTTCCCAGTTATGCGGTGCCGTCACAAATATCATCCTGGACCCGATCCTGATCTTCGGTCTTTTTGGCGCCCCTAAAATGGGAGTCACCGGAGCTGCCGTTGCCACAGTGATCGGACAGTGTGTCGCCTGTATTGTTGCAGGACTTTGCAACCATAAATTTAACCATGAAGTCCGTCTTTATTTCAAGGGGTTCCGTCCCGATCCCGGAATTATCGGACATATCTATGCAGTGGGGATCCCTTCCATTATCATGCAGTCCATAAGCTCTGTCATGACTTATTCCATGAATTTGATCCTTGTAAGATTTACCTTTACTGCAACTGCTGTATTTGGTGTGTATTTTAAACTGCAGAGCTTTTTCTTTATGCCTGTATTTGGTCTTAACAATGGAATCACTCCGATCATTGCCTACAACTACGGCGCCCGTCACCGGAAACGTATGCTTCAGACTGTCAAGGTCAGCATGTTCATCGCTTTCTGCTTTACTTTCATAGGCTTCCTTGCCTTTGAATTTATTCCGGAATTTCTTCTTGGGCTGTTCAGTGCTTCGGAAGATATGCTTGCCATTGGTGTTCCGGCTCTTCGGATCATCGGTATCCATTACCTGATCGCATGGTTCTGCATTATTGCCGGAACTGTATTCCAGTCTCTGGGAAAAGCCGTATTCAGTATGGTCGTATCCATTATGCGTCAGCTATTTGTTCTGGTACCGGCAGCCTATATTCTGGCTTCCATTGGCGGACTTCATGCAGTATGGTGGGCTTTCCCTATTGCAGAGATCATTTCTCTGATCGTATCAGTTGCTTTTCTTGTTCGCATAAACAGATCTATTATCCAGAAAATACCGGAAGAATAAAATTAAAGCTGCGCTTTTCTCTTGCATCCCGGGAAAAATTCCTGTATAATCAACATAATTACTACTACAAAAGAGCGTAAAGTACAAGGGCGTACAGCACAGAGTCTCCTGTGTCTGCACGCCCTTATGTTGTTTCTGTACACAGTTTTTACACGATGCAGGAACACGCTTAAAAGGGAGGGGTTTTATGATGAATGTAATCGGAAATGTAATAAACCAGATCGACAGTCTGGTATGGGGCTGGTGGATGATCATTCTGCTTCTTGGCACTCATATTTTTATGACCATCCGCACCGGAGTGATCCAGCGTAAGATCGGTACTGCCATCCGCCTGTCTGTTACCAGGGATGCAGACGCAGAAGGCGAAGTCAGCCAGTTCGGTGCTCTCACTACTGCCCTTGCTTCCACCATCGGAACCGGAAATATCATTGGTGTGGGAACAGCTATCGCACTTGGTGGTCCTGGTGCTGTTCTCTGGTGCTGGCTTACCGGTGTTTTCGGAATCGCTACCAAATACAGTGAATCACTGATCGCTGTGAAATATCGTGTCAAAACCAAAGACGGACGTATGCAGGGCGGTGCCATGTATGCCCTTGAACGCGGACTGAACATGCGCTGGCTTGGACTTCTTTTTGCTTTCTTCGGTGGTTTTGCTTCTTTTGGAATCGGATGTGCCACACAGGTCAATGCCATTGCCACCGTATGTAATGAGAATCTGCATATTCCGCCAGCTCTGATCGGCATTGCGGTAGCTGTCCTCACAGCCCTTGTTATTTTTGGTGGAATCAAATCCATTGCCACTGTATGTGAACGCCTTGTTCCGTTTATGGCTGTTTTCTATGTGATCGGATGTATCATTATTTTGGGTATCAACTATGATTTTATTATTCCCGCTGTAAAAACCATCTGTAAGCTGGCATTTACTCCAGGTGCAGCAGCAGGCGGTCTTGTTGGCCGCGGAATTATGATGGCTATGCAATATGGAATTGCAAGAGGTCTTTTTTCCAATGAATCCGGTATGGGTTCCGCTCCCATCGCCGCTGCTGCTGCACAGACAAGGAATCCCGTCCGTCAGGCTCTTGTTTCCAGCACCGGCACATTCTGGGATACAGTTGTGGTATGTCTCATGACCGGTCTTGTTCTGGTAACCAGCATTATGAAAAATCCGTCTATTAACATGGGAAATATCACAGACGGCGGTGTCCTTACCACCCTTGCATTTCAGCAGATTCCTGTTCTCGGACCTGTGATCCTGGTTGTTGGCATTATCTCTTTTGCCTACTCCACAGTTCTTGGATGGGCTTATTATGGCGAACGGTGCGTGGAATATTTTTCCGGCAAAAAAGGACTGATTCCCTACCGTATACTCTACATTGCCGTTGCTGCCATTGCCCCTGTAATTTCCCTTAATCTGGTATGGACTGTGGCTGATATCCTCAATGCCCTTATGGCCATTCCCAACCTGATTGCTGTGCTGCTGCTCTCCAATGTGATCGTAAAGGAGACAAAAAAATACATCAATAACCTGGATGCCAAAGACGATACACCCATTGAGATCATCGACAAATAAGCAGGCACACCTCAGACTTTGACTTATTACCCATATCTTTTATGTCATTGAAATATTACATAGTAATATTTTGTGATATAAATAACAGCTCCGGTCTCACATTTTTCCAAATGCCACAGCAGACCGGAGCTGATTTTCTGTTATCTCTTATTTTTATAATACGCCCTGATTTTTCATCTCTTCGGACACAGCAACATATTCTCTGCTGTTTTCCACGATCCCAAGCTTTTCCTCCCATGTAAGATTACGTCTGATCTTTGCGGGGCTTCCCATTACCATGGATCCGTCGGGAATCTCTGTATTCCTGGTCACAAGACTTCCTGCTCCGATGATACAGTCGCTGCCGATTTTTGCGCCGTCCAGAATCACTGCTCCCATTCCGATCAGTGTACGGTCTCCGATGGTACATCCATGGATCACTGCATTATGTCCTATAGTCACATTATTGCCAATTTGAACCGGCATATTATGGCTTACATGAACCGTACAGTTTTCCTGGATATTGGTCTCCTCACCAATGACAACCGGTGCATCATCACCCCGGATCACTGCATAATACAACACACAACTGTCACGACCGATGGTCACATCTCCCAGGATCACAGATTGTCTGGCGATCCTGGCACTGTCTGCAATTTTTACATTTTTGTAGTCCATTCTCTTCTCCCTGATCAGCCCAGAAGATTTCTCACCATCTCAGGAGTGAAGGTTACTTCTTTTACATGGTCAACTTCAATCTGATAAAGAGCATTTGCTGCAATATGTTCTGCTGCCTGCTCCAGGTCACGGATACCTGTGGTATCTGCAAATCTCCCGATAACTGCATCCAACGCTTCCTCTGTCACGATACATTCTTCCGGTTTCAGGCTCATACGCTTCAGCACTTTTGGAAGGGCAAATCTGGAAAAGATAATCTTCTTCTCCTCCGGTGTGTAGTCCGGAATATCGATCACTGCAAAACGTGACATCAGAGGTGCACTGATCTGCTCTTTGTCGTTAGCTGTAGCAATTGGGTATACTCCAACTGTGGGAACCATACATTCCATGTAGTTATCTGTAAATCCAAGGTTGTCAAGAAGTGTCAGGAGCACATCTGCCGGGTTTCCATTTCCCTTGCCAGAGGCAGCCTTGTCAAGCTCATTGATGATAAATACAAGATTTGACTCCCCTGCCATTGAAAATGCCTCCATGATAATTCCGGGCTTTGCATTTGCATATACACGTGAACTTCCGGTAAGCTGTTCCGGATCATTGATGGAACTCATATCCAGAGTTGTCCAGGGCATCTTTAAGATCCGCGCAACTGCATAGGCGATCTGGGATTTACCAGTTCCTGCCGGCCCTACCAGAAGAAGTCCGTATGCAGGCAGCGTATGAGTACGGTTGATCTGGATGATGGTTTCAATGATCCTTTGCTTTACACGTTCCATACCATAGAGTTCTTCGTCCAGTATCCTTCTTGCCTCATCCGGATCAATAGCTTCAAAATAGTTATGTTTCCACTGGATATTCATCATAATGGAAAGGGCTCGCTGCGCATGGCGCCTCTCCTCCTGGGATACTTCATGGGAACGGGCAACTGCCAGGTTTCTTCTGGCCCACAGACGGATATTATCCGGCATGGTCCTTCCTGCACAGGTCATAAAATCAGTGATGCTCTGGATGCTGGTAAGCTTCATGTCATCACCGGCTTCATCCTCATCATCGCCCTCTGTTTCTTCCGCAGGTGCACTACTTGCAAAAAGGCGTTCGATCATAAACTGGAGAAATCCATCCTCAGCAGACAGCTTTGTTCCTCCTCCAAAAGCAATCTCACGGATCTTGTAGACTGCATAGCCTTCCTCTGCGTTCCGGCCTGAAAGACGAATATTGATATGGTTCTCCCCAAGCCATTTGATCAGGCTTACAAAACGGGAATCAATCTTTAAAATGTCCGCACTGAATACCCCGTCATCTTCTTTGAATTCAAAAGCGGTCTGTTTCATAGGATTGGAAAAATATCCGCAGGAATGATGTTTCCACTGCCTCCTGCTGTTGTCAAGAATCAATATCGGTTTCTCTGGAGATGCTTCTGTTTCGTTGGAACGGAAGGTTGTGTATGTACAGATATTGCCGGAATTTTTCTTATCATCCGGCGCTGCACTGAAGTCAAATACTGGCATAATTATATTCCTCTTTCTTATTTTTATACATTCTATGCATATATTATCACGTATCTTCCAAACCAACAACTGCTGTTCTCATTTTTATGTACAATTTTCCCCCATGATTTTTGTAGAATCGGCTCATTGACAGGTATCAGATTGTGTGATAATGTGCAAATTACACCGTCATATCTCAGAAAATTTTGCAGATATGTAACGCCGTGAATCTTTTTGCGAAACAATGGAAGGAGTTTCATGAAAAATCATTACACAACCACACAGGATAATTTTTATCCCCAGATTGTCAGGCTGGTAATTCCTATTATCATCCAGAATCTTTTAAGCGCAGCCGTCAATTCCGCAGACGTTATCATGTTGAATTTTGTAGGCCAGTCCTCCATCTCAGCAGTTTCTCTGGCTGCCAATTATTCCAATATCCTGTTTATGGTCTACTACGGACTTGGCACAGGTGCCACACTTCTCTGTGCACAGTACTTTGGAAAAGGGGATTTCCATGCTATCCAGATCATTGAGGGGATTGCCATGCGCTTTTCCATGATCATTTCCATTCTGGTAGCCGCCGCAGCTTTTCTCATACCCGGAACCATGATGAAGCTGTTTACCGCAGACCCTGAGCTGATTTCCATAGGTTCTTCTTATCTGCGGATCATGGGTATCACCTACATATGCTGGGGAATGACAGAGGTTTACCTTGCAGTGCTGCGGAGCATTGGACGCGTCACCACCAGCATGGCCATGAATATGCTGGCATTTGGATTAAATATACTTCTCAATGCCACCTTTATCTTTGGCCTTTTCGGAGCACCGAAGCTTGGAGCTACCGGCGTTGCACTGGCAACTGCACTTTCCCGCTGTGCAGAACTTGTGGCATGTTTTATTGTCTCTGCCTTCAGCAAAAACGTCCGTCTGGATCTTCGCTATATCTTTGTAAAAAACAAGCTGCTTTTCGGAGATTTTGTAAGACTTTCCCTTCCTGCTCTTGGCAATGATATTTCCTGGAGCGTGGGATTTTCCATGTATTCCGTGATCCTTGGCCATCTTGGAACGGATGCGGTAGCTGCCAACTCTCTGGTTGTGGTTGTACGTAACATCAGTACAGTATTCTGCTTTGGTATTGCAAGTGCAGGCGGGATTCTTCTTGGAAATGTTATGGGACAGGGTGATCTTGAGCGTTCCAAGCGATATGCCTCCAAAACCCTGAAACTTACTGTGATCGCAGGTGTTTTTGGCGGTCTTATGGTCCTTGCCATCACTCCTTTTGTGTTGAAATTTGCTTCTCTTACACCACAGGCCATGCATTACCTGAAATATATGCTCCTCATTAACAGCTATTATGTTATTGGAGCTGCCGTAAACACCACTCTTATCGCAGGTGTGTTCCGTGCCGGAGGTGATACCAGATTTGGCCTGATCTGCGATACCATTGATATGTGGGTATATGCAGTACCCTTAGGCTTTTTTGCAGCTTTTGTGCTGAAGCTTCCTGTAATGTGGGTCTACTTCCTTCTGTGCACTGATGAATTTGTTAAATGGCCCTGGGTCATCCGTCGTTACCTGAGCCAGAAATGGGCACAGAATATTACCCGTGATAATCTTTTCCAGGAAAATACCGCACATTCCCAGGAACAGCCTGACTGAACTGTCACAGATCACTACAGGAAATTTTTGTGATATGCAAAATCCGCAGTACGCTGCTTTTCGGCATACTGCGGATTTATTACATTTTGGTATATTTTATAACTTTTTCAGCAGCCTGTCTGCTGCATTCAAAACTTCTCTGATCTCTTCCTCTGAAATCCCGTCCAGATGAAACCCACCTGTACACACTACTACTTTACCGGTATCCCTGCACACACGCTCAGCGATCCGTCTGCATAAAAATTCATCTTTATGCCATGTAAGATTCAGCACAGAAGAGGTCGCTCCTGCCTTTCCGTCCCCCTTCAGGGACAGACGGGGCACAGCCTGCACCACACAGCCCAGATGAGGCCTTTCGCCTCCCTGTACACAGATCAGGATATCTTCCCCCACATAAGCAGCGGAAGCCATAAGAAAAGTCCCTGCCACCTTTTTTGTTTCTGTTACAGCCCACTCCATCTTCGATACTCCTTTGCATGGATTCCAAAAGGTTCCACCAGCCTGGCTGCCATATGGTAGACCATATCATCAATGCTCTCCGGTTTATGATAAAATGTCATCATGGGAGGAATGATCCTCACGCCCGGGATCATGGAAAGCTCATAAAGGTTTCTGAGATGGATGGCACTTAAAGGAGTTTCCCTGGCAGCAAGTACCAGTTTTCTCTGTTCCTTTAAAGTCACATCCGCAGCTCTTAAGATCAGATTATCTGTATATCCGCCATGGATCCCCGCTACAGTTTTCATACTGCATGGGACGATCAGCATACCTTCCGTGTAAAAAGTTCCACTTGCAGGTCCTGCACCAATATCTTTTACATCAAAAAAATAATCTGATTTTTCTTTCAGTTTCTCAAGGCTTACCGATGTTTCCTGAGTAAGTGTCAGCTCCCCACTGGGACTTATCATCAAGCAGGACTCAAAATCCGGCTCTTCCCTGATAAGTTCCAGGCATTTAACCAGGATCGGAAATCCACTGGCACCTGTTGCACCTACAATAATCTTTTTTTTCATATCAGCCCAGCCATTTCTCAGGATCAAGTTCCATAAAACATGCTCTTACAAACCGATCCTTAAGAGCATATGGAACTGTACAGTCAAAGATGGTCTTGCAGGCAATTCCGTGATCACGGATACTTGGAGAGAATTCCGGATCATTGGACGGATCCAGAGGATGGCATCTCACGCCTGGAATAGTCACTATATCCACATCTCCCTGGAATCTGGTGTTCATAGCCCAGAGTACATCATTCATATCAAAACAATCCACATCTTCATCAACCAGAAATACATTTTTCAGTTCACTGAACGCAGAAAATGCCAGAAGTGCTGCCTGTCTCTGGCGTCCCTCGTCACTTGCTGTAAGTTTCTTAAACTGAAGAACTGCCATATATTTGCCACCACCTGCGGAACTGCAGTATACATTCTGAAGTCTTCCCGGCATTGCTTTTTCCACCATTCCGTAAATACTTGCCTCTGTAGGGATTCCGGCCATGGAAACATGCTCCTCGCTTGGTCCGATACAGGTCTGCATGATGGGATTCCTTCTGTGAGTGACGGCTTTTACTTTGATAAGCCAGCACTGGTCACTTGCAGGTCCTGTGTATCCCGGGAACTCCGGCATTGCATAGCCGGTTCCGCTGTTCTGGTCTTCTTTTACACGGACGCCGGGGATCACTTCACCTTCGATCACATATTCCGCATTGGCAATGGCACGCTCATTTACAGATACACATTTACAAAGTTCCACCGGCTCTTTTCTCAAAGCACCGGCAACAGAAAGCTCATCATAACCAAGTGGTGTTGTAGGCGGCTCAAAGCAGGATCCTATCTCAATAGCAGGATCTACTCCGATGCTGATTGAGATAGGAAGCTTCTGTCCCAGCTCCTCAGCACGCTCAGCCATGGCCCCGATATGTCTTGCCCCAGGTGTGAAAAAAATAGAAAGCTCATCTTTTCCCTGAATACACAGGCGGTGGATAGTCACATCATGAACTCCTGTGTCCGGATGTGTGGCATAGCACATTCCCAGGGTAATATAAGGACCTGCATCATCTGGTGTATTGGTGGGTGCGGGAACCAGCTTATAAAGATCAAAGTCCGGATCTTCCACACGATGGATCACTTCCTGACAGGGTGCATTACCTTCAAGATCCACCGGTGGAACAGGATGCTCCACACTTTTACACAGAAGCTTTCCAAGATTTTCAGGCTCTGTATCAAGAAGAACCGCCACTCTTTTTCTGCTTGCCAGAAGTCCGATGGCAACACGGGCATCCGGGTGTCCTTTTACATTATTAAAGATCATGGCAGGACCTTCTTTTGTAGGACGCTTCACAGTTCCGCTTGCCCCCACATAACGGTAAACTCCTGCAAGCTCAGCCATGGGATCAACTTCCACATCAGTTTCCACAAGCTGTCCCGGCATGGTTTCCAATAATGCCAGGGCACTTCTCAAATCTTTTACTTTCTCAGCCATAGTTTCCTCCAGATCATTTTTCTTTCATAATCATTTCTGCTTCTTATTTTAGCTCTCTTTTCTATGGATAATCAATTCCTTTCCTGTTATAATTGATTCCATATTGGAATAAAAGGAGACAAATTATGACCTTTGAGCAGATTGATTACTTTATTTCCACTGTCCAGTCCAGAACATTTTTCGAGGCAGCGGAATCCATGCATATCACACAGTCAGCTTTGTCCAAACAGATCATAAAGCTGGAACGTGAACTTCATATCACACTGTGGGACCGGACCAGGCGTTCCGCTGTTCTCACACCTGCAGGAGAACTCTTTTACAGGGAAGCGCTTAAGATCTCCCGTCAGTTTCATCAGTCGCTGGAGCTGATGTCCGGATTTCAGGATCAGGATAAAGCTGTCCTCCGTATAGGAACCCTGCCTTTTTTGTCCCAGTACCACCTTACCTCTCTTCTTCATTCTTTTTCTTCCGACCATCCGGAAATCCCTTTTTCCATTCAGGAGGTTGAAGATCAGGAACTGGTATCCGGTCTCCAGGAGGGACGTTTTGATCTGGTCTTTATCCGAAAAAACTTGGTGGATCCAAAGCTCCATCATTTTCAGCTTTTGTCTTCTGACCGTCTGATCGCTGTTCTTCCATCAGGACATTCACTATCCCATAACCCGGATATTACTTTTTCACAGCTTTCCAGAGAAAAACTGATTCTTATGCCTCCGCATACTTCTATTTATAAACTATGTATGCAGAACTTCCACAACGAAGGGCTTAACCCTCATGTCCTCCACACTGCCAGAGTTGAATCCATCATCAGTGCTGTGGAAATCGGGGAAGGATTAAGCATCCTGGCAGAGAGCAGCTATCAGCTTTTTGAAAGGTTTTCTCTGACCGCCATTCCCCTGAAAAAAGAATGTCGGCTTTCCATTGGCATTGCCCGGAGCTGTTCCGGAATTCCCAATGTCTCAGCCGACATTTTCACAAAATATGCATCTGATTTTTTCAGGCAAGGCCTAAAATAAGTCCCACACAATGTACCAGAAATGCCACGATCCAGGCAGTTGCACACTGAATGATCACAATGGCAGCCGCAGCTTTTACTGTGCCCATCTCTCTTTTTACTGTGGCAATGGCTGCCACACATGGCGTATACAGCAATGTAAATATAAGAAATACATATGCGGTAAAAGGCGTAAGCATTGTTTTCAGTGCCGCCACATTCCCTCCCATAAGGACAGTCAGTGTGGATACTACGCTTTCCTTTGCCATAAATCCGGTGATAAGAGCTGTTGAGATCCTCCAGTCTCCAAATCCGAGAGGCTCAAAAACAGGTGCTACAAGACTGCCGATCCTTGCCAGCAGGCTCTGATCTGTACTGGATACCAGGTTTAATCCTGCACCAAAGTTCTGAAGGAACCATACGATCAAGGTTGCCGCAAAAATAATGGTAAATGCTTTCTGGATAAAACCTTTCGCCTTTTCCCAGATAAGCTGACATACGCTTTTGGCACCCGGAAGCCTGTAGTTTGGAAGCTCCATGACAAATGGAACCGGTTCTCCTTTATACATTGTTTTCTTCAGGATCAGTGCATAGAGAATACCACAGATAATTCCTGCAAAATACAGGCTGATCATCACAAGTCCTCTCCACTGTTTCGGGAAAAAAGCACTGGTAAGCAGTCCATAGATCGGAAGCTTGGCACTGCAGCTCATAAAAGGAGTCAGAAGAATCGTCATTTTACGGTCACGTTCACTGGAGAGTGTCCTGGTAGCCATGATCGCCGGCACAGAACATCCGAATCCAATAAGCATAGGCACAAAACTTCTTCCTGACAGACCGATCTTACGAAGCAGTTTATCCATAACAAAAGCTACCCTGGCCATATATCCGGTATCCTCAAGGATAGACAGAAAGAAAAACAGTGTAACAATAGTAGGAAGGAAACCGATAACACTTCCGATACCTGTAAGGATTCCATCGATCACAAGAGAATGAATCACCGGATTTACTCCTGCAGCAGTCAGGCCCTGTCCGATCAGCCCGATCACCCCGTCCACAGCCATGGTCATAAGATCCGAAAGCCACGCTCCCAGATAATTAAAGGTCATAAGAAATACAAAGGCCATAATTCCAACAAAACAGGGAATTGCTGTATATTTGCCTGTAAGAATACGGTCGATAGCCACACTTCGCTTGTGTTCTTTACTTTCTGCCGGTTTTACCACTGTTTTTTCACATAGCTTTTCAATGAAATTAAAACGCATATTAGCAAGCGCCGCCTCACGATCCAGCCCGCCTTCTTTTTCCATTACATGGACCAGATCATCCAGCACCCTGGCCTCGCCTTCCGGTATATCCAGGTTTTCTGCTATCAGCTTATCCTTTTCTACTATCTTGGTCGCCGCAAAACGAACCGGTAATCCTGCCTTTTTCGCATAAGGCTCTATAAGGTGGACTGTAGCGTGGATACATCTGTGGACTGCTCCTACCGGATCTTCCGGTGACTGGTTGCCTGTACAGAAATCAATTCTTCCGGGAGCTTCCCGGTATCTGGCCACACTCATGGCATGATCGATAAGCTCATCAATCCCCTCATTTTTTACTGCCGAAATGGGTATCACCGGAATTCCAAGTATCTCCTCCAGCTCATTGATCCTGACCGATCCACCGTTTGCCCTGACCTCATCCATCATATTAAGCGCCAGCACCATGGGAATTCCCAGCTCCATAAGCTGCATGGTCAGATAGAGATTTCGCTCAATATTGGAAGCATCCACAATATTGATGATCCCTGTTGGTTTTTCCCTGAGAAGAAAATCTCTGGTAACGATCTCCTCATTGGAATAAGGTGAAAGAGAATAGATTCCGGGAAGATCTGTCACTACAGCCTCCGGATGATTCCGTATGGTTCCCTGCTTTTTATCTACAGTCACACCAGGAAAATTTCCCACATGCTGATTGGAACCTGTCAACTGATTAAACAGTGTGGTCTTTCCACAGTTCTGGTTTCCGGCCAGGGCAAAGGAGACTGGGGTCCCCTTGGGTATGGCTTCTCCAATCTTGTTCCTGCGATAATCCATAGCCTTTCCAAGTTCTCCCACCCCCGGATGTGCAATGGGCTGATGGCGCTTTTCTTTCTGCTTCTTTGTTTCTGCTCTTTCCACTTCCACTATCTCAATCTTGGCAGCTTCCGCAAGACGCAGGGTCAGTTCATAGCCTCGGAGCTCAAGCTGGATGGGATCTCCCATAGGTGCTGTCTTGCGCAATGTCACCTCCGTCCCCGGGGTCAGTCCCATATCAAGAAGATGGTGGCGTAACTGCCCGTCTCCGCTGACATGGACGATTCTTCCGCTTTTCCCTGTTGCCAGTTTATCTAATGTCACGATTGTCACCTCATCTTATGTTATTTTCCGTAAATTTCTTTTGTAATGTCTGCTTATATTAATCTAACACATTTTGAATTTTTTGACAATAACTGGTTTTATATCGAGAAATGCAAGTTATTTTTCATTAACAATTCAATCTTTTCTTATTAATATAATATTCTGTTAATTTTAATTTTTATAATGGCAGGAAAAATGCCCTGAAATATGCATACTGCATTTTCCAGGGCATTATCTTAATATTCCATTATCTGTGAGATCACTCTCCGATCAGCCAGTTATACATCTCCTCATACTGACGCGCAGAATTATTCCATGAGAAGTCCGCTGCCATAGCACGGTCAATCATCTTGTTCCACTCACGTTTCTTGTCATAGTAAATACTCTCTGCATAACGGATCGTTGAAAGCATCTCATGTGCATTGTAGTTCACAAAGGAGAATCCTGTTCCGGTTCCCTCATACTCATTGTACGGAACAACGGTATCTTTCAGTCCACCTGTCTCCCTGACAATCGGAAGTGTTCCGTAACGAAGGCTCATCAACTGGCTTAAGCCGCATGGCTCAAAGAGAGACGGCATCAGGAAAGCATCTGATGCTGCATAGATCCTGTGGGACATTGCTTCATCATAATAGATCTGCGCGGAAACCTTGCCATGATATTTCCAGTCAAAGTGACGGAACATGTTTTCATAACGTTCCTCACCTGTACCAAGAGCAACGATCTGTACCGCATCCTGGCAAAGCTCATCCATAATGTAAGCGATCAGGTCAAATCCCTTCTGGTCAGTAAGACGTGATACGATACCGATCATCATAGCCTTCGGATTTTCCTCAAGGCCAAGATCTCTCTGAAGCTGGATCTTATTCTTCACCTTCTCCTTACGGAATGTGGTTGCATTGTAGTTTCTGGTAATATTCTTATCTGTCTCAGGATTGAAATCTGTGTAATCAATACCATTTACAATACCTCGAAGGCTGTTGGATCTTGCACAGAGAAGTCCGTCAAGTCCCTCTCCATAGAACGGAGTCTTGATCTCCTCCGCATAGGTATTACTTACTGTAGTAATGGCATCTGCATAAACGATACCGCCTTTAAGGTAGTTGGCATCCTTGTATGCTTCCAGCTTATCCGGTGCAAAATAATAATCGGAAAGGCCTGTGATATCCTTCACTGTCTTTACATCCCATACACCCTGGAATTTCAGGTTATGTATTGTCATAACAGTCTTGATTCCACGGAAGAACTCATTCTCCTGAAAACTGTCATGAAGATATACCGGAACCAGGCCGGTCTGCCAGTCGTGGCAGTGGATCACATCCGGTCGGAATCCGATCACCGGAAGCACGGAAAGTACAGCCTTGGAAAAGAATGCGTATTTCTCCAGATCCCACGGTGCCCCGTCATATGGCTTCGGGCCGCTGAAATAATACTCATTGTCAATGAAATAGAACTTGATTCCCTCATACTCCATCTGCATGATTCCAACATAACAATTCTTAAATCCAAGATCCATATAAAAATGGGTGACATACTCCATTTTATCTTTCCATTCCTGTTTCATACAGGCATATTTAGGCAGGATCACGCGAATATCGAAATACCTCTTGTCAAAGCATTTCGGCAGGGATCCTGCAACATCGGCAAGTCCTCCTGTTTTTATAAAAGGTACTGCCTCTGACGTAGCAAACAGAATTCTCTTCATCTGTATTTCCCTCCCTGGGGTACACCCGTTTTTTATTATGATTATACTCCAAAATTCGTTTAATTAAAAGACCGATTTTTATATTCAAGCCTGATTTTATCTGCAATTAATGCAATAAATTCAGAATTCGTAGGTTTTCCCTTACCTGTGCTTACAGTATATCCGAATAATTCGTCAATTGTATCCATTTTTCCACGGCTCCATGCCACCTCTATGGCATGTCGGATGGCACGCTCTACCCTGCTGGACGTAGTCTGATGACGTTTGGCTATGGTAGGATATAAGATTTTGGTAATGGAATTAAGCATTTCCATATCATTTACCGAGAGAATGATCGCATCTCTTAAATACTGATATCCTTTGATATGTGCGGGAACGCCGATCTCATGAATAATATTGGTCACATCAGTTTCCAGGTTTCTCTCTGTTTTTGGATTTTTCTCCTCTTTACCCGGTACTCTGCTGATCTCCCGGATACGTCTGTCCGTTGCACGGCGTATATGCTTGATCCGGTTTAAAAGCATATTATTGTCAAAAGGCTTCAGCATATAATAATCAGCTCCCAGGTTAAAAGCATCTTCTGTGATACGCTCCTGACCTACTGCTGACAGAACAATAAACGACGGTATTTTCTTACCGCTTGTATCGTGGGCAAACTGCTCCATCACGGAAAGTCCGTCCATCTTCGGCATAATAATATCCAAAATCACTACATCAGGATGCTTTTCTCTGATTATACTGCATATTTCTTCTCCGTTATGTGCTTTTCCAACCAATTCCAGGTCTTTATCTTCCTCGATCATCTGACCAAGCATGTCTGCCATTTTCGTATTATCATCCGCAACTGCCACATTTAGTTTGTTCATGAGGCCGATTCCTCCTAACTTTCCTGTATCCCTCTGTTCCTTTGCAACAAAGATATTATAGTGGAAATTCCGTGGCGAAATCAAGCTGAAAGTGGCTCTTTTCACAGAGTTTCGTATGACATATTTTGCGTTTTATCGCAAATATTCTGCATTTTTCGCCATGCCTTTCGTCATTTTCCCCTAAAATGCAGTGTTTCCTGCACATTATTATGTGTAATCCGCCAGATATCCCTTTTCTGTCGAAACAGCCCTCTCCGCCACCAGAGCCGACTCCCGGACCCTGATGGGGGAACAGACAGCCATATCTGGCATTTTACACTTTTTTCAGCATATTTTCGATAAATATTCCATATCCTCCTGCGGAGTCCTGCACAAAAACATGAGTGACAGCTCCCATCACACAGCCGTTCTGTATAACAGGACTTCCGCTCATTCCCTGCACGATCCCTCCTGTTTTTTCAAGAAGTTCCTGGTCTGTGATCTTTAGTACAAAACTTTTATTGGTATCCTCACGGTTCATATCTATCCTGGTGATCTCAGCCGCATATTCTTTTACAGTTCCGTCCACACAGCAAAGAATGGAAGCTGGCCCTGTTTGCATCTCCTGTTTATATCCAATCTTCATTTTTTTCAGCGGCAGGTCATTAATATCCTCCTTGTCTATATTTCCGTAAATACCACTTTCACAGTTTCTGGATACACTGCCTATAACATTTTTTTCATCATAGCATATCAGACCTGTAAGCTCTCCCGGACTTCCCTTTGTACCTTTTTTTATTCCCATGATCTGGGCTCCATAAAGGGATCCATCCCGGATGTTAAGAAGCTCTCCGGTATCAATATCACTGATACCGTGTCCCAGCGCTCCAAATTTTCCATTTTCGTCCACAAAGGTCAGTGTTCCGATTCCCTGGGTATCATCCCGGACCCACAGACCCAGCTTATATTTTCCCCCGGTATCTTTTACAGGTGTCAGGGAAAGAGGCAGGATCTTTCCGTTTCTCTGCACCTTCAGCGTCACCTTCTCCTCATTAAGATCAGACAGCCTCCGGATAAGCTGCTGCTTATCTGTGATCTTTTTTCCATTAAAGGCAACAATATAATCTCCTGCCTTTACAATATTTCCTGCCGGTACTTCCATGGTTCCTGACTGGGTTTCGATCTCCCCCGTATCCACCACAAGAACACCTTTTGTCTCCATGTAGATCCCAACTGTGCCACCACTTACGTACACACTCTGTCTGCTGCCCTCCACCACATGTACATCTTTAAATGGGATCACGCCAAGAAGGCGGCATTTCAGATCATATCCCCCTTTTCCGGAAACCTCTATTGCGTCCTCAAAAGTTAAAAAAGGGCGCTTCAGAAGCTTAGTCACCTCCTGACTGTCCTCTCTGGTCACATAGATCTCATCAGGAACTTTCCGATCCAGAAACTTAAATCCCAGCCAGCCTAATACTGCCAGATCCAGGCACAGGAACATCACAACCAGACATCTGTATCTGTTTTTTCTGCTCATTTGCTCACATCCTTTGTATTTTTTGCTTTGTCTGCATTAAAAAAGAGAGAACGATTCCTGTCGTCCTCTCTTAGTCTGTGACAAATGTCTTATTTAAATCTTGTATTTTTATACTGCTGTGCCAATTGTTTCATCTCACCCGCATTCTGAAG
>CAKROW010000055.1 GCA_934373235.1 uncultured Blautia sp. | reverse complement strand
ACGCTTTGATCAGCTCATACACATCATGTTCAAAATCTCTGTTCTGAAACAAAATGCCAATCTTATACAAATGGATTGTACCTCTTTTCATAACCAATAGTTGTGGATGTATCGTGTCCCGGAAATACTTCTGTGGACTCAGGCAGAACCTCAAGAAGCCTGTGAAGACTCTTTATGATCCGGGCACTGCTTCCTCCCGGAAAATCTGTTCTTCCCACAGATCCGTGGAAAAGTGTATCTCCGCTGAAAAGGACACCTTCTTCTTCTATATAGTAGCAGCAACTTCCCTTGGTATGTCCCGGTGTATGGAACATCTGAATGGAAAATCCTGCCACCTCAAAAATCTGTCCGTCATCAAGAAGAACATCTGCTTCCAGGGAACAGGACTTTCTGTATATAGTCATATTCACAGAAGGATCCAGAAGCATTTCCTCTTCCTCCCTGCATGCATACACAGGAATCTGATATCTGGCTCTTACATCCTCCACCGCCATGATATGGTCAAAATGTCCATGCGTCAGAAGAATCGCCACAGGTTTCCCCTGCATCTGATCCACTTTCCGGAATATTTTATCCGGCGCATCACCCGGATCAACAATAAGAAGTTCTCCTGTCTCTTTATTCTTAAGGAAATAGCAGTTTGTATATACGGATCCTACCACACACTGCTGTAATTCAAGCTTTGCCATAAGGCGTCCTCCTTAACCTGTTGTTCTTCTCTTTACATCAATAACGCTCTCGATCTGCCGGATCTTCTCAATCAGCGTCTGCAGCTCCTGTTTACTTCCAACATTAAAGCTCATTGTGATGGTTGCCATTTCCTGTTTGCTTGTACGACTGTTGATACTGCGCAGATCGATCTTACGTTCTGTAAAGATCTTGGAAAGATCTACCAGAAGTCCGGTTCGGTTATTAGCGTATACCTGAATCTCAGCCTCATATTTCTCAACTGTCTTGGAATCCGGAGTCTGCCATTCCGCCTCGATCAGCCTGTTCCTGTCAAGCTCTGACATATTCAGAACATTCACACAGTCTGTACGGTGGATAGTGATCCCTCTTCCTCTTGTGACAAAGCCTACGATCTCATCTCCCGGAATAGGGCTGCAGCATTTGGAAAAACGCACTGCAACATCATGGATACCCTTTACAACGATACCACTTTTGCTCTTTGCGATATGAAGCTTCTCCTGAGACTCTGCCGCAGCTTCCAGAACCTGCTCGTCTGTGAGTTCCTTCTTATGCTCCCTCTCATAAGCTTCCACAAGCTTGTTAAATACCTGACCTTCTTTCAGTCCTCCATGTCCGATCGCAGCCAGGACGGAATCCCAGTCTCTGAATCCGTATTTGTGCATTACAGATTCCATATACTGAGGCTTGGTATACAAACCAAGTTTAAAACCTTTGGTACGTGCATACTGGTTAAGCATATCCTTTCCTTTAAGGATATTATCTTCCTTCAGCTCTTTCTTAAACCACTGGTTGATCTTGTTCTTTGCCTGGGTACTCTTGACGATCTTCAGCCAGTCACGGCTGGGTCCCTGGGAATTCTGGGATGTAATGATCTCAATCCGGTCACCGTTCTTGATCTTATATTCAATAGGCACCAGCTTGCCGTTGACTCTTGCGCCTACCATCTTATTTCCCACTGCACTGTGGACACTGTAGGCAAAATCAATGGGTGTGGAACCATTAGGCAATGTCTTTACATCTCCCTGAGGTGTAAAACAGTAAACACTGTCTGCAAAAAGATCCAGGTCATTTTTCAGAAGGCTCATAAATTCTCTGTTATCAGACATGTCCCTCTGCCATTCCAGGATCTGACGCAGCCAGTTCAGCTTTTCCTCCTCGCTCTTTCCAGGTTTCTTACCATCTGAGGTTTCTTTATATTTCCAGTGAGCAGCAATACCGTATTCTGCGGTTTTATGCATCTCAAAAGTACGGATCTGGATCTCAAAAGGCTGTCCATTAGGGCCGATCAATGTTGTATGAAGAGACTGGTACATATTGGCCTTGGGCATTGCGATATAATCTTTGAATCTTCCGGGAATCGGTTTATACATCTCATGGATCACACCAAGTGCCGCATAGCAGTCCTTGACTGTATCCACAATGATCCTGACGGCAAACAGATCATAGATCTGATCAATGGTCTTATCCTGATTGACCATCTTCTTATAGATACTGAAGAAATGCTTCACACGACCGTCTACCTGAGCCTTGATCCCCGCATCCTCCATATGTCTCTTAACCTGACATACAATAGAATTGACAAATTCCTCTCTTGCACTTTTGCGCAGTGCCACCTTCTCCACCAGATCGTAATATATATCCGGCTTCAGGTACTTAAGTGAAAGATCATCCAGCTCCACCTTGATCTTGGAAATACCAAGACGCATGGCAATAGGTGCGTAGATATCCATGGTTTCTCTGGCCTTCTCCTGCTGCTTCTCCGGCCTCATATACTGAAGTGTACGCATATTATGAAGTCTGTCTGCCAGTTTGATCAGGATGACGCGGATGTCCTTGGCCATTGCAAGGAACATCTTCCTCAGGTTCTCTGCCTGGACCTCCACCTTGTCCTTGGAATAGGACAACTGACCCAGCTTGGTAACTCCATCTACAAGAAGAGCTACCTCGGAGCCAAACTCCTTCTCCACTTCCTCGTAGGTCATCCAGGTATCTTCCACTGCATCATGGAGAAGACCAGCCACGATCGTCTCCTTATCCAGCTCAAGATCCGCAAGAATGATTGCCACACACAAAGGATGGATAATATAAGGTTCACCGGATTTTCGCTTTTGATCCTTATGAGCCTCACTGGCAACTCTATAGGCCTTCTCGATCATGGAAATATCTGTGGAGGGATGATACTTGCGGACACTTTTTATCAGCTCCTGATAAAGCACCTCCGGACTTGTAAAATCATGCATGGATTTCACTGCCGCATCCGCCTTCCTGACAGACTCCAGCTTCTCTTCTTCATCCTTTTTAATCTTTATGTTCTGTTTTTCCGTATTTTTTGTCTCTGCCATTAAATTCCACCTGCCTGTGCACAATTTAATCCCCGTATGCCTGTATGAACAGCATCACGGCTCCTAACAGTTCTCAACATCCTCTCCCAACGGAAAAACTATTTCCCCTCGTAACGGATCACGGACGCCACATCATATCCCTTAAGCTTCTCGCGGCCTTTAAGCCCTTCAAGTTCCATCAGAAATACGATTTTTACAACAACTCCTCCAAGCTCCTCCACAAGACGGACAGCAGCCTCCACGGTACCGCCTGTGGCAATAAGGTCATCAATGATCACCACTTTCTGTCCCGGTTTGATGGAATCCTTGTGCATCTCGATCTCCGCACTGCCATATTCCAGATCATAGGAAGCAGAAACGGTCTCACAGGGAAGCTTGCCCTTCTTGCGTACAGGAACAAAAGGTTTATGAAGATTATATGCAACCGGCATACCAAAAATAAATCCCCTTGATTCCAGTCCCACAACTACGTCCACATCTATATCCTTAAGCTCCTCCTGCATGGAATCAACTGCAAGCTGTAATCCATCTGCATCCTCAAGCACACTTGTAATATCACGGAAAATAATTCCCGGCTCGGGAAAATCCGGGATACTTCTGACATATTCTTCAATTTTTTTCATAACAATCCCCATTTCTTCCATTTTTCAAATAATGTTAAGTATACCACTTTTCCTTTACAGAATCAATGCAAAACCCGACAGAACTCGTGTAAATACGCCATTCTCCATTGGGCATATTCTCTGAAAAAGTGATTTTTTTACTTCTGTACCATGTAATTCCTGATAATGATCTGCAGCGTTTCCCTGCCCTGATAACGGTTGATTTCCGGGTAATAAATTACAGAAACAGCGCTGCATCCAGCAACTTCCCTCTGAAATTCCTCTGCTTCCCCAAAATATACGCCATCCATAACACATCCGGTCTGATCCATAAGCTGAACTTTTGCCACATTTCTATTTTTGCCAAGAATCCTCATACTTAACACTTTAAGATCCTTCTGTGCAAACAGAGGCTTTGCATTTCCCTTTCCAAAAGGCTCAAGAACAGAAATCTGTTCTACCAGCTCATGACTTATGTAGGAGATCGGCATTGGCACATCAATGAGGATCTTAGGCGTCAGATCTTTTTCAGTCAGTGTACAGTTTTTATTTAACCGTTTCCTGAACAGTTCTATATTTTCCTCTCGTATGGAAAGCCCTGCTGCCATGGGATGTCCTCCAAACTGTTCCAGAAGATCTCCGCACTTTACAAGTTCCTCAAACATGGAATACTCTTCTATGGATCTTCCGCTTCCCTTTACTATTGTCTCGCCTCTGGTAAGTACAAAGACCGGTTTATTATATTTTTCACGGATCCGTCCGGCAATAATGCCTGCCAGACTTTCGTGGCAGTCGGGAATATATATCACCAGCACCCTGTCTTTTCCTGCTTCTGTCTCTTCCACAATGCGGACAGCCTTCTCTTTTCCTTCTTCAGTAAGAGCTTTTCTGCTTTCATTTAAAGCTGTAAGATCACCTGCCAGCCGGGCTGCTTCATCCTCTGTTTCTGCACACAGAAGTTTCAGGGAACGGGCTGCCGTGTCAAGCCTTCCGCTTGCATTGATACATGGCCCCAGCACAAATCCCACATGATAGGCTGTGATCAGTCCATCTTCCAGTCCATTGGCCCTGATCAGTGCCCGAAGACCTCTGTTCCAGGTATGTGCTAGTCTGCGAAGTCCCTCTTTTACCAGTATCCTGTTTTCTCCCTGAAGATCCATGACATCTCCTACTGTGGCAACAGCTCCCAGTTCCAGATAATCTTCAAGCTCTTTTTCCGGTATCTGAAATGCTTCATAAAGCGCACAGATCAGTTTATATGCCACCACTGCTCCACAAAGCTGTTTCTCCGGATATTTGCAGTCCTGCTGTTTGGGATTGATAACTGCATCTGCCGAAGGAATGATAAACTGCCGTCCGGTCGCTGTCTCTTTATAGGGAATCTCATGATGATCTGTGATGATCACCGTAATTCCGGCCTCCTTTGCCATTTCAATCTCTGAATATGCTGCAATCCCGTTGTCACAGGTCACTATGGTATCGATCCCGTCTTCTATTGACTTCCGGATCAGATGCTCATGGATCCCATATCCATCTGCCACTCTGTCCGGAATATAGGTATCCACCAGTGCTCCAACGCGCTTAAAGCCACGCAGAAGAATATACGTGGACATCACACCATCTATATCATAGTCTCCAATGATTCTTATTTTTTTCTGTAATTTTATCTTATCCTGAAGTATCTCTACCCCGCGATCCACATCTTTCATAAGATGTGGAGACGCCAGCTCCTCCACTGTTCCGAAAAGATACTTCCTGATATCTTCTTTTTCTATTACATCCCTGTTGCGGATCAGTCTTGCGATCACAGGGTCTATTCCAAATTCTTTACCGATGGCCGCAAAATCTGCCCGTTTTGCAGCTACCACCCATCGTTCCATTTCTCTTCCTCCTCGTATAATATGCCTGTATTGTACATCATATCTCCACGAAAAAAAAGTCCTGATCCGTCAGATACGGATCAGGGCTCTCTTCTCCTGCCAGGGTTATTTATTTGTTTTCACTGTTTTCCTGCTGTTTCTGAGCTTCCTGTGCGGCAAGTCTCTCTGCAACTCTCTTACGGTTTTTCTTCCTGGGTTCCTGTGCTGCCTTCGGGCTCTGGTCAGCCTTCGGCGCAGTTTTGGCTTTGGAAGCGGAAGAACCTGCTGCCGGTGCAGTCTTTGCTGCTGCCACTGCCGGACGGTTCTTTCTGAATGTTTTCATTGTATACCAGAGAGCACCTGTAATACATACTGAAGAATATGCACCACCGATAATACCAACCATCAGAGGAGCAGCAAACTCTTTGATGGAGGAAACTCCCATTATATACAGGATTGCTACCATTACAAAAGTAGTCAGAGATGTGTAGATACTTCTCGTAAGTGTCTCTGTGATACTTCTGTTTACCACCTCACGGAGAGCCTCATCAGCAAGTTTCTTTCTGCCTTTCAGATTCTCACGGATACGGTCAAAGATAACGATCGTGGCGTTAATGGAATATCCTACGATAGTCAGCATGCAGGCAATAAATGTATTTCCCACTGAAATTCTGGAAATCGCATAAAATGCAAGCACAACCAGAACATCGTGGAGAAGCGCAAGCACCGCACTGCTTGCAAAACGGATATCTTTGAAACGGAACCAGATATAAAGAAGCATAAAGATAGCTGCTACGATCACTGCAACAATAGCGTCTCTTCTCATCTCGCTGCTGACTGTGGAGGAAATATTCTCGGCTGTGATAAGACTTGTATCAACACCGAATTTCTCTTCCAGAGCCTTATTAAGAGCTTCACGTTCGCTGAGATCCAGGGAACGTGTCTTGATGATAACCTGATTTGTTCCCACAACCTTGGTCGGCTGCACATTCTTGTCTCCTGTAACTTCCTCTACAAGAGGAGTTACCTCGGAATCAATCTGCTTAATGTCCATTTCTTCATTGAAAGTAACATTGGTGGACGTACCGCCTGAGAACTCAAGGCTGTAATTCATGGCCTTGTCTCCGATCACATGGCTATGGATCAGCATGGATGCCGGGCCGCTTAAGATCAGGATAATAGAAAGAACAAAGAAGATCTTTCTTTTTCCAAGGAAATCCATCACCTTACGTTCTTTCGTAACACCATAAAATTTCTTGTCGTGGATGCCAACTGCATAAACTGCGTTGATCACAAGCCTTGACACAACCAGTGCTGTAAACATAGAAATCACAATACCAAGTGCCAGTGTATAGGCAAATCCCTTTACAGATCCGGAACCCAGCCACATCAGAACGCAGGCAGCGATCAGTGTGGTGACATTACCGTCAAAGATAGCTGAAAACGCCTTGCTGAAACCACTCTTAATAGCAGCATGGACAGAAAGTCCTGCTCCGATCTCCTCACGGATTCTGGCATATATGATAACATTGGCATCCACCGCCATACCAATACCCAGTATGATACCTGCAATACCCGGAAGCGTAAGGGTAATGTCAAAAGCATTTAAGGTAATCAGTGTGATGGTTGTATAAAGGATAAGTGCAATGGCCGCCACAACGCCTGGTACACGGTATGCGATGATCATAATAAGAATTACGATCACAAGACCGATGGCACCTGCCTTGACACTGGTGGCAATTGCCTCCTCACCAAGCTGTGCTGCTACAACACTGGAACGAAGCTCTGTAAGTTCCAGACTCAGAGAACCGATACGGATATAGGAAGCAAGGTTCTGGGCCTCCTCTGTACTCTGCATTCCTGTGATCTGTGCCTGTCCACCGGAGATCTCCTCATTAACATTAGGAGCACTTAAAACCTGTCCGTCATAGACAATGGCGATCTGTTTTCCCACGTTGTTCTTGGTTGCCTCGGCAAATTTTGTCTTGCCGTCTTTTGTCAGTGTCAGACTGACCGCATACTTCTGTGAACTTGTGGAAGACTCCTGGTAAGCGCCGCCTTCCGCATCGGCCACATCGGTTCCCTCAAGCACAACAGAACCTGCCTCTTTGATCTCTTCCAGATCTCTTGCAAGAACATATCCGCTCTCACTGTTTCCTGATGTAAAGTTCTGATTACCATCTGCGTCTGTCTGCTCAATGAAATACAAAGAACCTGGTTTTCCAAGTTCCTCCAGGATCGCATTTGCATCTGTTACGCCCGGAATCTCAATGGTAATACGGTTGCTGCCTTCCTGATATGCCTGTGCCTCAGTACTGTACTGAGATACACGCTGCTGCATCTTGTAAACAGTATCGGACATATCCTCCTTGCTGGGATTGTCTTCTTTCGCCTGGTATGTGATGCTGACACCGCCTGAAAGGTCAAGTCCGGTATTGATGTTCTTTGCCGAACCTGTTCCTGTCGGGCCAATGCCCACTGCAGCCACATAGCAGAAGAATACTGTGACGATTGCTGTCAGAAGCAGCACTGCAATTCCTCTACTTTTCTTCATTTTCTTTTCCTCTCTTATTCCGCCAAAGCGGCTTTTATCATGATAGCGCACTCCACACGCTTCCTCTGGAGTTCGCATCCGATTTCATAATTACCCTGGATATTGCCCTGGAAATGGTAAGCATTAGCTGCACATCCGCCACTACAATAAAATCTTGCAAAGCAGTTTCTGCAATCCGGTTTTGTGTAGACATTGCAGTGTCCAAATTCTTTCGCAATCTCAGGCTTTGTGATTCCTTCATCCACATTACCCATAAGGTATTCTTCCTCACCTACAAACTGATGGCATGGATAAAAATCACCCCATGGGGTAACTGCCAGATATTCGGTTCCTGAACCGCATCCGGAAAGCCTTTTATATACACAGGGACCTCCTGTAAGGTCTATCATAAAATGGAAGAAATTGAAGCCTTTCCCCTCTTTTTCTCTCTTTATCATCTCTTTTGCAAGAAGATCATACTGCTCCATGATCTGAGGAATATCCTCTTCTCTCAGTGCATAATCCTCCGTCTCCGCTGCCACAACCGGCTCCACGGAAATCTGTTTGAAACCAAGATCCGCAAGATGAAGTACATCCTTTGAAAAATCCAGATTATGATGTGTAAAAGTTCCCCTTACATAATATTTATCCTGATTTCTGGATTCCGCGAATTTCTGGAACTTGGGAATGATCAGATCGTAGCTTCCTGCTCCCTTTCTGAAAGGACGCATGAAATCATGAACTTCCTTTCTTCCGTCCACACTGAGAACTACATTTCCCATTTCTTTATTACAGAATTCCATAACTTCATCATTGAGAAGAACTCCGTTGGTGGTAAGTGTAAAACGGAATTTCTTATTATGGAGCTTCTCCTGCTCTCTTCCGTATTTCACAAGGTCCTTCACCACCTGCCAGTTCATAAGAGGTTCTCCGCCAAAAAAATCCACCTCCAGGTTTTTTCTGGAGCCGGAATTGGCAATCAGAAAGTCCAGTGCCTTTTTGCCTACCTCGTAGGACATAAGTGCACGTCTTCCGTGGTATTCTCCTTCTTCTGCAAAGCAGTATCTGCATGCCAGGTTACAGTCATGGGCAATATGCAGACATAAGGCCTTTACTACTGTCTGACGGTTCTCTGTAAATGTCTCGATCACTTCCTCGTAAAGATCTTTTGTAAACAACATTCCCTGTTCCTGAAGTTTCTTACATTCTTCTACGGAAGTCTTAATATCTTCTTTTTTAAAGCGGTCTCCAAGTTTCTCTGTGATCGCCTCAGTATCCATGCCGTCTTCCATCAACGGAAGTACTTCGTATGTAACCTCATCTACCAGATGGATACATCCACTGTTGATATCCAACACGATATTATAACCATTACTCTGATAACGGTGAATCAAACTCATTTTCCCGTAATCCTTTCTATCTTTCTCCTGATAATAAGAATCGCCCGGAGAATTCATCCGAAAAAACAGATAAATTCCCTGTAACAAAAGATAAGCAGCGGATTACCCCGCTGCTCTCTCTTCTATCCGACAGCCGCTCTTATTTATGCTCGCAGCTCTGGTTTCCTACTGTACAGGAAGTCTTGCATGCGGACTGGCAAGATGTCTGACATTCGCCACATCCACCTTTTTTAACCGTATTCTGCAGGTTCTTTGTATTTAATGTTTTGATATGTTCCATGATATATCCTCCTTTATATGTAATCTATCTTCGCCTAGTATAGCATAATCTGACAGATTTTCAAAGCATTTTTTTACGGTTTCAGGACAATATTCCTCCCAATGCACCTCCACCCAGACACATACACAACGTGGTCAGGGTATGCTGCAGACTCATATCCCATTTTCCCTCAACTGCAAAGGACGCCCCCAGAAGAAGGATATAATAAAAGATCCCTGTGAGCAGTCCCCACTGCAGCCTGTTTTTTCTTATATTTTTTCCTGCAAGTAAACCTCCTGCAAGGCAGGCCGCTGTATAAATCAGAACAATTCCTGCTGCCGCTGTCCCCTCGCCCAGATTAAATTTAAACAGGATAAATGCAAGTGCCAGAAGACATCCTCCTGTCAGCAAATATGCAATAAGCAGTGATCTTAAAATTACCCGCGCCTTCATAAAAGCAACCCTCCCATATACAATATACGGAAGGGCTGACTGGTTTATTCCTGCTGTTATATTTCTTTATTTTTTCTTTTTAAGGACTACAACTACTACAGCCGCCACTGCTGCTGCCGCCGCAAAAAGGATCACAAAAGGAAGTATCCTGGTGTTATCACCGGTCTCTACATTTTTTGAGGATTTTGTACCGGCAGTCATATCCTCTGCATCATTTGTATTCTGAGCGGAAGATCCTGATGTATTCTCTGCTGCTGTACTGGTTGTGGCCTGAACTGCCGCAGGAGTACTGGTAGCTTTGGCAGATGAATCAATATCCTCATCTGTCACATTACCGGCAGAGACCTGTGCAGGTGTAGACGTAGGTGTGGTTTCATCCGCATCCGGGCCAACCAGAGATTTGCTTCCCGCAATACCAAAAGGACTGAAGGAATGGGTACTGAATGTCATGGTACTGCCATCCACGCTTGGAATAATAGTCTCCATAGCTCCACTGTCCAGAATGTGCTCTATAGAATAGGTATATCCTGCTTTCACAGGAACTGTCACACTGATGTATTCCCCATCCGGAATGGTATATTCTGTATTATTACGGGTATCCCACAGTTCAAATTCATAGGATTTGAAGATCGTCGCATCTTCTTCATTGGTAAACGTATAATCTTCACCACCTGTTACACGGAACTGCACATACCATGGAAGGTCGATACCTGACACGGAAATCCCATCACAGGTATGATTCTGAACAGCAATAGCTTCTTTTTCCTCTTCGGTCAGATTTTCTTCTGCCACAATCGGCCGCTCATCTGTCTCTTCCTGATCTTCTCTGTCAAAAATATCTGTGACTTCTGTCGGCGTCTCAACCTCTGTGATCTCCGGAGTTTCTGTCACCTCAGCAGTGATCTGTGGATATTCCTGCTCAGGCTCTTCTGTCTCTTCCGGAGTTGCTGTAGGGTCTGCTTCCGGAGTCTCTGTTGCCTCTTCTTTATCTGTCCCTGGGGCAATTGTCTCTTCTGGAGTCTCTTCCGGAGCCTTATCTTTATCCTCTTTCTCTTCATCAGATGCCGGTGCAGTGCTTATCTCCGGTTCTTCATCTCCGACTTTATCCGGAATCTCTGTAATCTCCGGGGTTTCTGTAGGGTCTGCTTCCGGGGTCTCTGTTGCCTCTTCTTTATCTGTTTCGGGCGCAACAGTCACTTCCGGAGTTGCTGTCAGGTTCGTTTCTCCGTCAGGATCCGCTTCCGGTATAGCGGTAACTTCTGTCTCCTGCTCCGGGGCTTCTGTCACTGTGGGAATTTCTGTCACCTTTGCACTGTCATTTTTCTCATCGCTTCCATCCTCGTATATATCACTGTAGTCAGAATCCCCGCCGGAATCCTGACTGCTGTCAATGCTGCTGACCACAACGGTTACGTAACCGGTCACAGTTCCCGTACTGCTATCCCATCCGGAAACATCAGAAAGATCGGTTTTTCCTGCTGGTGTAAATATCACTTCGCAGGACTGTACACGCTTGTCAGGCACATAAGATCCATCTGCCCATGACAAAGTTCCATATTCACTTCTGGGAAGTGCGATATTAGCCAGTGCCGTAGGTTCATCGATCGTTACATTATCAGGAATCAGAGATGATGCCTCCACAGCCTGGGAATCCCCCGCATATGCCGGTAAGACCTGTCCTCCTATAAGTGTTGCTGACAATGTTGCTGCTGCTAATAATACGGTAACGCTCTTTTTTTTCATTATAATCTGCACCTCTGTATATTCAAAATCAACGATTTTATGTATCAAATTTTATCAAAAATCACGAAAACAAAAAATTAACACGATTTAAATGCCTGTAGAAAAATTAATATTTCTTAAATGTTTTGTAAAAAATAATTTCTTTTTTATCAAAAGCATTATAACACACTTCTGTTTTTTTCGACACCCCCAAATTAATATTTTTTAAGCATCAGAGAAAATTGTTTGATAATTCGTGTTATTTCTCCCATAACTTCGTCAATTCCATCATTTGTCTCTTTCCATGTATTTTTATCAACCGAATTCACACTAGAGGGACAAATCATAAACTCTGCATCCGGATACAGCAGTTTATAATACATCAGGCACCTTCTGGCATGACAGGATTTACAGCAGAGAATCGCCCTGCGGATCACAAGCCCCTCTCTGTCTGTCACCTGTCTGGAATAAATAGCATTTTCGTAGGTAAAAGTTGCCTGATCTTCTTTTAAGATAGCATTTTCAGGAACCTGGTTCTTTATAAGAACCTCTCTGAGAAATTCCCACTCTGTCTCATATTTTCCGATATATTTCTCTTTATGAGCCAGTACTCCTGAAAAATGTCCCTCTGCTATACTATACTTTCCGCTTGGAAGGATCAGAGGTGCAAATCCCTCCCTGTACAGTTCCGATGCCCGTTCTGCCATCTGCGGATATCCATTTCCCGGCACAAAAATAATATCTGCCTTCTTTGGTTCATCCTCCGTAAAAATAAATTTCTCAATATCATCCAGAAATTCTTCGTACATTGTGTTCTTCCTCTCCTGTTTTTATCAGTAGGTGCCGGAGATAAAAGTCCGTATACCGGTATTCACTACTCTGATATCATACCATGATTTCTACTCTGATGTCATCATCTGGTCACAATAATGGTACTGTAACCGCTATCCCTGAGCCTCTGTTCCATATTTACTGCATTTCCAAGCTGCATATAGGCTCCTACCTGCACTTTGTACAGATCATCTTCTGCCAGGATAAACGCAGGATAACCTTCATCACTCAGGCTGTACAGCATACGATCTGCATTTTCTCTATTCCTGAAAACACCGGTCTGAACCCGGTAATATACCGGCCCCTTTACCGTCTCCTCATTAAGAGTTCCCAGAATGGCATTTGCAATCCCTTTTGTGATCTCCGAGAACCTGGTATCAAACAATTCATTATCTCTTTTGGAATTAATAAATCCTGTTTCTATCAGAAGTGCCGGCATTTTTGTACGTCTCAGGACCACAAGGCCGGGGCGTGCTTTTACTCCCAGTTCTTTAAATCCCACTTTGCCCAGTGCTCCCAGGATATTTTCTGCCATGTCATACTTGATTCCCTTTTTATCGTATACAAGAACCTCCGCCCCCTGATACTGCTCCGGTTCAGGGCTGCTGTTTCTGTGAAAGGAAATAAAATAATCCACCCCATCTTCATTTGCCAGCTTCGCTTTTTCAAAAGGTGTCTGGTATACATCCTCAGTTCTTGTATACACAACATCTACTCCATTATCTTCCAGAATCTTTCCCACTGCAAGAGCCAGCTTCAGATTATCATCTTTTTCTGTTCTTTCTTCATAGACAGCTCCCGGATCTTCTCCTCCATGACCTGCATCCAGCATGATCTTATAAGCCATGACAAAATCTCTCCTGTTTTCATTCTATATAGGATATGAAAAAAACTGGCTTATGATACTTTGGGTGATATCTTATATTTTAAACCTTGACTTTCTCCCTTTAAAGCGTTATACTTTCCACTATTAAAGCTTTGAGGAGGAATAGTATTATGAAAAAGCAGGTTATCGCAGCAGTGCTGGCATCTGTCCTTGCAGCAGGTGCATGCACAGCAACTGTCAGCGCAGCAGAAAAAGAGACTTACACAATAGGTATCTGTCAGTTAGTTCAGCATGAGGCTCTGGACGCAGCAACAAAAGGATTTGAGGATGCCCTCACAGAAGAATTCGGTGATTCTGTAAAATTCGATGAGCAGAACGCACAGGGTGATTCCAACACATGTTCTACAATTATCAACAGTTTTGTATCCGAAAAAGTTGACCTGATCCTTGCAAACGCAACTGCATCCCTTCAGGCAGCATCCGCCGGAACTTCTGATATCCCGGTACTTGGAACTGCTGTTACCGAGTATGGTGTTGCTCTGGGGCTTGATGATTTTGACGGAACAGTAGGAACAAACGTATCCGGTACTTCTGATCTTGCACCTCTTGATAAACAGGCTGATATGCTTAATGAGATCTTCCCGGATGCCAAGAATGTAGGACTTCTCTACTGTTCTGCCGAGCCAAACTCCCAGTATCAGGTTGATACTGTAAAAGATGCGCTTGAGAAACTTGGCTACACATGTGAATACTACGCATTCTCCGATTCCAATGATCTTTCTTCTGTTACCACAACAGCAGCTAATGAAAGTGATGTGATCTATGTTCCTACAGACAATACAGTTGCATCCAATACAGAGATCATCAACAACATCTGCCTTCCGGCAAAAGTTCCGGTTATTGCAGGCGAGGAGGGAATCTGCTCCGGATGTGGTGTTGCCACTCTTTCCATCAGCTACTATGATCTTGGATACACAACCGGTGAGATGGCTGTCCGTGTTCTGAAAGATGGTGAGGACATCTCCAAGATGGCTATTGAATATGCTCCGAAATTCACAAAGAAGTACAATGCAGATATCGCCAAAGAACTTGGTGTTAAGATCCCGGATGATTACGAGGCAATTGAGACAGACTCTTCCGAGAACTAAAAGATTTATTTCATTATTATAAAGACTCTACAGCGGGAAAGGATTCTTCCTTTCTCGCTGTTCGTGTCTAAAAACAGGAGGAATTTTTATGCAGCTTATGAATTTATTTGACGCTCTTCCGGGCGCTGTTGCCCAGGGTCTGATCTGGGGTATCATGGCTATTGGTGTATACATAACCTTCCGCATCCTGGATATTGCGGATCTTACTGTAGACGGAACCATGTGTACCGGAGGTGCCGTATGTATTATGATGATGTTAAGTGGCCACAATGTATGGGTATCCATGCTGGCTGCCACAGGCGCAGGTATGCTTGCCGGACTTGCCACAGGTATTTTTCACACATTTATGGGTATCCCGGCCATCCTTGCCGGAATACTCACCCAGCTTTCCCTTTATTCCGTGAACCTTAAGATCATGGGAAAAGCCAACCAGGCCATCAATGTTGACAAATTTGATCTTCTTGTATCCCTTCGCCGTGTAAAGGGTGTTGCTCTTACACAGAATACACTTCTTATTGTTGCCGTAATGATCCTGATCCTCATTGCCATCCTCTATTGGTTTTTCGGCACAGAGCTTGGATGTTCTTTACGTGCTACAGGCTGTAATCCCAACATGTCAAGAGCACAGGGTATTAATACAGATTTCAACAAAGTCCTTGGCCTTATGATTTCCAATGGACTGGTAGCACTTTCCAGTGCTCTTCTCACCCAGTATCAGGGATTTGCAGATATCAATATGGGCCGTGGTTCCATCGTCATCGGTCTTGCTGCTGTCATCATCGGAGAAGCCATCTTCAGCCGGATCTTCCATAACTTTGCGCTGAAACTCTTAAGTGTTGCACTTGGCTCCATACTTTACTATCTGGTTCTCCAGACTGTTATCTGGATGGGTATTGACACAGACCTTCTGAAAATGCTTTCAGCCATCGTCGTCGCACTGTTCCTTGCTTTCCCGTACTGGAAAGGCAAATATTTTACAAAAGTATCCAACGGAGGGGGAAATAATCATGCTTAAGATCAATAATGTATATAAAACTTTCAACCCCGGAACCATCAATGAAAAACGGGCCCTCAACGGTCTTAATCTTCATCTGAAAGAGGGCGATTTTGTTACAGTTATCGGCGGAAACGGTGCAGGTAAATCCACTATGCTCAACGCAGTGGCCGGTACATGGCCTGTAGATTCCGGCGAGATCATCATAGGTGGGGTTAATGTAACCAAATTATCTGAATACAAACGTGCTACCTATCTCGGACGTGTGTTCCAGGATCCTATGACCGGAACAGCCGCAACCATGGGTATCGAAGAAAATCTGGCTCTTGCCAAACGCCGTGGAAAGCTTCGCCTTCTCCGCACAGGCATTACCCGTCAGGAACGTGATGAATACAGGGAACTTCTCAAAACACTGGGCCTTGGACTGGAAAACCGCCTTACCTCAAAAGTAGGTCTTCTTTCCGGCGGACAGCGTCAGGCACTGACTCTCCTTATGGCAACACTGCAGAAACCAAAGCTTCTTCTCCTGGATGAGCATACGGCTGCCCTGGATCCCAAAACAGCAGCCAAGGTTCTGGAAACAACAGATATGATTGTAAACCGCGATCATCTGACTACCATGATGATCACACACAACATGAAGGATGCCATCGCTCATGGCAACCGCCTGATCATGATGATGGAAGGACACATTATCCTGGATATTGAAGGCGAAGAAAAGAAACAACTCACTGTCAAAGATCTTCTCGAAAAATTTGAGCAGGCAAGCGGTGAAGAATTCTCAAATGATTCTGCACTCCTGAACTGAAATCATGGTTTTATTTCATACACCGGAACTGATCTTCAATGATCTTCCGGTGTTTTTCTTTCTTAAATGTCTGAAAGCATGGTGATCTTTTCGGTTACTCTGTCATAATAATATATATACGAAGAAAGTCTTTCCTCCGGAGGGGTTGCTGTCCTCATGGTATCTTTCAGGACAGCTTTCAGATCTTCCGGATAAACCGATTGTGCACTATGTACCATCACCTCATGAATACTTGTAAAAACCAGATAAAGATCCGCTTCCATCAGTTCCGCAAGACGCTTCGCCACCCCTGGAAGGAAAATAGCTGCAGCTCCGTTGGTTCGTCTAGTTGTGCTGAGACAGTTTCCCCGGATTCCTTTTTCAATATTATAATCCATCATCAGGTTCATAAAATTCTCTCCGGAATAATCCTCATCAAAAACCAGTTTTTCCCAGAAATAAATCCTGGGAGGATTGAGAAAATATGTATTTAGTACAGCCGTTTCATAAATCGCATCCCTGTCAGTCTCCCATTTTTTTATCATCTCATTTTTCACTCTGGTACTTACGATATATCCATTCTTTTCCCCTGCAAAAATATATACCACAATTGCAATATCTCCTACAACACGATGCAATATTTCTTTCAGTTCTTCTTCATGGTCCGTTGCATTGAGAAGACGAATAAACAGTTTATCCTTAATCTTATTATAGTCCTCAAGATCATCCCCCCGAAAAATGATCGCTGTACTCTGTGCACGCCGGATTTCTTCCACACACATATGGACAATCTTATCCATATTTTCGCATGAACAGTAACTTTCAAAAAGATCACGGGTATATAATCCACATACCTGTACAGTCTTCTTTTCCTCACCGGCATATCCACATTCCACAAAAAGGCGGTCACCTGTGCAGTTATATTTCCCTCCTTTCTCTTCATAATAGACCTGTTCATTCTCAAGTCCCATAGATGCAATCAAAAGCTCCCTGAGTTCTCCTACAAATCTCATATAATTTCTTTCCATATTCTGTTCCTTTCTATGAATCCCTGTGGGCGATCTGCCCTGAATTGAAAGTTAGACGCGGCATCTGATGCCACATGACCTGTGTCTGAAGAAATCAGACACATTCCGGGGAGCTGATGCTCCCCCTGAATTGTAGCTGTACTGACAGTATAGAGGAACTGTCTGGATTTGTAAAGAAAATTCCTTCGACAAAACAATATAAAATCTGCAATTACTAGAAAATATTATCTTCCAGATATTTAAGAAAACCTTCGCACCCTTCCACAACATCTGAATATGTCTCATCAAAATTGCCGGTATACCAAGGATCTGCAATATCTCTGTCTGATCCGTTAAAACTCAGTAATTTATATATTTTTTCATCCGGGTCACCTTTTAGCATCCGGTTAAGATTACGGATGTTAAAACTGTCCATTCCAATAATATAATCAAAATTCTTATAATCCTCCCATGTGATCTGTCTTGCCCTGTGCGGAACAAGTGGAATATCCATCTCCTGAAGCTTCTTTACAGTACCTCTGTGAGGTGGATTCCCAATCTCTTCCCTACTGGTAGCACAGGAATCAATCAAAAACCGATCTCCCAGGCCTCTTTTCTTTACCATATAGGTAAAAACACTCTCACACATAGTGGAACGGCAAATGTTGCCGTGACAAACAAATAACACTCTAATCATCTATTTTTAACTCCTTTTTTATCTCGGATTATCTCGGTTTTTCCTTATTTTTCAAGCATTTGCGCACTTTTTCAGTCTATCAAGATTTTTCCCATTTCTCGGCTTATTTTGGCTTATCTCGGTATGTTTCTTCCTTCAAATGGTCTAAAATATGGTCTAAAATGGCCTCGGATTTCAAATTTAGACCAGCCGACATTTGCCGTTCTCCTATGTCTGAAATCTTTGATTTTCCAAAAAAATTTGGTCTAAAAATTTTACCCTTTTTCAATCTGTTTTAGACCACGACCATCTTCAAAGCCTTGAATTTACT
>CAKROW010000054.1 GCA_934373235.1 uncultured Blautia sp. | reverse complement strand
AGGAGACATCAGTGAGGATATTTCCCAGGCGGAAGATATCACTCCTTCTGAAGATAATAGTTCTGAAGATAAAGATCTGGATAATACAGATGAGGAACCGGATGATTCCGGCCTTTTTGACGGCCCGTCATATCAGGATCCCTCTGCAGGTGATCTGACAGATGGTGAGACACCGGATATTAATTCAGGTTCTGATGATACACCGAAAGTTTCGGTTACGCCAACTCCCACACCAAAGCTTGGTCCAAATGATCTTCCTGATCCCACTGTAAATGATCCGGAGATTCCGGGGATCTCAGATGGAGAACCGGTCTTTTATCAGAAACTGGATTACACATCGGAGCCTTTTGCAGGAACCGGAACGAAAGAAGATCCATATATATTCCTGGTAAGCAGTGCAAAGAGACAGGTTACGGTTATGGGCTCGTTTTTTAACAAAATGGCAGGTTACAGCGAAGACGGAACAAAGGTTGAAAAGGAAGGAGGAAGCTGGTTCCAGCTTGAATTTCACGAAAATGATACCATCACGGATTTCCAGAACCGCAGAGAATCCTGTACGGGATATTATCTTGTAGATGGAAGTCTTCTGGAAAAACCGGTGTATATGTACGTGGAAACTGTATTTACTCTGGATGAAGCTTCCCAATATGACAAAGATACAGACGATGACATACCGGATGACAGTGGTTCCGATGATGGAGGCGATCCAACCCCGACCATGACCAGAGAAGAGGCTATCAAGGCACAGCAGAGCAAGATTGCCAGCTTGAAACTGGATATTGAAGAAAGCAACCTTAAAATCACCAAACTGGAGCGTAAGGTTCAGAACAAGGTGGTTTACAGCAAGCTGGACGGAACCGTAGCCTATGTGGGAGATGCAGCTACAGGTTCCTATACGGGAGATGCTTTTCTTAAGGTGAAGAGCAAAGATGGATTTTATGTTACCGGTACAGTCAGTGAGCTTATGCTGGATGATATGAAAGAAGGAACGGTTCTTCAGTGTACAAGCTATGAATCCGGCAGTTTTGAAGCGACAGTATTAAATGTATCGGATTACCCTGTAAATTCCTCCAGCTATTTTTATTACGGGGGAGACAGTAACCCCAACGTGTCCTACTATACTTTCAGTGCGGAGATCACAGACAGGTCTCTTAAGTTTACGGATCAGGATTATGTTACGATCAATCTCAAGTCCAATACACTGGGAAAGGGAAATTATGTTATCATGAAAGCATTTATCCGGACAGAGAACGGAAGCAGCTATGTATACAAGGATGATAACGGAGTGCTGAAAAAGCAGTCAGTCAAACTGGGGGCTATTGTAAACAGCGGATATTATGCCATTGTAAAATCCGGCCTTAAGTCTGATGACATGCTGGCATTTCCCTATGGTGATAATCTGAAGGATGGAACCAAAACAAAAGAAGTAACTCTGGATGAAATGTACGGAGAATAACGGGAGGATTTGATTATGCTTGAAAATATACGCCTGGCCTTTCAGGGAATATGGTCACATAAAATGCGGTCCTTCCTGACTATGCTGGGTATTATCATAGGTATTGCATCGATCATTGCAATTGTTTCAACCATAAAAGGGACCAGTGAACAGATTAAGGAAGATCTGATCGGTTCAGGAAACAATACAGTACAGGTTCTGCTTTACGATGGTGATAACTCTTATGGGGATTATGGATCCAGCAATTCCAAGGCACCAATTATTTCAGATGCACAGAAAAAAGCGGTTCTTGATCTGGATCATGTAAAAAATGCTACATTTTATTACAGCAGCCAGTCCGCAAGTGTGTATTATCAGAATACAAGCTTTCAGGGAGGCACTGTATACGGGATCGACAGCAATTATCTGGATACCAGTGGATATGTGATCCAGTCAGGAAGAGGGTTTGTCCAGAAAGATTATGACAATTACCGAAAAGTAGCACTGGTAGATACCAATGCCGCACAGAATATTTTTGCCAGTGAAAATCCGGTAGGAAAAACTATTGAGATCGGATCTGAACCTTATACGGTGGTGGGAGTTGTTACCCAGGATCAGGACAGTATGCCCAAGATCAGCAATTTAAGTGAATATGAGGAATACTACCAGGCTATTATGGGAAGTGTTATGATCCCGGGAACTACCTGGCCTATTGCTTTTCAATTTGATCAGCCACAGAATGCGCTGCTCCGTGCTGACAGTACAGATAATATGAGTTCTGTGGGAAAGGCTGCGGAGAATGTACTGAATAACGGTATTCAGAATGAAAAAAACAAGACAAATTTCAAATATAAAGCAGAAGATATCATGGAGAAGGTGAAAAATCTTCAGGATCTCAGCGAAAGTACCAATCAGCAGTTGATCTGGATCGCCAGTATTTCACTTCTTGTAGGTGGTATCGGTGTTATGAATATCATGCTTGTTTCTGTAACAGAGCGTACTTCCGAAATTGGCCTGAAAAAGGCTATCGGTGCCAGAAAGAAGATCATCCTGGGACAGTTTCTCACAGAGGCATCTGTACTTACCAGCATCGGCGGAATCATAGGAGTGATCCTGGGCATCATTCTTTCCAGGATAGTGGCTCAGGTATCGGGAGCACCTACAGCGATAAGTGTGCCTGCTATTGTAGGTTCCGTACTGTTCTCCATGCTGATCGGCCTGGTATTCGGCCTGCTTCCTTCTGTGAAAGCAGCAAACTTAAATCCTATTGATGCCCTCAGAAGTGAATAAGGTTAAAATTTGTCAATATTGCTGTATATGTCACAGAAAATCAGCAGGTAAATATGCGATTTACAAGTTTTTTCAGGATAATAAAAAAATAATGGCAGAATCTCAGGGATATATGTTATAATCAACAGTATGTGGGCAAATTAAAAATAAGGAGATGTATGTCATGAAGATGTTAGAAGGTAAATCTGTATTTTCCGGCATTGCGATCGGAAAAATTTCCATTCTTCAGAAAATGGACACCAGCGTGAAGCGTTTCCATGTGGAAGATACGGAAGAAGAGGTGAAGCGTGTGGATGCGGCGAAGGAGAAGGCCGTAGGGCAGCTTCAGAAACTTTATGACAAGGCTCTTCAGGAGGTTGGAGAGTCAGGTGCGGCTATTTTTGAGGTACACCAGATGATGCTGGACGATGATGATTATCTGGATTCCATTTATAACATTATCCGCACGGAAGCAGTTAATGCAGAATATGCAGTAGCTACTACAGGAGATAACTTCTCTGCTATGTTTGCACAGATGGACGATGACTATATGAAGGCGAGAGCAGCAGATGTGAAGGATATTTCCGATCGTCTTGTGCGTGTCCTTTCCGGACACGGAGATGGAAACCTGGAGGCAGATGAGCCGGTGATCGTTGTTGCCGAGGATCTGGCGCCAAGTGAGACTGTACAGATGGATAAGAGTAAGGTTCTTGCTTTTGTTACAAGAAAGGGTTCTTCCAATTCTCATACTGCGATCCTTGCAAGGACTATGAATATTCCGGCGCTGATCAATATTGAGTATGATGAGACTATGGATGGAAAGATGGCCATTGTAGATGGAAAGAGCGGCAATCTGATCATAGATCCGGATGAGGAGACTCTTAAGAAATATCAGAGCATGCGTGAGGATGAACTTGCTCAGCGTGCAATGCTGAAAGAACTGAAGGGTAAAGAGACTGCTACAAAGAGCGGACAGAAAATCCATCTTTATGCAAATATCGGAAGTACAGGTGACGTTGCCAATGTACTTGCCAACGATGCGGAAGGTATCGGTCTTTTCAGAAGTGAATTTGTTTATCTTGAGAAAGAGGATTATCCTACAGAAGAAGAGCAGTTCCAGGTATATAAAACAGTTGCACAGAATATGGCCGGCAAGAAAGTGATTATCCGTACACTGGATATTGGGGCAGATAAACAGATTGGCTATTTTAATATGGCACATGAGGAGAACCCTGCAATGGGATATCGTGCCATCCGTATCTGCCTGGATCGTCCGGAAGTATTTAAGACACAGCTTCGTGCACTTTTCCGTGCAAGTGTGTTCGGAAAAATTTCCATTATGTATCCGATGATCATTTCTGTTACTGAGGTAAAACAGATCAAGGCTATTGTGGCAGAAGTTAAAGCAGAACTTAAAGAGCAGGGTATTCCTTTCCGCGATGATGTGGAGCAGGGAATCATGATCGAGACTCCGGCTGCTGCCATGATCAGTGACCTTCTTGCAAAAGAAGTCGATTTCTTCAGCATCGGAACCAATGACCTGACACAGTATACACTGGCTATTGACCGTCAGAATGCCAAACTTGACAATATCTATGATTCTCACCATGAAGCTGTGCTGAGAATGATCCAGATGGTTGTGGACAATGCGCACAAAGAAGGGATCTGGGCAGGAATCTGCGGCGAACTTGGCGCAGATACCACTCTTACTGAGAGATTTGTCAAGATGGGACTGGATGAGCTGTCTGTATCTCCAACATTTGTTCTTCCGATCCGCAAGATCATAAGAGATATGGATTGATCCCGGATATAGTGAAGCGGAATGTGAATATCCGATTTACCAAAAAAACAGCCACGTATGGGAATTACCGTACGTGGCTGTTTTGTGCACATGAGAAAGGAGCAGCAGAGATATTTATATTGTTAATTACAGAAATCCGGTTGAGATTTATAAAAAGACAGGTTATAATTTACAGGAACTGGAAGCATTTTTCAGAATATGCTCCCAAGGAGGAATGGAGGAGAAAAAATGTACTGTAAAAAGTGTGGAAACTGGGTGGACGAAAATGTGGCGTTCTGTCCGAATTGCGGGGAGCCTGCTCCCGATGGAGAGAAAGAAACAGGGCAGGAGGATAAACGAAGCAAAAATATCCTGATCTGTATTATAGCAGGACTTCTGGTACTTTCAGCAGGTGCCATGGGAACCCTTGGATATCTGAAGACACATCAGGAAGAACTTTCCGGCACTGCCCAGACCAAGGAGAAAGAGGAAACAGCATCCCGGGCTGAAAGCAAAAAAGACTCAGCGGATAAAGAAGAAACCAAAGAAGCCAGAAAGGAAACAACAATTTCAAAGGAGGAAGATACTTCCCGGAACGAAAAGGAAAGTACGGCACAGTCAGATAAGGACAATAAAGAGAACAAAACGGCAGCAGAAGATACAGAGCAGACAGAAGCTGTTCAGATTCAGGACAAAGAAAGCAACAGTGAATCTGAGACAACACCGAATTCTGAGGTAGATGTGGAAACAGCAGCACAGACAGCAGACAATTCAGTTTCTGCCCAGTTGCCGGTAGAAGATGTGGAGACAGACGAAGTAGCTTCCCAGACAGGTTCTGATGGGACAGAGGCTCCGGCTGTTTCTGCACTCCGTCAGCAGGTAGATGAAGAGGTAGCACAGACAGAGGCATCCTATCAGGTTCTCGAGCAGGAAGCAGAAGCAGCTACTTCCCAGATTGAGATTAACCAGAATGCAGGAAGTCAGTATACATTATGGGATGACGAGCTGAATCAGTTATGGGCACATCTGAAAGATTCACTGGATACGGAAACCATGGATACGCTTACGCAGGAGCAGTTGCAGTGGATCCAGGATCGTGATGCTCAGATCGATGCAGCCAGTGCAGACTTTCAGGGCGGAACCGGTGAATCTATGGTACGTTCTCTTACAGGGGCATCTCTTACAAGAGAAAGAGTTTATGCGCTCAAGGAGTATATTCAGTAATTTTTCATTGTGATAGGGAAAAAAGTATGTTAAACTGTCCTTATGGTTTTTTACAGGAGGAAACTGAGAATGGGAAAGATTGCCATTGTAACAGACAGTAATAGTGGTATTACACAAAAAGAAGCAGAGGAGATGGGGATTTATGTGATTCCCATGCCCTTTTATATTAATGATAAAATGTATCTTGAGGGAGTAACACTGACTCAGGAGGAGTTTTATGAGAAGCTTAAGAATGATGCGCCGATCTCTACTTCACAGCCCAGTCCGGCAGAAGTATGTGATCTGTGGGACAAACTTTTGAGAGATTATGAGGAGATCGTCCATATCCCGATGTCCAGCGGACTGAGTGCATCATGTTCTACAGCTATGGGACTTGCCATTGATTATAAGAACCGTGTTCAGGTGGTAGATAATCAGAGAATTTCTGTCACACAGAGACAGTCTGTTCTGGATGCGCTGACTCTTGCTGATGCAGGCAGAAGCGCGGCAGAGATTAAGAAGGTTCTGACAGAGCAGAAGATGGATTCCAGTATTTATATCACACTGGAAACACTGAAATACCTTAAAAAAGGCGGAAGGATCACTCCGGCAGCCGCAGCCATTGGTACAGTTCTGAATCTGAAACCTGTTCTTCAGATCCAGGGGGAGAAGCTGGATGCATATGCCAAGGTACGAGGCAAGAAACAGGCGAAACGTGTTATGCTCAAGGCCATGAAGGAAGACTTGGAAAATCGTTTTGCAGAGTATGTTTCCAGAGGTGAAATGTGCCTGGAGGCAGCATACGCAGGTAATCCGGAGGAAGCAGAAGAATTTAAGAGAGAGATCCAGGAGGTATTCCCGGGACAGGAGATCCATATGGATCCGCTGTCTTTAAGTGTGGCATGCCATATTGGTCATGGTGCACTGGCAGTAGCCTGCGCAAGAAAAGTGACTGTCTGATAAAAATAGAAAAGAAATACGAGGAGTTATAAACCATGAAGAAAATTATGGAACAGATGGCTGAGGAGCTTTCCGCAGCATTTGAAAAAGCAGGATATGACCCGTCCTACGGAAAGGTAACCATATCCAACCGTCCGGATCTGTGTGAATATCAGTGTAATGGGGCCATGGCCGGTGCCAAGACATATCATAAGGCACCGTTTATGATCGCAGATGATGTTGTGGCACAGCTTGGAGACAGCAGTATTTTTTCAAGAGCAGAAGTTGTGAAACCGGGCTTTATCAATCTGGATGTAAAACCGGAATTTGTTGCAGGTTATCTGGAGAAGATGGCTGCAGACGAGAAGCTTTCTGTAACAGAAGCCAAAGAGCCAAAGACTATTATCATTGATTACGGCGGACCGAATGTTGCCAAGCCTCTTCATGTAGGTCATCTGCGTTCTGCTATTATCGGCGAGAGCATTAAAAGGATCGGGCGTTTTGTAGGACATAAGGTGATCGGTGACGTGCATCTTGGTGACTGGGGTCTTCAGATGGGACTGATCATTACAGAGCTGAAACACAGAAAGCCGGAGCTTGTATATTTTGATGATTCCTATACAGGAGAATATCCGCAGGAAGCACCATTTACAATCAGTGAGCTTGAGGAGATCTATCCCTGTGCTAGCGGAAAGTCCAAGATAGATGAGGAGTACAGAAATGAGGCTCTGGAAGCCACACATCTTCTTCAGCAGGGCAAACGGGGATATATGGCTCTCTGGAATCATATTATGAATGTATCCGTAACAGACCTTAAAAGAAACTATGCAAATCTCAATGTAAGTTTTGATCTCTGGAAAAAAGAATCCGATGCACAGCCATATATTCCGGATATGGTTGAAGATATGAAAACAAGAGGTTTCGCATATGAGGATCAGGGAGCTCTTGTAGTAGATGTGAAGGAAGAGAGCGATACCAAAGAGATTCCTCCCTGTATGCTTCTGAAGTCTGACGGAGCATCCCTTTATACAACAACAGATCTTGCTACGATCGTAGAACGTATGAAGCTGTTTGATCCGGATGAGATCCTGTATGTTGTTGACAAGCGTCAGGAGCTTCATTTTATCCAGGTATTCCGCTGTGCAAGAAAGACAGGTCTTGTAAAACCGGACACCAGACTTTCTTTCCTGGGATTTGGAACCATGAACGGCAAAGATGGCAAGCCATTCAAGACAAGAGAAGGCGGCGTTATGCGTCTTGAGAATCTTATTGCTGATATTGATGAGGAGATGTTCAATAAGATCGTTGAGAACCGCAGCGTGAAGGATAAAGATGCAAAAGAGACTGCGAAGATTGTAGGTCTTTCTGCTATTAAATATGGTGATCTTTCCAACCAGGCTACCAAAGATTATATTTTTGACATTGACAGATTTACTTCTTTTGAGGGAAATACAGGTCCGTATATTCTTTATACTATTGTCAGGATCAAATCCATTCTGAACCGCTATGTGGAGCAGGGCGGAGACCTTGAGAGCGGTAAGATCCTTGCAGCAGTCAATGAAAGTGAGAAGAACCTTATGCTTCAGCTTTGCGGTTTTGGGGCAACGGTTGAGAATGCTTTCGAGGAGAAAGCACCGCATAAGATCTGTGCATATATTTATGAGGTATCCAATGCATTTAACAGCTTCTATCATGAGACCAAGATATTAAGTGAGGAAAATCAGGAGCAGAAGGAATCCTTTATTCAGCTTCTGACACTTACCAGAAGAGTACTGGAGACATGTATCGATCTTTTGGGATTTTCCGCACCGGATCGTATGTAAGAGGAGTGGCTTTGCTCATAAGAATACGATAATCCAGAATATCTGTACAATATCAGGCGCTGTATCATTTCCGGATATATTTCAGGAATGATACAGTGCTTTTTATTATCAAAAATTATAGTATAAGCTCTTTTCAAAAAGAACATGATGTGCTATAATAAAAATACTTTTCACATCAGAGAAAGGGAAGCTGCTTCCCTGATTCATACCGGCAGTCGCCGGAATAATTTCCTGGAAACATATAAGTTCATAAGAGGTGAGTACAATGATCGGCACAGTTCTGAAAGGACGATATTGTATTGTAGAACAGATTGGAGAAGGCGGTGGAGGAAGGGTTTATCTGGCCAGAGATATGGAGCTGGGAATCTTTCGGGCTGTAAAGGCAGTGTCTGCAAATAAGAAAAAAGAAGTAAAGCTTTTAAGACTTCTGGATCATCCGGCTATTCCGGGGATCGTAGATTATATTGAAGAGGAGGATACCTGTTATCTGATCATGGAATACATACGTGGAGAATCTCTGGGAAGTATGATGAGGAATGGACACAGATTTTCCATAATGGATATTCTGGATCTGGGTGAGGAGCTTGCCCAGGTGATGGAGTATCTTCATAATCACAGACCGGCAATATACTACGGAGATCTTAAACCGGATAATCTGATGCTTTCACATAGTGGAAGACTTTATCTCGTCGATGTTGGAAGTGCGGTTATTGACCATGGAGAAAAATACAGGGATTGCGAGGGTACCAGAGGATATGCCGCACCGGAGCAGTATCAGGGAATTGTCAATGAGAAAAGCGATATCTATGCAATGGGCAGAACTCTGAGGAATCTTATGAGGAACAGCAGCATATGGAGATATGTTCTTTATTCGGAATTTTTCTTTTTCTGTTTCCGATGCAGCAGAAAGGACGGAAACCGGCGGTACAGGGATATGGCTTCAGTGATGAAAGCACTGAAGAAGCTGGAGGTAAAGTACCGGAATTTTAGTTTACGAAGACTGGCTGCAGGGGGGATACTGATATTAGCTGTAGTTGGGATGATCATGACAGGTAGCTGGCTATATGAGAAGCAGGACTTTAACCAGGCTGTAAAAGAAGTGACAGAGTTGTATTATCAGGCAAAAGACAGGAAATCTCTGGCAGAACGTGAAAAATCATTGATTGATGCTGAGAAGAAACTGCGATATATGCTTGGAATTTATGGAGAAAAACAGGAACAGCAGAAATTGTTTATCCTTCTTGCAGAAACAGCAGAGCTGAAAGGTGATCTCTCTGCGTCTGCGTTGTATTATGAGCAGCTCCTCATGTATGATAGCACATACCGTGAAGTATACGGGGAATATGGTATGTTTCTTTTAAGAGCAGGTCAGGAAGAGGCCAGCAGGCAGCTATGGAAGGATTACAGGAAGAAAGAAACAGACAGAGAACTGGAACCTGGAACCAGCAGAAATCTGACACTGTGGAAGGAGGCGCAAAATGAAAAAAAGAGATAAGAAGACACTGATCCTGATTGCGTTATTTTTGCTTTTTACACATGGAAGCAAATATGTACATGGAATGTCAGTAGGTGGCTTTGATATGGAGGTAGGAACTGGTGAATATACCGGAGAGTATGAAGAGAGCAATACGGAGGAAGAGATAACTGACCGGGGAGGAATGCCGGAGGAAGAAAGTAATGCTCAGGAAAACGCTGATCCGACAGATATGAATATTATGGAGGATGAAAACAGAGAAGAAGGCGAATGGGCTGTTAATAATGAGCAGGAAGAAGCGGATATAAGTAACGAAATTGAAGCACAGTATGAGAACTGGCAGGACAGTGATGATACAGAGACTGTATATTATGAAGAAAATCTGCAGGCAGAGAGTGTCCGGGAAGAGGAAGAAAATATACAGGAGGGAGATTTTGTGAGCATTCAGGAGGATATCAGTTCTGCGGAAGCGGAGACAGATGATCCGGAGGTGGAAAGAAAACCGGTAGAAGAGCAGATTTCCACCCCAACTCCTTCTCTCAGGGCAGAGAAGCCAACACAGGTTCCGGATCCCACGCCTACAACAGTTTCTAACCCTGTATCTACCATATCTCCATCAGCCAGAAAGCTGGCACCCGCTTATTATGATACAGGGAAAGAAACACAGATGCAAAAGGAAAAACAACCCCAATACAGGATAAAAAGAAAAGGGAATCAGATAAAAGTCAGAATATGTTCAGAAGACTCGGTACAGATTCTGTCTGTACGGGCCGGTGATCAGGAAATAAGCTGGTATTGGAAAGAAGGTGGAATTACAGCAAGGATTAAAGGAAGGGTTCCGGAAGTTCTGGAGATTCTGTCCTATACAGGAGGAAAAAAGATCTGGTATAACAGGATGGACTTGTCCAAAGAACAATGCTACAATGATTGAAACAACAGATGAGGTGAATGACATGTATAAGGCAATATTATTTGATCTTGACGGAACTTTGACAGAGTCAGGCCCGGGAATTACAAAATCAGTACAGTATGCACTGAAAAAACTTGGAAAGGATGCCCCGGATCTGAAAGCACTGGAAGTATTTGTAGGACCGCCCCTTATGGAGCAGTTTATGAAATATGCAGATATAGATCAGGAAACAGCCAGAAAGGCAGTGGACTATTACAGAGAGTATTATTCGGTTACAGGCATTTTTGAAAACAGTCCTTATCCGGGAATAAGAGAAATGCTTTCCGGACTTAAAAGAAAAGGATATCGTCTGGCGGTAGCTTCTGCTAAACCGGAAGAATATGTGAGACAGATTCTGGACCATTTTGATCTGGATCAATATTTTGAGGAGATCGTAGGCAGTGAGATGGATGGACGGCGGACTTCCAAATCTGAGGTTATTGAGGAAGCTTTAAGAAGGCTGAACATGTCAGGCCACAGAGAGCAGGTTATAATGGTTGGGGACCGGAATAATGATGTTCTGGGGGCAAGACATGCAGGAATGGACTGTGTTGCAGTGTCTTATGGTTACGGAAGCAGGAAGGAGCTTGAGAAAGCAGGGGCTATGCAGATTGTAGATTCCGCGGAAGAAATCCTTCGTTTTTTTTCATGACCCCTCTGCGCAGGCAGAATATCTTTAAAATGTTGTGGAGGGTTATATATCCTGTTGGGATTCATTTCTGCATAGGTCAGATTGTAGGCAGTGTTGTTCTGATGTGGCTTATGGCACATGTGACAGATGCTGAAACGGCTTATTCCAGATATATTGTAACTCTGACAGGGATAACAGGACTTCTGGTAATGATTCCCTGTGCGCTGTTTTACAGAAAGGACAGAAGGAACAGGATCATAGGAGGACTGATATCCATTGACAGAGAGAAGAGTGGGATACCGGAAATTCTTCTGCTTTTTCTGACAGGAGCGGGTTTTGCCCAATATGTAAATCTTTTTGTAGGAATTTTGCAGAGCTATTTTAATTATACTGCCTACAGTGAATCCATGGAGAGGATGACAAATGGAAAATCTCTTTTTATTCTGATCCTGTGGATGGGGATTGTGGCACCGATAGCAGAGGAGATGATTTTTCGCTGGCTTATTTATTTAAGGCTCCGGGATCATTTGGGGATAATTACTTCAGGAGTGATATCAGCCGGGATATTTGGTATTTATCATGGAAATTGGGCGCAGGGACTCTATGCGTTTATCATGGGTATGATTTTTGCGTATCTCCTGGAAATGGGAGGAAATCTGTGGGTAAGTATATTCCTTCATGCAGGAGCCAATATATGGGTCCTGGTATTCGGACAGTATGCCCGGAGTCTGTTAGATAAGTTCGGACCGGGAAGTATTGCCATGATCTATGGGATATCTGTGGCGGCAATGATTACGGGATATCGGTATTTTGTGCATAAAGGTAAAAGAAGAGGCTGCAGAGCCATATGATACTAATGAGAAACCTTCGGAAAAAAGAACCGGGGGTTTTTCTGCCCTGCAGGGATATTTTGTGTGTCAAAAAAGCACAATACAGCAAAGAAATATAATCATGCTATAATCATGTCAGAGAGTTACGGAGGAAATACGATAGCACAAGGAGAGGCAAGATGATCGAGATAAAAGGATGTACCAAAATGTTCGGAAAGCTCTGTGCAGTCAACCATGTGACTATGGATATTGGTGAACGGGAGGTGTTCGGACTGCTTGGATCCAATGGCGCAGGAAAAAGTACACTGTTAAGGATCATGGCCGGGATCATCCGGCAGGATAAGGGGGAAGTTCTGGTTGAGGGACAGAAGGTGTTTGATAATGATAAAGCCAGGGAGTTCCTCTTTTATATTCCAGATGAGGCCTACATCCCTCCGAATTATACGGCTGAAGATATGATGGACTTTTACAGAGTTTATTATCCTGGCTTTCAGGTACAGAAGTATCATAAGCTTATGAAGCAGTTTCATATGGATGAACACCGGAAGATCAGTACATTTTCAAAGGGGATGAGAAAACAGCTTATGGTGCTGTTGGGCTTAAGTGCGGGAACCAGATATATGTTATGTGATGAAACCTTTGACGGACTGGATCCGGTAATGCGAAAAGCCGTTAAGGAGCTTTTTACAGGAGAGATTATGAAAAGAGAATTTACGCCGGTTCTGGCTTCTCATGATCTGAGAGAACTGGAGGATATCTGTGACCATGTAGGACTTCTCCATCAGGGAGGAATCCTCCTGTCGGAAGAACTGGAACATATGAAGCTGCACATTCAGAAGATTCAGTGTGTCATGTCTGACCGGCAGAAAGAGAAAGAACTGGAAAAGGAGCTTGATACTCTGCGGACAGATCATCAGGGGTCGTTGTTTCTGATTACTGCCAGAGGAACGCGAACAGAGATTCTTGAGAAAGTCAGGGCAAAGAATCCTATTTTCTGCGAAGTCCTTCCACTGACTCTGGAAGAAATTTTTATCAGCGAAGCGGAGGTGGCCGGTTATGAGATCAAAAATCTATTCTAGTGGATTTATAAAAGCAACATCCAGAGGGAGGAAATGGATTCCGGCCCTTGGACTTATAGGATTTCTTCTGATATTTCCTGTTACTGCTCTGATAAAGTTTGGGATATGGTTTGATCTGGAGTACACCGGAGAGCAGATTGAACAGCTTTATCGGGAACTATGGACAAAAGACTTTTTGATTTTAGGTGCCTGGGTCAGTGTAATGATTGCATTTTTTAATGGAATCAGTGGATTCTGGTATTTGTATTCTTCCAGAAAAACAGACTTTTATCACAGCCTTCCGGTGAAACGAAGCGATCTGTTCTGGCATCGGGTACTGGTTGGCCTGTTATACTATGTGGTTCCTTATGCGATCATGGAATTTGCGGCAGTCTGCGTAGGTGCTATGCGTGGCTTTTTCAGTTTAACATATATAAAGTTTGGAGCTGAACTTCTGATACTCCATCTGTTTATGTATTTTTTGGTTTATTTTACAGTTGTACTTTTGATCGGGATTACCGGGAATATACTGATGGGTGGTCTGTCTTTTATAGGAGTACTTTTTTATTTTCCACTTCTGGCTGTACTGATCCAGGGATATGGAGAGGTGTTTTTCAAAAACTGGTTTAATGGAGATTATGGAGTCCTGAAGATCCTAAAATATTATGGAGCACCGGAAATGATCATCCTAAGCTGTATGAAAGAAAATAACAGGACAGCAGTTCTGGTACTCATAATAAGTACACTGATTTTGGTTGGTTTGTCCTGGATCGCATATGTAAAGAGAAGATCAGAGGATACAGGAAAAGCTTATGTTTATCCGTGGATCATGGCAATGGTAGATTTTATGGTGACGGTTGGAGCTGGTTTGGGAATTGGTCTGCTTTTTTATATTATGCCAGAAAAATCAGGAAGATATCCATGGTGGATATTTGGGATGATACTGGGGACGCTTCTGACACATGGAATTCTGGAAGTAATTTATGGAATGGATATCCGGGATTTTTTCAGCCACAGGATACGGTTGGTTCTTGCCGGGGCAATAATCGCAGTAACCGCAGTAAGTTTTAACTTCGATCTGGTGGGGTATGATGCAGAGATCCCTGCCTATGAAAGTCTGAAGGGAATTTCACTGAGTATGGATAGCTTTGGAGAGGAGCTTCCCAAAGTGACCGGAACTGAAACCGGTTATGAGATCGATCAGGGATATTACCCAACTTCAGCGGAGAGACTGGACAAAAGTACAGTCATAAAAGACAGGGCACTGTACAAAATAATGAAAGAGATCGCAGGTGATAAGGATAATAATAAAAAAGCTGGTTCCATTTCTGTAAAGTACATAAAAAATTCCGGCTGTTCCATATATCGTACATACAGGATTACAAAAGATCAGGTAAAAAAGCTTCTGACAGAATGTTATAATGATCCGGCATACAGAAAAGAGAGGTGTTCAGCACTGGATATTAACAGTACATACCTGAAAAATATATGCTGTGAGTATACAGATGGCTCTGTAGTCGATATATTCCGGCAAAACAAAATGAAACAGGAAAAGCTTCTGAAAGCACTGCGAAAAGATATGGAAGACATCAAGGGAGAGTGGGTTCGGGAATTACCATGCGCCATGTTGGAACTGGATTTTCAAAATGTGCCTGTTATTATGAAGGAGGAAATATTGAAAGATGTGGATAACAGAGAGACGATTCAGTTTAATATACGGATCTATCCGGCATACCAAAGAACACTTGCAATTTTAAAAGAGACAGGTTATCCTCTTTCCATGGACGAAGTACCGATAGAATATATAGATATTCATTATTTACAGGACAGGGGAGCAGTAGAAGAAATAACAGATATAAGCAAAGATTCCCAGAGGGAAGATGAAGGTTCTTTTATAAGATACAGCGAAGCGCAGGACATTCAAAAACTGAAGCAGTGCATGAGACCGGCAGAATTTATGGACGACTGGAATTCATGGAGAACAGATGTGACTGTAGAAGCTACGCTTAAAAGTACAACACAGGAGACTGTTTATATGAAACTTACGGACAGCATCCCTGATTTTGTTCAAAAAGCAGCCGAAGAGGCTGGAGTGGTAGAATGGGAGGCGGGTAATTAAATGGCAAAAATATTCAGACTGGATAAATTTCTTGCAGATGCAGGGACGGGAACAAGAAGCGAAGTAAAAAAATATATTCAAAAAGGCTATGTACAGGTAAATGGAGAGGTAATACGCCGCCCCGAGTTTAAAGTTACGGAAGAAGATGCTGTGATGTTTAACGGTGAGAAAGTTAGAGTGGCACCGGAATTTGTATACTATATTCTTCACAAGCCTGCTGGCTGTGTCAGTGCCACAGAAGATTCCAGGGAAAAAACAGTAATGGAATATATACCGGATAAAAGAAAGGGACTGTTTCCGGTGGGGCGCCTGGATAAAGATACAGAAGGATTGCTTCTGATCACCGATGATGGTGCTCTGGCACATGAACTTCTTTCTCCGAGAAAACATGTAGATAAGACCTACTACGCCAGAGTAACCGGAAAAGTAACAGATGATGATATCGTTAAATTGAGAAAAGGAATTGATATCGGAGAAAAAAATCTGACGTTGCCAGCGAATCTGGAAATCCTTTCTGTCAAAGAAACAGAAGGCAAATGGGAATCAGAAATCCATCTTACCATCTGCGAGGGTAAATTCCATCAGGTAAAGAGAATGATGGAGGCATTGGGGAAAAAAGTAGTCTATCTCAGAAGAATATCCATGGGTGTACTTACTCTTAAAGATGATCTTGCACCGGGACAGTGCAGACCTCTGACAGGAACAGAGATTAATGCCTTAAAAACCACAAAAAAATAGAAAAATCCCCTTTACATAAAGGGATTTTCTATGCTATACTCTAGAAGTTGCAAATATACACGCACGGCGATTCTTACAGGATGGTGCCCTACGGTGTGAGGATGGGTCCAGGAGAAAACGACCTGTGCGGAAGAATTTAACCAAAAAAGGAGAAAAAACAATGAGCGTTATTTCAATGAAGCAGCTTTTAGAGGCAGGTGTTCATTTCGGACATCAGACAAGAAGATGGAACCCTAAAATGGCTCCGTACATCTACACAGAGAGAAATGGTATCTATATCATCGACCTTCAGCAGTCTGTAGGTATGGTTGACGATGCTTACAATGCAGTAGCTGATATTGTAGCTAATGGTGGAAACATTCTTTTTGTTGGAACTAAGAAACAGGCTCAGGATGCTATTCGTACAGAGGCAGAGCGTTGTGGAGAGTTCTATGTAAATGAGAGATGGCTTGGTGGTATGCTTACAAACTTCAAGACAATCCAGAGCCGTATCGCAAGACTGAAAGAGATCGAGGCTATGGAAGCTGACGGAACATTTGACGTACTTCCTAAGAAAGAGGTTATCGAGCTTCGTAAAGAGCTTGCTAAACTTCAGAAGAACCTTGGCGGTATCAAAGAGATGAAGAGAATCCCGGATGCTATCTTTATCGTAGATCCTAAGAAAGAGAGAATTTGCGTACAGGAGGCTCATACACTGGGAATCCCGCTTATCGGTATCTGCGATACTAACTGTGATCCGGAAGAGCTTGACTATGTGATCCCGGGAAATGACGATGCTATCCGTGCAGTAAAACTCATCGTTTCCAAGATGGCTGATGCTGTTATCGAGGCTAAGCAGGGAACTGCAGAGGCAGATGGCGAGATCGAGGCTGAGTCTGAGGAGTTTGCAGCTACAGAGGAATAATTCGTATAAACAGAATATTTCAGGAGGAAACGAACAATGGCTATTACAGCAGCACAGGTAAAAGAGTTAAGAGAGATGACCGGCGCCGGAATGATGGATTGTAAGAAAGCTCTTACATCTACAGATGGTGATATGGATAAAGCAGTTGAGTTTCTGCGTGAGAAAGGTCTTGCTACAGCACAGAAGAAAGCAAGCCGTATCGCAGCAGAGGGTCTTTGCAAAACTCTGGTAACAGAGGATGGAAAGAAAGCAGTCGTTGTTGAGGTTAATGCTGAGACAGACTTCGTTGCAAAGAATGAGAAGTTCCAGGGCTATGTTGCAGATGTTGCAGCACAGGCACTTAACACAACAGCAACTGATATCGATGCTTTCCTTGCTGAGGCATGGGCACTTGATACAACTAAGACTGTAAAAGAGGCTCTTGCAGCTCAGATCGCAGTAATCGGCGAGAACATGAACATTCGTAGATTTGCTCAGGTTGAGGAGCAGAACGGATTCATCGCTTCCTACACACATATGGGTGGAAAGATCGGTGTTCTTGTAGACGTTGAGACAGATGTTGTTAACGATGCTGTTAAAGAGATGGCTAAGAACGTAGCTATGCAGATCGCAGCTCTGAAACCGCAGTACACAAGCGACAAGGAAGTAAGCGCTGATTACATCGAGCATGAGAAAGAGATCCTTATGGCTCAGATCCAGAACGATCCGAAGGAGTCCCAGAAACCGGCTAAGGTTATCGAGGGAATGATCACAGGACGTATTAAGAAAGAGCTTAAAGAGATCTGCCTTCTTGACCAGACATACGTAAAAGCAGAGGACGGAAAACAGTCCGTTGCCAAATACGTAGAGCAGGTAGCAAAAGAGAATGGCGCTAAGATTCAGATCAAAGGCTTCGTTCGCTACGAGACTGGTGATGGTCTTGAGAAGAAAGAAGAGAACTTTGCTGAGGAAGTTGCAAAACAGATGAACGCTTAAGCGAAGTTTCGATTGTAAACTGAACCAGAATTTATAGAGGCTCTGAAAGCCTCATAAACACTTTATTTTCTAGTGATTATGAGGTTTTCGGAGCCTTTTTCTATGGAAAAAAGGAAATGGCGAAAGTATCGCCAGGAACCGTTAAAAACCGTCTAAAATCACTTCAAATTGAGTATTACTCAAGTCATAGATTGAGTAAAATGAGTATTCACAATCTTCAGCGAAGTTTACTCAAATCATCAGAGTTCTTAAAATCATCACTTTCAATCAAACATTTTATAATTAGGAGGTTTTGGTTTATGAAGAACACAGCGTTAAGAGCAGGAAATAGCAATTCCCGCACAATTAC
>CAKROW010000053.1 GCA_934373235.1 uncultured Blautia sp. | reverse complement strand
TCCAGGAAAGGACTTATCAATGTCCTTCATAGTTAAAATAACTTCACCCATTGTCGCATCCTCCCTCTAAGATCAGTTCTTTCTGCGTCTTGCAGAAACGTCGATATAAACTGCAACGATAACGATGATACCTGTGATGATCATCTGCTGTCCTTTACCAAGGCCAAATGCCATGATGCCCTGCTGAAGAAGAGAGATGATAAATACGCCGATTACAGTACCGCCGATGGAAGCAAGTCCACCAACCATGGATGTACCACCCATAACGCAGCCTGCAATAGCCTCGTTGTTATACTGATCGCCATAACCAGGCTGAACAGTTGTGTATGTAGCTACAAAGAAGAGTGCTGCAATACCTACCAGGAATCCGCAGATCACATAAGCAAGCATTTCCCATTTCTTTGTGTTAACACCGGAAAGACGGACAGCCTCTTTGTTAGATCCAAGGCAGAGGATGTAACGTCCTGGCTTTGTGTTGTAAAGAACGATACCGCAGATAACTGCCATTCCCAGGAAAATAATAATTCCTACAGGGAAGCCGTTTACGGAAACGATATTACGGAACCAGCCGTTTGCATCGCCAGCTGCCGGCCAGCTTACGGACTGTGTTTTTGTAAATACAGAAGCAATACCTTTTGCAATGTTCATGGATGCCATGGAAATAATGAACGGCGGCACGGACATGTAGGAAACCATCCATCCGTTAAATACACCAAAACATACACCAATGAGTATACACAGGACCATAGCTAAGATACATGGAACATTATAAGAAACCATGCAGTAACCGGATACCAGTGCACAGCAGAACATCACAGGTCCAATGGAGAAATCGATTCCTCCGGTAGCGATTACAAATGTAACGCCCAGTGACAAAAAGCCCAGAAAATATACATAGTTTAAAGTAGACTTGATACTGTCGCTAACTGGAAATTTGCTTCCAAGGACTGCTTTAAAAACTACGAACATAAGAACAAGAACACATACAAGCAGTATTCTGTTCAATCCGAGCTTTTTCACGATTGGATTTTGTTTTAACTTTTCCAATTTTTACCCTCCTCACGTTTTGCACGTATCTGTGTTTTGTTGTTTATATATTAACGTCAAAAGGTAATAATTGTAATGGAATATTTTTCAAAAAATGGTTAAATATTTACTATCAGGTAAAAATTTTACTGTTTTTTTATCCGCAGAATATATAATCAACCATCCTGATTCCGGATCGTTTCTATATTTTTTAATGTATTAAATGGGAAGATCAGTTTCTCGATCTCTCCGTCATACATATTTTCCCTGGTGACAAGCTGACAACCGGAATTTACATTTTTGTCGTAGCTTTCTCCCCGGAGCATGGCAATCGTCTCACGAACTCCCAGATACCCCATCTTAAATGCCTTCTGTACTACAAGTCCCTGGAACACTCCGTTTTCAAGAAGCTGGACAGCTTCCTGGGAACTGTCCACCCCCACCACTTTGATCTCATCCTTTACCCCTGCGGCCTTCACTGCCCTGGCAGCACCTACAGAAGAATACTCATTCAGTCCTGCAACCATTTTAAGATCAGGATATTTTTTCATAAGATTCATGGTAAGTTCATAGGATTTGTCATAGCGTGAATCACAGTACACCACATCCACGATATTTTTCTCCAGATCACCAAGTCCCTTGCGGAAACCTTCTTCTCTTTCAACGGCTGTGGAAACCCCCTTCACATGAGCAACCACTGCGATCTGGTCATCCGGCTCCAGAAGACTGGCAGCATATTTTCCGAGCTGCTCTCCTACCTCCACATTGTCAGTTGCCACTGTAATATCCTGGATACTGGTCTGGGTATAGGAATCAATAAAGGAAATATGGATACCTTTCTTTTTTGCCTTTTCCAGCAGCTCATCTGTCTCTGTAAAACTGGAAGGAGATATCAGGATAGCTTCCGGTTCCTTATCAATGGCTTCCTCAAGGAGACTGATCTGACCTTCTATATCATTCTCTTCTTTTGGTGCATAGATCTCAATCTGAGCATTATACTCTTTTGCAGCCATCTGGGTACCCAGAATCAGGGAAGTCCAGAAATCATTGGTTCCATCCACAACCTTCGGAATATAGATAAGCGAAAGTTTTCTCTCTGTTTTTTCTTTGTGATAGCCGTATACACCTGCTGCAATGGCCACGCTTACGCCCAGGATCACACAGGTGAACAGCAGTTTTCTGTAATTTTTCATGCTTTTCCCCCCTGTATCCCCGGTATTGTGATAGTTGCTGTGGTTCCTTCACCTTTTTTACTCTCATAAGTGATGCCATATTCACTTCCGTAATAAAGCTGCAGACGCTTCTGCACATTATAAACCCCAACACCATTGGAATGATAATTTACCTTATGCCTGTCATAAATATGGGCCAGTGTCTCCTCATCCATTCCCACACCGTTATCAATAACCTGAAGCACCGCCTTGCCATCCTTCATAAAGCCTTTTACCTGAAGAAGACCTTTACTTTCTTTATACTTCAGGCCATGGTAAATGGCATTTTCGATCACCGGCTGGAGTACAAGCTTGATAAGTGGAATATTCAATATAGAAGGATCTACACTGATCTCAAATTCCAGCTTATCTTTATACCGCATTTTCTGTATGGTAAGATATCCTCTGGCATACTCAACTTCCTGGGAAACAGGTACCACCTCATCCTCATTGCTGATACTCTGCCTCAGAAGTCTTGCAAGAGAAGCCGTCATAAGGACAACCTCCTCATTTTTTTTGCCCTCTGCCATCCAGATAATGGAATCCAGGGTATTATAGAGGAAATGGGGATTGATCTGGGACTGCAAAGCTTTCAGCTCGCTCTTTCGTTTCGCTTCCTGATCCCGCACATTCTGTTCCATCAGCTCCTGGATCCTGTGAGTCATCACATTGAATGATCTTGTCAGACTGCCGATCTCGTTTTCGGATTCGATCTCAACATCTGCGCCACTGAAATTTCCCTCCTGTACCTTCTTCATGGAATCACGAAGGCGCTGGATGGGATATGTAAAGCTTCTTGCGATCTGTCTGGAAAAAAGCAGTGCCACGATCATCAGTACCGCCGCGATCAGTACATAGCTTCTCTGAGCTTCATAGCTTTTCTGCAGAAGTTCCTCCACGCTCATACATCCAACCACTGTCCATCCGGTCTTATTGGATCTGGATATAGAATAAAGCTTGTCTTTTCTTCCGGTTCCTGTAAGTACAGTGTCAGAATCTGACTTCATAACAAGGTCTATATTCTCAGTCTGCAGTTCGTTATAAAGCTGCTGCTGCTGTGGATGATATACAATATTTCCGTATTCATCCAGAATAAACGCATATCCCTTGGTTCCAATAGTGTTCTGATCGCAGAGGCCACTGATGGCACTGTAATTCAGGTCAATAAAAAACACGCCCTCCTTTTCTCCTCCATTGGAAAAGTTACGGATTCCCCTGCTTAATGTAATAACCCAGGGACGTTCTCCGCTTATAATGTGCTGAACATGAGACGATGTAAGAAGAGGGCCTTCCGGTTTCTGCAGTGCATCCAAATACCACTGTTGGGAATCCAGCCTGAGATCAGGATTCATGGACTTTTTCCCGTCATTGATAAGTTTCCGCCCATTGATTCCGATAATACCAAGATTTCGGATATCACTCCTGCTTTCCAGGATCGTCTCAAACTGCTTCAGAAGACGCCCTCTTGCATTTGCATTATCCTCATCACCAAAAAGATAGTCCTGTACATCCTCATTACTTGAGATCATATATGCAATATTTTCCATGTATGCAATGTAGGAATCGATATTCTGATTCATCTGCCTGATAATATTCTGGGTATACATGGAAGAATTATCAAATATGGATTTCTTTGTATAACGCATGGAAATACCAGTAATGATCAGCACCGCACTCAAAAGCAGTACAGATACCGCAGCAAAGATCGCACTCTGAATACTTTTAAATTGTCCGAACAGTTTTGCTGTTGTGATCTTCTTCATCTTCGTTTCTCCCTGGCATATTCTGTAGGTGTACATCCGGTCATCTTCTTGAATGAGATGCCAAAATAATGGGGATCCGAAAATCCTACCTTTTCCGCGATCTCATAGTTCTTCATTGTGGTGTTTTCCAGAAGCTCCCTCGCCTTCTCCATGCGGGTGCGGATCAGCACTTCTGTAAAAGTCTCTCCCGTCATTTCCTTAAAGATAGTGCTGAAATAACTTGTACTGATATTCAGATACGAACAGATGCTGTTAAGGCTCAGATCCGGATCCATATAATTCTTCTGTATATAATCCATGGCAAGCCGTGCCTGACGCTGTCCGCTGGAAGTGTTCATGTCAGAAAGGGACTGATATACCTCATCCATATGTTTCTTTACCAGCACTGCCGCATCATAAAATGAATTCTGCTCTGTCACAGCCTGCAGAAGGGAATCTCTTTTTTTCAGGATCTCTCCGATATCTGCAGTGACATCCTCACAGGTACTGTCCACAGCCCGTACGATCTGCTGAAGGTACATGCAGGCTCTGCTTCTGCTCACAAAAGTGCCGGCTACTTTTTCCAGGGTACTTCTGTATATCTGATCTGCGTCTTCTTTCTTTCCGGATTTCAGTGCCTGTGTCAGGTTCTCCAGGTCATCTTTGATGGAAAGTCCTGTTTCCTCTTTGCAGGTCTCCATGTCAATACAGAGGCCTCCCCCCATGATATAGCGGTATTCTGTAACTTTCTCGGCAACATCATGAGAACTGTGCAGCTCCTGAAGATTCCGGACCCAGCTTCCAAGACCTATGGAAACATCAAGTCCCATAAACTCATGTACATTCTTCTGGATCTCATGGCAGATTTCCATAGTCCTTGCTGCAAATTCCGCAGTCCTGTTTCCTGCAAATATCACGCATACCCGATTGTTGCCTTCCTGATAGGCAATTCCCGCCTTTTCGCGGTTTACGATCTCGTCCGACACGTTAAACAGAACAAAAGCCATCAGCGCACTTTCCTGGCGTTTTTCTACGGAAAGATGCATGGCATCGGAATAGATATCCATGTCAAACACTGCAACTCTGTAACTTGCGGCCTCCAGCCTTATATCCATCCTGGAAAGTTCCTCCACACACTCAGAAACCTCCTTGGTATTATCTACCAGATTCTGAATGGCCCTGGAACGGATCATAATAGCATTTTTCTGGTAATCCCCGGATGTCTGGGTGAGACGTTCCAGTTTCTTCTGTTCTGCCCTGTGCTGATCAACCTTCTCCTTCATACGCTCGATCACAGCCCGAAGCTCCATGGCCGTTACAGGTTTCAGCATGTATTCACTTACATTATACTGAATAGCCTTCTTAGCATACTCAAATTCTCCAAATCCACTGAATATCACGATAACAATATCCGGATAATTGTCGTGAAGAAAATGGCTCAGCTCCATTCCATCCATATACGGCATCAGAATATCTGAAAGCACAATATCCACAGAATGTGTCTTAACAAACTCTGCCGCTGCCTGACCGTTATCGCAATCCCCTACCAGCTCACAGTCCATGGCTGCCCAGTCAATATTTTCTCTGATTGCATCGCGAACAAGTATCTCATCATCTACAAGCAATATACGATACATATAAACCTTTCCCTTTCCTGTGCAGTGTTGCACAGCCCCACGTTATATCTCTGCAGTTTCCAGCCAGATGACTATCCTCTGTTCCGGCCCCCATTTCTGCCGAAATGCTATTTCAGGCACACTCTGGCTAAATGTAGTATTTATACTATCATATTTGGTCACTTTTTACAATATTTCATCTGGGTTTCCAGGATATTTTTAAGCAGTCTGACAGTTATTCTGTTTAAATTATCACGAACTATCGGATATCCTCTCCAACGCTGTGTGATCCTGTCCGGAAGGCTTCTCCGCCTGCGGTGGGTCGATTCAGCGGCATAAAAAAATCTCCCACATTCGCAGGTAAACTATTATCTTTACGAATGTGAGAGACTCTGCTATTTTTCAGTTACTGTAAATCAGACAGATATTATTAGCTGGCTTTGCTGTCTGATCCGGTTATTTTACTATAACGCCATCCTCATCCCAGAGATCATGCCAATCGTTGGCTCCGTGCCACAGGAATACCTGGCCTTTTACAAGACGATTTCCTTTTTCCAGAGTTGCGATCTTAGCCATCTCCTCATCTGTAAGAGGATCCTCTGTGACACATTTCAGATTGGATGCGTAATTATGTACAGAGAAGGGAATGGAGATCTCACCTCTCTGATGTGCCCATTTCAGCGCAACCAGTGCCGGATGGATTCCATGAGCCTCAGCGATTTCTTTCATCTCAGGAAGCTGAAGATCTGCCACATCCTCCGGACAGATATCTCTCTCCGGTCTTCTCGGAGAACCAAGAGGCATATATCCTACAGGCTGGATATTATGGGCTACCAGATAGTCGTACAGTTCCTGCTGCTGGAAGCAGACATGAAGCTCCAGCTCACAGGTAGCCGGTTTGATCTTCATAAGAGGAAGAACAGCCTCCAGTTTCGGAATTGTCATGTTGGAAATTCCGATATAGCGGATCCTGCCTTTCTCCACCAGCTCCTCACACTGACGATAGGTATCCATAAATTCGTCTACACTGAATGGTCTGGAATCCGGATTTCTGGAATCCACATCACATCCCGGTGCATGATAGTTAGGGAAGGGCCAGTGAATATAATACATATCCACATAATCACACTGAAGATCCTTAATACTCTTCTCACATGCTTCCTCTACACGTCTGTGCATATCATTCCATACCTTTGTCATGATGAAGAGATCTTTTCTCTCCACAATGCCTTCATCAAAGGCTGTTTTAAATACCTTGCCGATCTCAGGCTCATTACCATAGCAGGCTGCGCAGTCGAACATACGGTAACCGCTGCGGAGTGCCCCTGCAACGGCTGCGGATACATCCTCCGCAGATACACGGTCAGATCCGAATGTCCCCATTCCAACACATGGAACCTGCTCACCGGATGGAAGTGTCACTTTCGGCACGATTGCCGGATTAATTACTTCTGCCATTTTTCACATCTCCTTTTGGTATATATTCAGCTACATAATATTCACAGGTAGCCGGCTGTTTTTGTATTTATATAGAATTACAGTCTGGTTATCTTAATCTTCGGAATCAGTTTCTCCATATCTTCCTTAACAAAGAAACCTGTCTCCTCACGCATTGCAGATGCTGCTGAGATAGCACTTGCAAGTCTTAAGGTTTCCTCCAGCGTCAGCCCCTCGCTTAATCCAAGTGCAAAACCTGCGATCATGGAATCCCCGCATCCTACAGTATTTACCGCATCGATCTTCGGCACCTCTGCACGGAAGATTCCCTCATCGCCCACTGCCAGGGAACCATCTGCACCAAGGGAAACTGCCACGATCCTTACACCGCTTTCGTGGATGGCTTTTGCCGCTTCGATAATATCCCGGATATCATCGCAGTGCTTGCCAGTCAGCATACGGATCTCATCTATATTGGGTTTGATCAGTGTTGGTGCAGCCTTGATCCCCTCCTCAAGAAGCTTCCCGCTTGTATCCAGGATCACCGGTTTACCTGCATCCTTTACAAGCTTTACAAGGCGCTGATATGCAGTTCCGTCCAGTCCCCCTGGAACACTTCCTGACATTGCCACCACCCTGGCATCTTTTACAAGTTCCCGGAACTTCTCCTCAAATCCCTGGAAATCCGCCTCTGTAAGAGTAAAACCCGGCTCCAGGAATTCAGTCTGTACATGATTGACCTCATCCCAGATATTAATGCAGGAACGGCTTTCATCAGGTACATGATAAAATGCACTCTCAATTCCAAAAGGCTTCAGCGCGTCCTCAATATAATTTCCCGCATGACCTCCCACAAAACCTGTAGCTACCACTCTTGCCCCGTAAATGGATGCGGGCTTGGACACATTTAATCCTTTGCCGCCCGGAACATAGCTACATTCCTTTACACGGTTTACCTCACCCACTTTAAAGTCATCTACCACATAACGCTTATCTATGGCAGCATTTAACGTTACTGTCAGTATCATATCATTCTTCCTCATTGGAAAGAAGAATCTTTCCCTTTACGAGACCAGGTGTCTTAAAGAGCTGGAAAGCTTCCTGAGCCTGGCTCATGGGAATCTTTTTATAGATAAATCCCGGATCAAATTTAAGCTGTCCAGTTGCAAAATAATGTGCAGTCAGTGCCCACTCACGTCCCGGATAAGGTGCACTGTAAGACATCCAGGAACCTGTGAGTTTGAACTCTTTACGGTTCATCATCTCCCACTGTGCAGGTGTAAATGACAGATTCTCATGAGGAGTTCCGATAAAACATACATGAGCCTTGTTTGCAGCCAGCTCAAATGCCATATGCATGGTAGGAACCTGGCCTGCAGTCTCAAATACAAAGCCGTATCCCCTGCCGCCTGTAATTGCCATAGCCTTCTCCATGTAGCCGTCTTCTGTGGTATTGACTACCTCATCAGCGCCCAGGCGTTTGGCAAGTTCAAGTCTTTCATTGCTGATATCAAAAACAACTACTTTTCTGGAACCAAAGATCCTGGTCCACTGCATGGTAAACATACCAACAGTTCCGCCACCCAGAATGGCAACATACTCGCCGCCATGATAATCATTCTGAAATACACCATGAATCGCTACAGTTGCCGGCTCAAACATTGCACCCTGCTCATATGGAACACTGCTTTCAAAAGGAACTGCATTTTTCTCAGGAACAACAACATAATCTGCATTAGCTCCCTGCTCTCTGGAACCGATAAAACTGTAATGCTTGCACAGGGAATAATTTCCTTTCTGGCAATCATCACATTTCATGCAGGGAAGAAGCGGCGCACCGGATACTCTGTCTCCGACTTTTACCTTCTTTACTCCTTCTCCTACCTCTACCACATCACCGGAAAACTCATGTCCCAGTACGATAGGATAAAAATGTACTCCATGATTCAGTACACGTGGGATATCAGAACCACAGATACCGGAATATCTTACCTTGATCTTCACATGACCAGGTGTAACCTTTGGTTCTTCCACTTCCTGATACTGAACATCTTCATTTGCTACTACTACTGCTGCTTTCATGATTCTCCTCCTCATTTCATCCTGCAGAATATCACTGCATCATCGATTCAAGAGATTTATAAAGATTTAAATAGGTTTCGTAAGTTTTATCATAGACCTCGCGGTTCGACAGATCCGGCTTATGCCTTCTGGTTTCCTTTACAGTCAGGGAGATCGCCTCATCGTAATCTCTGTACATTCCCACGCCGATACCTGCCAGGATTGCAGCTCCAAGCGTAGTTGCCGTATCGGAAGAAGGAACGACCACCTCTTTCCCTGTGATATCTGACTTGATCTGTGTCCAGAGAATCGAGTTGGCTGAACCGCCCATAGCACGAAGTACTTCCACCTCTGCTCCGGCTTCTTTTGCAACATCCAGATTATGCTTCAGAGACAATGCCACACCTTCCATACATGCACGTACCATATGTCCCTTTGTCTTTGCAAAATCAAGTCCGTAAAAAACCCCTTTTGCATGTGGATTCCAGATAGGAGAGCGTTCCCCGGACATGTAAGGAAGGAAAACCACCCCGTCGCTTCCGGGAGCAACCTTCTCTGCTATCTCGTTTAGCTGATCCAGCGAAGATTCTCCTTTGTCCTTGGCCATTACACGTTCATAATCTGCAAACTCATGTTCAAACCAGCGCATAACTCCACCGCCTCCGGTAGTGCCTCCCTGAAGAAGCCACTGTCCCGGCACGACATGATAGCCAAGGATAAGTCTGGGATCTGCCTTGTATTCATCTATGCAGATACTCATTCCGCCTGCCTGACCGCCCTGTTCCTGAGTCTCTCCCGGATGGATCACACCGGCTCCCAGAGTTCCACAGGCTGCATCCAGACCACCAGCCACAACCGGTGTTCCTTCTGCAAGTCCGGACTCCTCTGCGGCCTTACCTGTTACTGTTCCCACAACCTGATCTGATGCACATATCTCCGGCAGAAACTCTCTTGGAATTCCCAGGCGTTCACACATCCTGTCATCCCATTGCCCGGTTCTCATATCGAAACAGTGCAGTCCATATCCCTGAGAAATATCCTGGGTCATGGCACCTGTAAGCTTATATGCTATATAGCTGTTTGACTGAAGGATCTTATATATCTTTCCGTAAATCTCCGGCAGGTTCTCCTTATACCAGAGGATCTTGGCTGTTGTGTAAGATGGCTGCAGCGAATTCCCCGCCACCTGAAAAATATTGTCTGCGCCTATTTCCTGATTAAGTCTGTCACAGATACTCTGTGCCCTTGTATCCATCCAGATGGGAGTGTTCGTCAGAACATTGCCGGCCTTATCTACCGCAATAGCAGACCAGCTCTGTCCGTCGATTCCAATACCTGCGATCTGTTCTGCCTGAATCCCACTGTTTACAATAACCTTGCGCACTGCCCGGCAGACTGCGTCCCACCATTCCTCCGGGTTCTGCTCTGCCCATCCCTCTTCGGGATAATATACCGGGTAGTCTCCGCTGGCAGCGGCCACAACACTGCCTGATCTCTCAAATATCGCTACCTTACAGGCACTTGTTCCGATATCTATACCTATTAAATATGGTTTTTCCATAGTTTTCACCCTTATCCGTTACTTTTTGCGCTGAACGGATCTTCCCATAATGATCTCTGTTTCCAGCTTCTCTATGATCCGCATTCTCTCTGCCTGCTGTTCTCTGTCAGCTTCTGTACATTCCAGACGTTCCAGCATGATCCTGGCAGTTTCTCTTGCGATCTGCTGTGTAGGCTGGGAAACAATGGTCAGCTTGGGATTACATGCTCTGGCAAACTGAAGATTATCAAACCCAATCATGGAAATCTGGGTCGGCATCTGTATACCCAGCTCATTCAGCCCGATCACTGCTCCCATAGTCATCTCATAATTGGTCACAAACACTGCTGTCATATCCGGATTATCCCTGACCAGCTTTTCCAGTCCCTGAACACCTCCCTGGATCGTATAATCACCGTGGTATATCAGACTGTCCTTCCGCCTGAGTCCCAGTTTCCTGCAGGCCTTCTCATAGCCTTTAAGTCTCTCCTGAGCAGTGGATATCTCCTCCGGTCCTCCGATTATCCCAATCTCCCGGTGGCCTTTTTCATAGAAGAGCTCTATGGCATCCTCTGCTGCCTTCTCATTATCTACAAGAACGCTGTCGCAGGACAGGTCCTGGATCTTACGGTCAATAAGTACAATAGGCTTCCCGGTTTTCTGGAACTGTTTCAGATGTGTTCCTTCTGCATCAACAGGCATATTGATGATTCCGTCTACCCTCTTCCTGCTTAAAAAATCCACAGCCTCACGTTCCAGCTTCCTGTCTGTCCGGCAGTCACATACAATTGTGGCATATCCGTGACTTCTCAGAATATCCTCCATCTCTGTGATGATCTCAGCACAGAAAGTATTATTCAGCTCCGGTATCACCACGCCGATGGTCTTGGTAGCATTGGTCTTAAGTCCGCGTGCCACCTCATTTACCTCGTAATGCAGTTCCCGGATTGCCTCCTCTATCTTAACCCTGTTCTTCTCCCTCACATTCCCCCCGTTAAAATATGAAGAAATCGTTGCAAGTCCAAGGCCTGTACGTCTGGCTATATCCTTCATGGTCGCTGCCATAAAAATCACTCCGTTGTATGCTCATCACTGCACAGAAACATACCTGCAGCAATGATTATTCGTTACGATTCACTTCGTGAACATCCTTATTCTGCCTTGCCGTCACAGCCACACACCTTCATGCGGGCTTCAACCAGTTCCTTCACTGCCTGGATCGCTTTCTTTCCGTAGGCCTTTGGATCGATGGTATTCTCATTCTCGGCAAAGGTCTCCTTCACTGCCCTGGAATATGCAGCACGAAGCTCCGTCGCAAAGTTAACCTTGCAGATACCACGTTTTACACAGTCACTGACATCCTCATCACTGAGTCCGGATGCTCCGTGAAGTACAAGGGGGATATCAACAACCTGACGGATCTCACTTAAACGTTCTTTATCCAGTACCGGTGTTCCAACATAGAAACCGTGAGCAGTTCCAATGGCAACTGCCAGGGATGTAACTCCTGTACGCTCCACAAACTCCCTGGCTTCCTGTGGATCTGTATTGGTATCCGCCTCTGCTTCCAGGTCATCTTCCTTGCCGCCCACCTTACCGAGTTCGGCCTCACATGGGATATCAAGTGCTGCCGCAACATCAGCCACACGCTTGGTTTCCTTAATATTATCTTCAAAATCCAGCTTGGATCCATCGATCATAACAGAAGTATATCCTGCATGCATCGCCTGCATGGCAAGTTCAAAACTACTGCCATGGTCCAGATGGAGGCATACCGGAACAGATGCCCTTGCAGCCTCTGCTGCTACGATAGCTGCGTATGTCTCTACTGTACCGTATTTAACAGTAGACGGAGTTGTCTGGATCATAACCGGCGCCTTAAGCTCCTCTGCCGCCTGGATGATCGCCTTCACCATTTCCATATTCTCAGCGTTGAATGCGCCTACCGCATATCCGCCCTTCTGTGCATTTAACAGCATTTCCTTCGATGTAACCAGTGGCATAATCATTTCCTCCTTGGAATAAATATAAGTTTAAGTTCTCAGAAACCGAAACGTTTCCGTTTGTGTTCATAATACCTCTGACTTCCCCGTCTGTCAACCATAAAATTTTCATCATTTACAGGAAAATATTACCTTGTCAAGAATACAAAATCCGTTTAGATTTAAATTACCGTTAAAATTTTACTGAAACCGTAGGAGGTACGAATTATGTTAAAGGGAATTCCAGAAATCTTATCACCGGAATTATTAAAAGTATTATGTGAGATGGGTCACAGTGACCGCCTTGTTATTGCTGACGGTAACTTCCCGGTAGAATCCATGGGCAAGAATGCCATCACCATCCGCTGTGACGGACATGGCGTTCCGGAAATCCTTGACGCGATCCTCAAGCTTTTCCCTCTTGATACATATGTTGAGCATCCTGTAAATCTTATGGAGGTTATGCCTGGAGACGACGTTGAGACTCCGATCTGGGACACCTACAAAGAAATCGTTTCCAAACATGATGACCGTGGTGCAGATGCCATCGGAAACATTGAGCGTTTCGCATTCTATGATGAGGCAAAGACCGCTTACTGCATCATCTCCACAAGTGAGAAAGCCCTTTATGCAAATGTAATGCTCCAGAAGGGTGTTGTCATCAACGACTAATCCTGCTATATCCACAGGCACAAAAATCCCGCATCAGATTCCTCTTCTTTTCTGATGCGGGATTTCTTATCCTGACATTTCCGTCAGCAGCTCCTTATTTCTGTATCAATACGTTATCTTTTTTTCTTTATAATTTCCCCAGAGGGTTTTTCCTGATGGTGCTTTTCCCCAGGCACGGACTGCATAGGTGTAGGTAGTCCCCTTTCTGGCTTTTTTGTCCACATAGGAGGCTGTGCCTTTTTTTACATCTGCAAGTTTTATCCATTTACCGTTTCCTGTTTTGCGATAGATACGATACCCGGAAACTTTTTTCTGCTCTTTCCAGGTGATCTTAAGACCTCCTTTCACTCTGCTGATACGTGAAATACTCTGAACCTGCGGACAGGAGCATACTGTACTGCCGGCTTTGTACTTTCCGAATATCATTTTTCCATCTGTTATGTAATAAGCCTTCACTGCATAGGTATAAGTAGTAAGTCCTGCTATGGCTGTATCCCGGTAAGTATACACATTACTCTTTACCCCTTTCAGATACTGCCATTTTCCGCTGCCGGTCCTGCGCCAGATCCCATAGCCTGCAGCACCGGAAACTTTTTTCCAGGAGATCTTATTATATCCACTGCCTGCTGATGCGGATAAAGTTACCGTGCCCACCACAGTTGTTCCCGATACTGAATCAGAATAACTGCTGTATACCGTACTTTTTCCACTGGAAACATAGGCCCCACGTACCCGGTATGTGTAGGTTACTCCGGTTTTCAGATCGCTGTCCCTGTATGTCTGTACAGACCCGGATACCTCACCTATTTTTTCTTCTTTTCCCCCTGCAGTCTTTCTGTATATCACATAACGATTGCACCCGGAATTTCCGGTCCAGGATACCCGGAGGGCATTCCAGGTTTTTCCTGCTATCCTTACTCCTGACAGGTTCTTTATCTTCACATTTACAGTACAGGTTCCGGAAATTCCCGTACTGTTGCTGATGCACCTGACAGTTACCTTTCCGGGGGCCTTTGCCGTAAGCTTTCCACTCTGGTCAATCGTAGCCACGGAGGTATCTGAAACTGTCCATAAAAGACCAGACGCTGACAGTTCACTGAAAGAAGCCGACGATTTGAGAGTCATTTTTTCTCCCGGATACATTGTAAGGGAGCTGGATGACAAAGTGATCTTTGCAGCTTTGTCCAGGGTTTTTGTATGAGCCTTGATCCTTGGCGTCATACTTTTGGACAGGTCTTTTGTATCCACCCAAGCCTCTCCGTCACCAAGAAATCCCTGATCCGCCAAAATAGACGGCGAAAACATGATCCAGGTATAGTTTGCATCTGCTTCACAGCAATATTTAATGGTTCCTGTTCCTGCGTTTTTTATTACAACAGAATATTTTGTATTCTGAGGAATCAGTACCTCCGGTATGGAAAAGGTCTCCACTCCGGCCATAGCCTGTGTAAGCTTAACCGGCGAAGGGTAAGCCGCAGTTCCGCTTTCCGGATCACTGTTATCAGTAAGGCCTGTGTACACCTGCACAGTATATGTATTATTGTCTGACATTGCAGTCAGGGTTACTTCACCCAGCTTCTCTGCTTTGCCATTTCCTGCTTTGGCAGTATAAATATTGGAAACGCTTTCCCCTGAATACAGTTTGACAATGGCAAGTCCGGAGGTTCCGTCATAAAAATAATTGTTTCTGTAAGCCGGGCTGGTAGTTGCCGTAGCTGCCACCAGATCACTGACTGATTTGTCATAATAGGACATATAGAAATATCCGTTTTTGCCCCAGCCTGTTCCCCAACTGTTTTTCACGATCCAGGCACCATTGGCCGTTACTTTGGACCTGGAGTTGAAATTTTTGTAAGAGTAATTATCATCCCATCCCACAACTGTAACCACATGGTTCACGCTACTTGTGGCTGTCGGATAGGAATAAGCCGCTGTACTTGGGTTATAATACTGATTCTGGGCATTATACATTACAGTTACGGCCTGATTTTCCAGGAGCAGCTTTTTCATGATATTAACAGAATAATCGGAAAAATATGCATTTTTTAGATAGGCAGCCGCATTGTATGCCTTGGATGCTGCCGGTGTTACACCAAGCTTCTGGGTATGAGTGGAGTCAGTTGCCAGAGGCACATCTTTTTCTGTAGTCATGCCTGACCATGTGCTCAGAAAAATCGACGCAAGGAGATCATTTCCACCCTCATGGTAATCCACATTTCCATCATTGTCGGTGCCCAGATGGATATTCACATCTCCCCTGCTGTTCCCAAGAGGATCTGCCACCCTGTTTGCGAAAAAGTATGCCAGATGTTCCTCAGAAAGATCATAGCTTCCCATTCCCTGTTTCAAAAGAGAAGTTTCCAGAACTGATGCCATGCCAAAAGCCCAGCACATGCCATATGGTTCCTGGTTTTTCACAGAGGTGACATATCCCAGATCCGCCGCATTATAACTGGATGGGTAACTGCCTCTTGCCATTGGTACATCTTCTGTGTCATTACCGATCTCTACTGCTGTGGAATAGGATGTGAGGTTTTCAAAAGGCTCCAGTTGAGCTGCCGTCTCCTCCTCTGTGAGAGGGCGTCCTTTAATATAGTCCACTTCATCATCCGATTCTTCTGTATCACTGAAGCTCTCCTCTGTATCTGAAAAAATTTCTCCATCGGAATCTGCTTCTGTACTGTCACCGGATAAAGACTGCTCTTTCCGGGTTTCTGTTTTATCCGAAAGCTCCAGATCTGTTTCCTGTTCTTCTGTGATTTCCCGGGATTGCGCTTCATCCTGGATCTCTTCCTGGTTCTGCGTGGAACCTGACTGGTCTGCAGCTTCCTGCTGTTCTCCGGAATCCTGTTGTTCTGCAGTATCCTGGCCGGCTGACGTAACCTGCTCTTCCATAAGATTCTGATTTCCTGCAGAATCCTGGTTCTTTACAAAATCCTGTTCTCCTGCAGAGTCCTGTTCATTTACAGAATCCTGTTCTCCTGCAGAGTCCTGGCTCCCGGTGGAATCATTTTCTTCTCCGTCAGCCAGAATACTCTCCCCTGTTTCCGCTGAAAAATCCCCCTGCTCCATATCAGCTCCCATAATGGGAACTGTACCAAATATGAGCATACCGCTTACAAGAACGGAAAGAACTTTTTTATTTACTGTATTTTTTTTCAACCTTCTGCTCTCTTTCGTAAATATTAACTTCTGTTTCTTCCCTTTATTTTAACATGTTACTTCTGATTTTTCATCTCTTTGTTTCAAATGTCCCGAAGATAAAAAACCTCCTGTATTCTGCCACTTTCCCGACCCTTGGCAAAAACAGGAGGCTTCCCTGATTCTGATATTCTGTTTACGTGAACTCTTTATGCAAGTTCTTTCTCACACATATCAAGTGCAGATGCAATAACAGCATCCATATCATAATATTTGTACTCTCCAAGACGTCCGCCGAAGATTACCTTCTGCTCTTTCTCAGCAAGTTCTTTGTACTGAGCGTAAAGCTTACCGTTCTTCTCATCATTTACCGGATAGTATGGCTCGTCTCCTGGTTTCCACTCTGAGCTGTACTCACGGCTGATCACAGTCTTCGGCAGGTCATTTCCGTCCTCATCCTTACCGAACTCAAACCATTTATGCTCAATGATACGTGTCCACGGTGTCTCTACATCTGTGTAGTTCACAGCCGCATTTCCCTGGAAGTTTGGCTTATCCAGTGTCTCGTTCTCAAAACGTACAGAACGATATTCCAGAGTACCGAGCTGATATCCAAAGTATGCATCAATGGCACCTGTGTAGATCACCTTGTCTGCCATTGCATCATACTCAGCTTTCTTCTCCAGATAGTCCTCTTCAAGACGTACCTCGATACCCTCCAGAAGATTGGCTACCATCTTGGTATAACCGCCAACTGGGATTCCCTGATACAGCGCATTGAAATAGTTGTTATCAAAGGTAAGACGTACCGGAAGTCTCTTGATGATAAAGGACGGAAGCTCAGTGCATGGACGACCCCACTGCTTCTCTGTGTAACCCTTGATCAGTTTCTCATAGATATCGGTACCTACCAGGCTGATAGCCTGCTCCTCAAGATTCTTCGGCTCCTGGATACCTGCTGCCTTCTTCTGCTCTTCGATCTTGGCAGCCGCCTCCTCAGGTGTCACAACTCCCCACATCTTGTTAAATGTGTACATATTGAACGGAAGGCTGTAAAGCTCACCATGATAGTTTGCAACCGGGCTGTTGGTAAAACGGTTGAATTCTGCAAACTGTGTGATGTAATTCCATACTTTCTTATTGTTGGTATGGAAAATATGTGCGCCATACTTGTGAACATTGATTCCCTCAACCTTCTCAGTATACACGTTTCCTGCAATATTCGGGCGCTTGTCGATCACAAGAACTGATTTGCCCGCCTTCTTTGCCTCGTGAGCAAAGACAGCACCGTAGAGACCGGCGCCTACGATAAGATAATCGTACATTTCGTTTTCTCCTTATTAGTTGATGAGCTTATTTTAACACCTGTGCTGCATATATGGCAAGTGTTTATTCCCCATGCCTGTTCAGGAGCTGAAAATCCAGAAACTGGTTGCCTCTTCTTGTCAGTATTCCTGTATCCTGTTCTTTAATATTCTGATACTCCTTTTTTGTGACACGTAAAGTCAGTTCTTCCTGTGATTCTGTCTCAAATGTCACCATATACCAATAAATGTATTCCACTCCATTTTCCAGACCAGACCGATATTTTTTCTTTATTACCCTGACTTTTTCTGTCTTTTCCCGGCTCATACTGTTTGCAATTCCCTGTGCTATGCAATATAAGATTACAGCTATAAAGCCCCCAAATCCCAGGATCACCCACAAAAGCTTCAGAGTTACGCCTGAATCATCTGCCAGCTTCCACTGTCTCAATACAGCCATCCTGTGCTCTGCAGCACCAAGGGAAAATAACAAGCCCTGGTGCCATAATAAAATGGCAGCGATTCCTGCTACGATCAGCAGCTCGACTATAAAAATTACTGCCGGGGATGTGTCTTTTTCTTTTGTTTCGGGCATGCGCATGTGGAATCCCTCCTGTGTGTTATTTATATTTATTATATAGTATAACACGTTTTATTGGTGTATGGGGAAACATCTGTGTTGTATTGGCTTTAGGATGCTTATCGAATTTCCAGCGACAAGATTTTAAATATTGTTTATAAATTGTCCTGGATTATTCACGGCTTTACTAACATGTGAGTTACTGATTGAAAATTCCGCTGTAGTTTGGAAATTTGCAAATCTTTCGTTGCTATAGGCTGAAAAAAAGGCTATACTGAAATTAACAGGTCTTACAACCACACCTTCACTCTCAAGAACAGAGGTCTGGCTATAATAATTGTTAGATTATTAAGAAAAGCCGGTAATTCGGACTCCATCGATGAGATGGGGCGGATAATAACCACAGATAATAAGGAGGACATCACATGAAAGAACATAAATATTGGTCACTCGTAGCATTTGTCTGTATGGCAGGATGCTTCTACACAGGCTGCAAGAAACTGATGCAGGCTCACAAGTATTTTGCTTGCGGCTCTCTGTTTTGCATGGTTATGGCGATCTACTCCGGTCATAAAATTGCACCGAAAAAGAAAAAAGCTGAACAGCTTGAAAAATAAGAACACA
>CAKROW010000052.1 GCA_934373235.1 uncultured Blautia sp. | reverse complement strand
AAGGCACTTGCAGAAAAACTGGGTTACGATTTCTATGATGCAGAGATCATCCAGATGACAGCAGGAACCACAGGCTACACACCGGAATTCATTAAGAAAAACGAGGAGATCATGACAAACAGCCTTCTCTACGATCTGGTTAATCAGATGTATCTGAACACAGATATGCAGGACGAAGCACCGAAGGATAAGATTTTTGAAGCAGAATGTCAGGTCGTACGTGATCTTGCGGAAAAAGGCAACTGTGTCATCGTAGGACGCTGTGCAGATTATGTTCTCAGAAATTCCGCAAACTGCCTGAAAGTATTCTTCTCTGCACCTCTTGAGAGCAGGATCAAAAGAGTAGCACAGAGACAGAACATTTCCGAGAAAGAAGCAAGAGCTGTTGTCCAGAAAAATGAAAAACTCCGCGCAGACAACTACCGTTATTACACACACCGTATGTGGGGCGCAGCAGGAAATTTTGATCTCAGCCTGAATACAGATCTGAGTGAGGAGTATATTGAGAGCTGCATCCGTGGAGCTATGAAACTGTAAAAACATAGAAAGCCTTATTATATTTGCTGTAAATAGTATAGTTACTCAAAAACTGGCAATCTAAAAAGTCAGATTTTGGGACATATCATACCTATCATTTACAGTAATATCATAAGGCTTTTTCTTTTCTCACATATATGTGTAGACATACAGGGCTTATAAAGTATTCCTGTACTCCGCAGGCGTCATATGAAATTTTTTCTCAAATATTTTGTAGAAATGTGTAATGTTGGAATAACCGATCTCTTCCATAACAGGTTTCCACCATCACCAATGCAGTATACTGGGGCTATCACGCAGCACTGGATATCTGATATCTAAGAGAAAACTTATTTCTTCATATTTTCCCGCACCTTCGTAGGTGTGCACCCGAAGTGCTCTTGGAACATCCGGCGAAACAGCTTATAATTGGTGAAACCATGTCGTTCCAGGATCACATGCACAGGGTCTTTCGTATTGATCAGATCCTTGTAGATAAAAGAAAGTCTGTATTCATTCTGATATTCCAGAAACGTAATCCCCATTTTTTTCTTAAAAAATCGGCAGAAATATCCGGTCTGGAGATAAGCCACACCTGCGATCTCATCAAGGGAAATGGGCCGTTTGTAATTCTCAGAAATATAATTCAGCACAAGATTCAGCCTGTCCAGGTCTTTTTTCTGCTGACTTAGATCACTTTGAAAAACTTTGACACTGAAATTGTGATATAGCTGGAACAAAAGTTCAAAGATCAGGCTGTTAAATCGCAGGATAAAGCCATCAGGTCGGATATCATCTATGATCTGTAGCTGCTCCAGTGTGGTTTTTAACATTTCTATCTTTGTCTTTTTAACCGGATCTTTCGTTTGATAATCCCAGATGAACATGAACTGCTGAACATCCGGGATATATTTTTCTATAAAATCCAATGGGATCTGAAGAACGATAGCCTTGTTGGGGACTACGCATTTGGTGGAATGGATCACATTGGCATTAACCAGAATGCAGTCACCGGGATAAATGGTGAAGCTGGAAGCTTCCACTGTAACATCCAGTTCTCCCTCCTGCATGTAAAGGATCTCAACAGCTCGGTGCCAGTGGGAAGGAATGTAGCTTCCATTATCCGTTGACGTATAAAATTTAACATTCGTGACACCGGAATAATCTATGATCTCATAGGAAATTTCTTTTTTATCCATATAACCTCCTTTGAAAAGAGAATATCGACCTATATATTAGCGATTTTATGACCTAATCCATACAGAATCATTATGATAGTATAATAGCATAAAACAAAGCTCCATGGCCATGGAAAAGCGAAAGAAAAAACAGGGAGAGGTAAAAAAATATGAATCAAAAGAGTAAATTGACCTTTGGAAAAATTTTTGAGCGTTTTTCTTACGGATGTGGTGATTTTGGCTGTAACATTATCTATACAGCGATGTCTGCATTTCTTCTGTTTTACTACACAGACTATGCAAACGTAAGCGCAATGGCAGTTGGAACCATTATGATGATCTCCAGGATCTTTGACGGTGTCAGTGATATCATAATGGGTGTGATCGTAGACAGGACGAAATCGAAATATGGTAAAGCAAGACCCTGGATCTTACGTATGTGTATCCCCTTTGCAGTGTCCGGAATTCTTCTGTTTTCTGTTCCTGCATCCTGGGCTTCCACACCGAAGCTTGTATATGTGTTCATTACATACAACCTTGTTTCCACAGTGATCTATACAGCCATCAACGTGCCATATTCCGCATTGAACGCGCTGATGACACAGGATCCGTATCGGTAATGCCTGCGGCGGTGCTACCATGTGGGCTATGGTTTCTGATACCATTGATTATGGTGAGTGGAAAACAGGCTACCGTACAGAGGGACTTGTAAACAGTGCCTGCAGCTTCGGATACAAGATCGGTAACGGAATCGGTTCCGCACTTCTTGGTCTGATCCTTGAGATCGGCGGATATGTGGGAACAGCGGCAGTACAGACGGAATCTGCACTGACATCCATCAAAGTATGCTTCGTATGGATCCCGATCATTGTTTATGTATGCGGTCTTGTGATCATGAAATTCTATCACCTGGATAAAGAATTTGATGGAATTATCGCAGATTTAAAGGCACGTGCCCGGAAATAAAAAGAGTAACTGAATGCAGATGCCTTTTATCTGCTTGACAGGATAAGGCCGGATATGGCAGGAACAATAGAAACTGCTGTCAAATCCGGCCGCAGTACGCAGATTAATCGTTTGACAGGAAAGGAGATCAAAGAGAGTGAACATAAAAGGCGTTAATCTTGGAAACTGGCTGGTACTGGAAAAATGGATGAGCCCGGCATTATTTGAGGGAACCACGGCAGAGGATGAATATTATCTTCCTACACAGCTTTCCCCGGAGGTATATGAGGCAAGGATAAGGATCCATCGTTCGGAATACATTACAGAGCGTGATTTTGTAACAATAAAGAGGATGGGGATGGAGTCCGTCAGGATCCCGGTGCCATACTTTATCTTCGGTGACAGAAAACCGTTTATCGGCTGTATCGAGGAACTGGATAAAGCCTTTAACTGGGCAGAAAAATATGGACTTACCATTCTTATTGATCTTCATACAGTGCCGTTAAGCCAGAATGGTTTTGACAACGGCGGTATCAGCGGCGTGTGCAAATGGGCTCAGAATCCGGATGAAGTGGAATTTGCCTTAAGTGTTCTGGAACGTCTTGCAAAAAGATACGGAAACAGAAAAGGCCTGTTTGGGATCCAGCCTTTAAATGAGCCGATCACGGAAAACATGTGGGAGACCATGGATGTGCAGAATCGTTATGCACCGGCAGATCCGGAATTGGCAAAAGGGTCCGCACCCATCACAATGGATTTTCTGAGACAGTTTTATCTGGATGCATATGACCGCATCAGTGCTTATATGCCAAAAGAGAAGTATGTTGTGATCCACGACGGTTTTGAACTGATGGCGTGGAAGGATTTTATGCAGGAAGAAAAGTACTCTAATGTGATCCTGGATACCCATCAGTATCTCATGGTTGCAGAGGCAAGAGGCTGCAGCCAGACGGTTGAAGGATACTTAAAATATATCAAAGAAGAACTGCAGCCACAGATAACAGAGATGGAAAAATATTTCCCGGTAATCTGCGGCGAGTGGTGTCTGTTTAATTCCCTTGCCTGTGGCTGCGATACAAAAGGCGGTCAGAGCGTTCTTAATGGTGTGGAAGGAAGCCGGCAGGAAAGTCTTTCACAGGAAGAGAAAAAAGAGATATATGAGACGCTGGCAAAAGCACAGCTGGAACTCTGGGAAAAAGGCAGCGGATATTTTTACTGGAGCTATAAGCTTCTCACGGATACAGTAAACACTCCGGGCTGGATCGGATGGGATAGCTGGGATCTGGGAAGATGTTATGATTTTGGCTGGTTTCCGGCTGATAAAGGAGGAGAATAAAATGATCGTAAATCCAATACTTCCGGGCTTCAATCCGGACCCCTGCATCTGCAGAAAAGGTGACGATTACTATATGGCAGTTTCTACTTTTGAATGGTTCCCGGGAATCCCGGTTTACCATTCCAGGGATCTGAAAAACTGGGAGCTGTACACACACGTAATCACAGACGATGAAAAAGTAGATCTCAAAAAACTTCCAAGTGCAAAAGGAATCTGGGCTCCCTGCCTGACCTACTGCGAGGAAGAGGATATGTTCTACGTTGTCTATGGAGTGATGAATTCCATGAACGCCAGATATTTTGATGTGGACAATTTCCTGATCTGTGCAAAAGATATCCGCGGATCGTGGAGTGAGCCGGTTTACCTTCATTCCTCCGGCTTTGATGCGTCCCTTTTCCATGATACTAACGGTAAAAAATATGTGGTATCACTGGAGTGGGAGACAAGAGAAGGTTATGAGAAGCCAGGTGCTATCTGCATGGTAGAGTATTCCCCTGAGAAAAAAGAGATCATCGGTTATCCGAAGAGGATCTGGAGAGGAGGCACAGACAGAGGCTGCATCGAGGCTCCACACCTTACAAAACGAGGTGAATATTATTACATCATGTGTGCAGAGGGTGGCACGGGATACAACCACTGTGTCACCATGGGACGTTCCAAAAATGTCTGGGGACCATATGAAAAAGATCCGAAGAATCCTATTGTTACCAGTGTTCCGGGAGAATCCTACGAGCGGCAGGATCCGGATCATCTGAAACCAAAGTACTATAATCCGGACTCTGTACTTCAGAAATCCGGTCATGGAAGTTATGTGGAACTTCCGACAGGAGAAGTTTATCTGGTCCATCTCTGCTCCAGACCGTTTGTACCGGAACTTCGCTGTACACTTGGAAGAGAAACAGCCATCCAGAAAATGATGTGGACAGAAGATAACTGGCTCCGCATGGCGGATGGAAGCAATCTGGCGAAGATCGAGGTGCCGGAAACATCCCTTCCGGAATATCTGGTGGAAAAAATTCCGGATTTTGATGATTTTGACGGAGATGAACTTGGAAACTTCTATTATTCTCCAAGGATCATGCCTCAGCGTTTTGCAGATGTGAAAGCAAGAAAAGGCTATGTGCGTCTTCGTGGACAGGAATCCAGAACATCTCTTAACAAAGTAAGCATCCTGGCCAGAAAGCTTACAAGCGTATATGCACGAATCACTACAAAGATGGAATTCACACCGGAAGTACATCAGCACAGCGCAGGTTTAATCCTGTATTACGACAACATGAATTACATCAATCTCCGAAAATATTACAGTGAAACTCTGGGACAGAGTGCTTTGTCTATTATCCATCTGGAAAACGGAGAAAAAACGGAGTTCCTGAACACCAGAATTCCGGTAGAAGATAAACCAATCTATCTGAGACTCTGTATTGAGGGAAGAAAATCCTGGTTTGAGTGGAGCTACGATGGAGAAATTTACGAAAAGATCGGGCGTATCTTTGATACCACAAGATTTTCTGATGAGTACTGCAAGTACGGAGAGTTCACAGGAACCATGGTGGGAATCACCTGTGCAGACCGTGTTCTCCACAAAAAATGTGCAGACTTCGACTTCTTTGAATATGTTGCAGATGAGAGCAAGCCTGTAGAATAAAAAGTATCCCCTGACATTGGAGAAAATTCCATGTCAGGGGATTTTGTGTCACTTATGCTGATAATAAAACACAGCAACCTGTGTCCGGTCCCTCAGCTCCAGTTTATCCAGAATGGAGCTGAGATAATTTCGTACTGTGCCCTCACTGAGAAACAGTTCTGAGGCAATCTCCTTGTTGCTGTATCCGTTGGCGATCAGCCGGATGATATCCAGTTCCCGTTCACTGATATTTCTGGAAGCATAATCAAATCCATCGGAAGACTGCAGAAGTTCCGGGATCTTGGATATGATCTCTGTGCCGAATACGGTCTGTCCGGAGTAAACCGCCTGAAGAGCCGGAAGGATGCTGGCATAATCCTGCTTCAGAAGATATCCCTTTGTGCCAAGACGGAGGGCTTTTACAATATATTCATCATCGGAAAAAGTAGTCAGAAGAAGAATTTTTGCCTCCGGAAATTCGCCCAGGATCTTTCCGGAAGCTTCCAGTCCATCTATCCCTTTCATACGGATATCCATCAGAAGAATATCCGGAAGATATTCTCTGTACAGGGCACAGGCATCTTCACCGTCAGAGCCGGTAGCAGCCACCTGGATATCCGGGTTTGCCTCAAGAATAGTTTTTAATGCACCTGCAACCAGGCAGTCGTCGTCTATGATAATAATTTTCATGTCAAAATCTCCTGTTTGTCTTGATCAGAAACAGATTTCGGAACCGTCACAAAGATCCGAAACCCCTTCTTCTGTGTAATCTGGACCGTACCACCCAGTGCCTTCACACGATCCCGGATATTGGACAGTCCCATACCACCGGAAATATTTTTTACCTTATAGCTGTCTGATTCAGTTTGAATATCCGGAATTTCATTTTCCGGTGTCCCATTATCCTCAATACACAACTGATAAAGTGCAGGATGCTCCCGCAGAAGGATATTCACGGAATCCGCATTACTATGTCGTATCACATTGGAAAGCCCTTCCTTTGTAATACTGATCAGACTGTATTTTACCTCCCTTGGAATCTGTCTGGACATATCATAGGTAAGGGTTACCGGGCAGAAGGTGAAATCCTTTACAAGTCCTTTTATGGCATCTTCCAGATCCACCGCATCGTCATGAAGATCATGGACACTGGAACGGATGCTGTTCATGGCATCATTCAGGGAAGCTTCCAGATTTATCAGAAGAGGAGAAAGAGCTTCATCTTTATTTATGGTTTTACAGGCAGCAGTCATAAGGATAGAGCGGGATAGTACATGACCTACATTATCATGGATCTCTCTGGCAATTCTGTTTCGCTCTCGCAATGTAGCCGCATAGATTTCGTAATCCTGTTTTTCCAGAAGTGCCTTGTTTTTTTCAGAAAGAAGAAGCGCGTGTTCCTCACTGTCATCCCGTATCTGATGGAAATCCTGGTAAAGAGCCTGATATTTTCCGGCATAGAGCCAGAGAAAAAATGAAAGAACGAAACCAAAAATCCCAAGCAGGCAAAGAGCTGCCGGAAACCTGTTGATCTGAAAAACCAAAAATCCCCAGAATGGAAGTTCAGCCGCTACCAGCAGAAAAAGTCCGGAAGATAAAGTCTGATACAGAAGCAGTGGGAAAAACAGAAGAAGATCCGAAAACCACAGGGAACATAATCCAAAGACCACATAACTTCCTGCAAGAACCGGAATGATATTTCCGGAGTGTTTCAACACTGGCAGGGAATTGTGTGAACAGGATGTTTTGCATGTCCTGCACAGATAAGTAACGCAGCCAAGGATCACTGCAAAAAGGAGGGAGAATACAAGTGCCTGATCCGCAGGTACATAAAAAAATGCCAGAGTGCTGTATAAAAGCAATATGGCGGAGTCTGTAAAATAGCGCATAGCAAATAAATCCTCCCTTCTCAATATGACTTACTGAAACCAGTGTATTTTTATTATAGTATACCAGCTTCTTTCTGCAAAGAAAAATCTTTGCCCGTACAAAAGACATGACATTTGTCATCTGCAGATAATGACATCCCACACTTGGAGCAGGCAGAAGAAAAAGTTATAATGGCATCATAAAAGAAATATAAATTTCTGCGATAAAACAGAAAAGTCCTGCTTACTGGACTACAAAAAAGGAGGAAAACATATGCCACAGAGTATGGTTCACATAGAAAATCTGGTAAAACGGTATGGTGATCTGATCGCACTGAACCATCTGGATCTGGATATCCGGGAAGGTGAGATTTTCGGATTACTTGGCCCAAACGGCTCCGGAAAAACAACGGCCATCAGTTGCCTGTTATCCCTGCTGAAATACGACAGAGGACAGGTGGAGATCTTCGGGAAAGAGATGAAACCAGACAGCTATAAGATCAAGGAACAGATCGGGATCGTGCTTCAGAATGTAGCCGTTTTTGAGGAACTGACAGTACAGGAAAACATCGATTATTTCTGTGGCCTTTACATAAGAGATAAGAAACAGAGAAAAGAACTGGTGGAGGAAGCCATTGAATTTACAGGCCTTGAAGACTTTCGAAAAATGTATCCGAAGAAGCTTTCCGGAGGTCTTCTGCGCCGATTGAACATTGCCTGCGGGATCGCCCACAAACCAAGACTGATCATCATGGATGAGCCAACCGTAGCTGTAGATCCCCAGAGCAGAAACAGGATCCTGGAAGGAATCCAGACGCTGAACCGTCAGGGATCCACTATTATCTATACTTCCCATTACATGGAAGAGGTGGAGCAGATCTGCACCAGGATCGCCATCATGGACCATGGAAGAGTGATCGCCCAGGGAACAAAAGAAGAACTTAAGCAGATGATCAAGACAGGAGAGACGATCACAGTGGAAGCCATTGCCCTGAAAGAAAAAAATTTCCAGGATATCCGTGCACTGGATCATGTGTTTGATGTTCGGTACGAAAAACAGGTGCTGGTCGTGCGCTGTACCGATGCGAAGCATAACCTGATCCGCCTTCTCAATTATCTGCAGAGCCAGGATATTTCTTTTGGAAGAGTTTTTTCCGAGCTTCCGACACTGAACGATGTATTTCTGGAGATCACCGGAAAACAACTGAGAGATTAGGAGGGATGATAGATGCTGCATTTACTGAAATACAGTTTCCTTTCCAAGGTCCGGAATTTTAATATTGTATTCTGGCCGCTGGTCTTTCCCCTTGTGCTTGGAACTTTTTTCTACTTTGCATTTGGAAATATCAATGATGCAGATTTTCAGACCGTTCCGGCAGCGGTGGTGAAGGAAGATTCTGTTGATATATTTTTCATGACTTATCTTGATGAGGTGAAAAAAAGCAATCCGGATCTTTTAAAGACAGAAGAAATGACGGAAAAGGAAGCTCTGAAGGAATTGCGGGATAAAAAAATAAAGGGAATTTATTATGTGGGAAAAGAGCCTTCCCTTACAGTAGCAGGAACCGGAATGGAAGAGAGTATACTTCAGACTGTTCTTGACAGTTGTGAAAACACCAGAACGACTATTACCAATATTATGGAAAAAAATCCGCAGATGGATATGGAAACCATAACAAAACTGTTAAAATCTGACAGTCTGGTAAAGGAAGTGTCCCTTGGAGGCCGAACTATCAACGGAGATGTGCAGTTTTTTTATGCACTGATCGCCATGGCCTGCCTGTACGGATGCTTCATCGGTTTTGGTTCCGCTATCGGGATCCAGGCAGACATCACTCCACTGGCAGCAAGACGGTGTGTGACACCGACCCACAAGCTGAAGCTGATACTTACAGAGCAACTGACATCTTTTGCTCTGGGCTATGCGGATGTGATCATTCTGCTCCTGTATCTCCGATATGTTCTCAATCTGGATTTTCAGGGTCAGATGGAAAAAATGCTTGTAGTATCCTTATTTGGAAGTCTCATCGGTGTATCCATGGGAATGTTTATTGGAAGCCTTGGAAAAATGCAGGAAGGTGCCAGGATCGGGATCATGCTGGGAATCTCCATGGTAAGCAGCTTCCTTGCGGGTCTGATGAATGGAAATATGAAAGATATCGTGGAAAAAAGTGTCCCGTTTGTGAATCGGATCAATCCTGCATCACTGATCTCAGATGCGTTTTACTGTATCAATGTATATGATGATACTGCCAGATATTATAGAAGCCTGGTCACGCTGGCAGTGATGTGCGTAGTGTTGGTGATGGCATCCTTTTTCATGGTCAGGAGGGAACGTTATGACAGTATTTAAAGGCTATATGAGGATCATGAAAAAAAATACAGGCCTGATCCTCCTGTATCTGGGAATCTTTTTCGGGGTGACAATGGCACTTCAGGCAGCAGCCGGCAAAGAAAGTTATACCAGCTATGAAAGCGAAAAGATCAAGATCGGTGTGGTGGATAAAGATAACGGGCCTCTTGCAGAGGGACTGGTAAAATGGCTTAAAAGCACTCATTACGTGACCATGCTGGAGGATGACAGGGAGAAGCTTCAGGAAGAACTCTTTTACAGAAATGTAGAGTATATCGTGGTGATCCCTGAGGATTTTTATGAGAGCTGTATGGTAAATGGGGAAAGCATTTCCGTGACAAAGGTGCCCGGATCTTACTCGGCATATTATGTGGATCAGCAGCTTGAGAGCTGCCTCAATACCATGCGGACATATCTGGACGCCGGTTTTTCAGAGGAGGAAGCGGCAACTGCGGTTCTGAATGAAAAAAGAGGAGAAGTCACCATGGTGGATATAGGCGGAAATGGCGTCAGGACACCTGGGTACCTCTATTATTTCCGTTATCTGCCGTATCTGTTTCTTGCAGTACTCTGCTATGTGATGGGGTACGTGCTGATGGCCTTCAAAAAAGATGATATCCCGAAAAGAATGCAGGCATCAGCGGTTTCTGTAAGGAGACAGAGTCTGGAAGGGCTTCTGGCCATGTCTGTCATGGGCGGTGGCCTTTGGGGAATCGGTATGGCAGGAGCCATACTTATGTACGGAAAAACATTTCTCGGTTCAGCAAACCTTGGGTACTATGTGCTGAACACGTTGCTGATGATGACTGTGGTACTTTCCCTTTCTTACCTGATCGGGCTTTTTGCAAAAAACAGCAACATGCTAAGCGGGATCGCAAATATCCTGTCGCTTGGAATGTGCTTTCTGTGTGGTGTTTTTGTTCCCATGAATATTATGGACAGAAATATCCTGAAGGTGTCGCAGTTTCTTCCGGTATACTGGTATGAAACCGTAAATGAGACACTTGGAAGCTACAGCCGCCTCACAGGTGAGGCAGCTGTAGCAGTCTGGAAAGGCATCGGCTTGGAAGCTATGTTTGCGATTGTGTTTGTCTGCATGATCCTGGCAGTGACCAGGTATCAGAGGCAGAAATAACAGAAGTGACGGAAGAAGATCAGTCCCAGTTTTCATCCGGGTATTTCATGTTCCACTCTTTACGAAGATACGTCATGATATCCATAACATCTTTTGTGTAATTCAGATATAAGCCGGAGGTATCACGTGTAAGAACAGCACGTTCCATATCCTCCATCTCATAAAGCAGTGCGTCGGAAGTGTCACCGCAGGAAATCTCAGTTTTTTCTCCTGTCTCTGCATCCACGATCACTGCTTTATCTGCACGTGGATATTCCATGATCTCGATATAACCTTTTTCACAGCTTACCATGGCACGTTTGGGCTGTTTGGAATGCATGGAAAGCGCCACAGTCGCCATCTGGCCGGAAGGATTTTTAAGAAGAATGGTAGCCTGCTCGTCAGAACCTGTAGGAGAAGGCTTCCACTGGCTTAAGATCTCATCTGGCTTTTCATCCATAAAGCTCCGGACAATGGAGAGTGCGTAAACGCCGATATCCAGCATGGCACCGCCTGCCAGGTTCATATTGAAAAAGCGGTTGTTCATGTTATATTCTTTAAAACTTCCAAAGTTCATAGTGATCATCTGGACTTTTCCAAGAGAACCACTTCCTATAGTTTCCCAGAGTTTTTTGTAAATCGGCATATGCCAGATAGTCATAGCCTCAGCAAGGATGAGATTTTTTTCTTTCGCAAGGGCGATCATTTCATCCAGTTCCCTGCTGTTGAGGGTGATGGATTTCTCCACAAAAAGATGCTTGCCGTGAAGCAGAGCCTTTTTCATAAAAGAATAGTGGGTATTGTGAGGACTTGTAATGTAGATAATATCCACATTTTCATCAGTAAACATTTCATCAATTTCTGAATAAACTTTCTGCACACTGTACTTCTCGGCAAAGGCAACAGCTTTCTCATAAGTACGGTTTCCAACTGCGTACAGTGTTTTTCCCATTTTCTGAAGTGCCTGCGCCATCTGATTGGCGATCACACCGGTACCGAGAACTGCCCAGTTTAAATGTTCTTTCATGATTATTTTCCGCCTTTCTGCGAAAGGCACCAATGCGTTAAACATATTAACTGACTTTCGCTTATCTAATTTATCTTCCTTCTGATATTATTATGCTATAAGGCTGACACACTACAGAACACGTGGAGGTGAGTGGCGGGGCTGTATAGCGGCAACCTCGTATGTTTATATGTTGTCGGTCAGCCGTTAAGGCATCAATGAATGGCGCATAACTGTAGCCCGTAAACTTATCTCTTCCGAAGTCGACTCGATCTCGCCGGATGACCAGTCACTGTCAGTTTTATAACTATAAATTTCTGGAGGTTATTTTTTTGTCATTTAAAATCTTAAAATTTAACTGCTGTGGACTTGATATCCACAAAACATGGATCTTTGTTTTTAACATTTTAGAGCAACACAATCTATGGGTTACTCTTTCTCATCCCAAATACACAAAACCAATGAAAGGAAACAAGACCGACCGTAAGGATGCCAAATGGATCTGTGACCTTTACATGTGTGGAATGGTAAAACCTTCTTTCATTCCACCTGCTGACATCAGAGAACTTAGAGATCTTGTAAGATACCGATATAAACTCACTTGTATGATAACTGGTGAGAAGAATCGTGCTCAAAATTGTCTTACTGTATCTAACCTTAAGCTTGATGATGTATTTTCTGATGTATTTGGTAAATCATCCCGTTCTATTACAGAACAAATTTTACAACACCCTGGAGAAACATTTGATGTATCATCTTTTGTTGATGGCAGATGTAAAACTCCTGTTGAAGAAATACAGGCTGCTGTTGATGGTGCTATTTCAAAAGAACAAGCTGTGAAACTCAGACAGTGCCTTGATCACATTGATGAACTGAATATGTCTGTCTTCCCCACAGCGAAACACCTCGTCCCATGGGCAGGATGCTGTCCTCGTAACGATCAAAGCAACCAAAAAATCAAATCCACTCGGATTTCCCGTCCTGTGAAGAAAGAAAAAGTTCTTACTACTTCACAAGCACTTAATCTTTTGAAGCAACGGGGCTATGTCTTAAAGGATGAGCCCTTAGCAGTTTCCTGATTAGGTGTTGCGTTAATATTTGATTTTTCAAGCCACCCCCAGGGATGGTTTATTCGTTATGCTTTATTTTCTCGGGTAACCTCTACTTCTTTGTTTCAAACTTGAATCCTCCCTGTAAATGTAAAAATACACGATCATCATACTAACCTTACTAAAGAAAAGCAATAGTTAGATTATACAAAAAATGGAATACATATTCATGTCAATTCAGAATACCCTTATATCCCCCAGTGGGGCTTGTGTCAAAGTAATGTTTTTTAGTATCATAAATTGAATTTGGATGAACTTAAAGATAAAAAGTTATTAGTAATATTCTGTCTAGCTTAGATGTGAATATATAAACGACTATTGAATTCGATATTATCCATAAATATAAATCAGTTAGGGAAAGGAAAATTTATGAAGATAAATCTCTTTTTATTTGATGATTTTGATTCCTTGGATGCATTTGCTCCGGCAGAAGTATTTGGAAAGTGTCCGGAGCAGTTTTATTTGGAATATTACTCTATGCATGGTGAATTTGTTTCCAGCATGCAGAACACAAAAGTATGGACAGATTTTGCAGATGAGAATCTTTCTGGGGATGTGCTGATTATTCCTGGCGGAAAAGGGGCACGCAGACTGATACGGGATGATAATAAGCTGTGTGGCATGTTGAAAAAAATTGTTGAACATCATTCCACCTGTGTGATGGTAGGCAGTGGAATTTCTCTTCTGGCACAAACCGGAGTTTTATACAGGAGAAGAGTCTGTGATTATGTGACAGATAAGAACTGGAATCGCATGTTTACTGCAGGAGTATACAGGAGCCCTGAGATGAAATGGGTGGCAGATGGAAAATATTATTCTGCTGTCAGTTCAGTAGCTGCCTTAGACATGTGCTTAAATGTTCTGGCAGACTTAACAGATTTGGATGTTGCTGTCAGAATTGCAAAAGAGATGGGCTATGAATGGGATCCTGAAGATGAAGATGGTATTGACAGATAAGACAGAGAAATCAGTTGTATATGACAAGAGCATTGTAAACAGGGTATCAAGATCCATCGGTCATCTACGTTCTGTAAAAACGATGGTGGAAAATGAGAGGGATTGCAGTGAAGTGCTGGTACAGCTGGCAGCAGTAAAATCTGAAGTAAATAATGCGGGTAAAGTGATTTTAAAGCAATATCTTGAAGAATGTCTTGATGCAGCAGTTCACGAAGGAAATAAGCAGAAAATAAAGGAAATTAATCTTCTTATTGACAGGTTTTTGTAAAATAGTCAAGAAGTGATTTTTGAAATATAGGATGGATAAATGTAAACGGTGAACGGGCTGATACATTTGTCAGGCAGATTGATTTTACAGAGAAAAATCTGTCTGGCCTGCATCGGCTCTGTTAATGTTTGCTGGAAAGGAGCAATTAAATTGAAGCGTAAAGTTGATCTGACACAGGGAAATATATTAAAGGGTTTTTTTCTATTTGCGCTTCCGTTGTTTCTTGGAAGTCTGTTTCAACTTTTGTATGGAACAGTGGATTTGCTTTTTGTAGGAAATTTTTTGGGCAAGACAGATGCAGCGGCAGTGGGAGCCAGCAGTATTCTAGTAACCTGTCTGGTAGGACTGTTAACTGGAATTTCAGTAGGAGCGGGTGTTGTACTTGCACAGTTATGGGGGGGACAAAAATTAAAAGAAGCAGATATCTGTATTGAAAATACAATATTTCTTGGTGCAGCAGGTGGGATTTTGCTTACAGGTTTGGGCCTTTTATTTGCTGAACCGGCATTACTTTTTTTACATACCCCAGAAAGTATTATGTCCCGTGCATTGCTTTATATACGTATTTATCTATTTTCTGTAACCGCTATGATTCTGTATAATATGTCAGCAGCTTTACTTCGTGCGATGGGAGATTCAAAAACACCTTTTCTGGTATTGGCAACAGGAGGTATCCTGAATGTCGGAATGGATGCATGGTTTATTGCGGTAATGAAATCCGGAATCGCAGGAGCGGCAACAGCAACACTGATTTCGCAAAGCTTCTCAGCAGCAGTATTGATCATCCGGATTTTCCGGCAGAATCATTTATTGAAAAAGCATTGGAATATTAGCAGAGAAATGATATTTCGCATATTAGGGGTGGGGGTTCCTCTTGGAATCCAGTCTATGATCCTGACTGTATCCAACTTGTTTGTGCAGTATTATATAAATGGATTTGGCGAAAATACAATTGCTGCTTTTACCGTATATTTTAAAGTGGAAAATTTGATCTATCTTCCTGTTATGGCATTTGGCCAGGCAATGGTGACATTTACCGGACAGAATATCGGAGCTGGAAATATGGATAGAATACGTAAGGGAGCAGTTATATGCAATATTTTTGCGATAGCAGTGACCATGGGGATTTCAGCAATGGTATTGTGCTTCGGAAGGCAGGTTCTGCAGGTCTTCTGTGGTGAAGAGGCGGTTATCGAGGAAGGATTAAAGATCATCCGTATTACATTTCCTTTTTATTTTATGTATGCAATACTGGAAGTGACAGGAGGGATTATAAGGGGAAATAAAAAGACCATGCAGTCTATGGCTATCGTGGTCATTGATCTATGCGTGGTTCGTGTACTGCTTTTGAATATTTTTGCTGAATATTTTCATTCGATTCAGGCGGTAGCAGTTGTTTATCCTGTAACATGGACTCTGGCAGCTGGATCATTTGTGCTTTATTATTTATTTCAGCGGAATTTTGCAGATAAAAAATATATATCTTACAATGGTCTGGAGAAAAAATATCGAAACAAGATTTAGGGAGAAAAGATGGAAAAAAAAGAACGGGCGAAGAGGTGGTCGAAAGGAGAAGATTATGATCGTTATATTGCAGAGGAGTTGAATTCTTTTCGCAAAAATGCCTGGAAAAAACAAATTTCAGATCATTTTAATGGAAAGAAAGGCCTGAATATTTTGGATGTTGGAACGGGGCCGGGATTTCTTGCATGTATTCTGGCAGAAGAAGGACATAAAGTAACTGCCATTGACAATTCAGAAGGGATGCTGGCCTGTGCAATAAAAAATGCGGCAGCCCTTGGGGTATCGCCCCGATTTTTGATGATGGATGTGAATGAACTTTCTTTTCAAGATAATACTTTTGATGTGATCGTAACAAGGAATGTAACGTGGACACTGGAGTATCCGGAGCGTGTTTATAAAGAATTTAAAAGAATCTTAAATCCGCAGGGAATGTTGCTGATTTATGATGCTAACTGGCATTTGCATTTTTATGATGATGAACTCATGAAAAAAGTTCGCCAAAGAGAGCAGAAGTATTTTGAAAAATATGGGAAAAGAGAAGTAGTATGTGAAGATGACAAAGAATATTTTGATTCGGCTCCATTGACCAGGATCTTCCGTCCGATATGGGATATAGGGATTCTAAAAGACAAAATGGGAATGAAGGTTTCCGTTCAGGAGGATATTGGACAATATCTTTATGAACAGTGGGAAAAGGAACTGTATGGAGAATCCCCACTGTTTGAAATATGTGCTGTAAAACAGAATGAAAAATAAAATATGAGGGAGGTCGAGAAGTGTGATAAAAAAGATATTGATGCCTGTGTGCAGAATACTTATTGTTTTGATCGGCATTACATTTTTATCGTTTTCTCTGATGTATCTAGGTCCGGGGGATCCGGCAGAAAAATATCTGGCAGGTGGTGATGGAAATAAGGGAACGATTTCAGAGGAAGCGATTCAGGCACAGAGAGAAAAATGGGGACTGGATAAACCATTTCTTGTTCAATATGGTGTCTGGCTTGGCAGGGTGTTTCATGGAAACCTTGGAAATTCCTATTCTACTGGCAGACCAGTACTTCAGGAACTCACAAAGAAAGCAGGACCTACGGCAAGTCTGGCTTTTGCTTCGATGCTGGTGTGTATCATAATATCTGTACCATTAGGCGTTTTGTGTGCATATCATAAAGACGGTGTGATAGATAATATAAGCCGTATATTTTCTTTTATTGGAATATCACTGCCATCTTTTCTTGTAAGTCTCATTTTACTTTATGTTCTGAGTGTTCGTTATCATTGGTTTTCTATATCAGGAGAAAATGGAATAAAAGCTATTCTGCTTCCGATGGCAGTCCTGGCATTTCAGTCGTCAGCGAAACTGACACGACAGGTACGATCAGTAGTTTTGGCGGAGCTTAACAGGCCTTATGTGCAGGGGGCACGGGCCAGGGGTGTCAGTAAAAACAGAATTTTGTTCTGTCATGTCCTGAGAAATTCATGGATGCCGATTCTGACATTAATAGGTATTCATTTTGGAATACAGTTAGGCGGTGCTGCAGTAGTAGAATCTGTGTTCAGCTGGCAGGGACTGGGACAGCTGGCTGTTTCAGCTGTTCGCAGCAGTGATTATACACTTTTACAGGGAATTGTTCTATGGCTTGCAATTATGTATCTTGTAATAAATTTCATTATTGATATATCTTATGCCGGCCTGGATCCAAGAGTGAGAAAGGGTATGGATAAATGAAAATAAAACACAAAAGAACAGGAAGTAAATCTATGGCTTTTTTTTACATTCTGTGTTTTCTGTTGATAGTATTGATTCTGATAGCATTGCTGGCACCTGTATTATCACCGAATGATCCATATAAAACAGACATCCTTCATCAGCTTAATGCTCCAGACAGTCAATATCCTCTTGGAACAGACGAACTTGGAAGATGTATGTTATCCCGTATATTATATGGGGCAAGAACATCAGTATTTGCCAGTATGGTTGTAGTAGCTGCTGTATTCATTATTGGGGCAGCACTGGGAATACTTGCCGGATATTTCGGAGGATGGGTAGATGAAGTATTAAATAAGATTACGACAGTTTTTCAGGCATTTCCACGTATGATTCTTGCCATTGCGGTAGCTGGAGTTCTGGGAATTGGGATTCGCAATACGATTCTGGCACTGTGTGCAGTATATTGGACTGAATACGCAAGACTTTCCAGAAGTATTGTAATTTCTTTAAAAGAAAGAACTTTTATACAGGCAGCGAAAGTCTGTGGAGAATCCGATCTGGGAATCATGGTGCGACACATTTTTCCAAATGTTTTTCCGGAAATGATAGTTACAGCTGCACTGGATATCGGATCAATCATAATGGAGATTTCAGCATTGTCATTTCTTGGCATGGGAATAAAGACACCAATGGCAGAATGGGGAGCCATGATGAGCGCAGGACGTCAGTATATACAGACAAATCCGGCATTAATTGTAATTCCCGGAATTGCTATTTTTGTGACGGTTATTATATTTAATCTTTTTGGGGAAAAACTGAGGGACCGTATTGGAGTACAACGTTAAAAATGGTAATTATTTATAAAATATACATTTATTTAGGAGGACTAAGGAATGAGAAAAATTAAAAAATCAAAAATTGGAAAACTGCTTTGCGCAGGACTTGCGATGTCTGCTGCTGTTGCACCATACAGTGCACAGGCTGCTGTAACAACTATGACTTTTGCAGACACACAGTCACCCACTTCTATGGATATCGCAGAAGGATGGAATGACTGGTATACATCACGTTACGGAGTAACAGAAACATTATTTGTACTTGACCAGAATCTGGCTGCAAAACCATTTCTCTGTGAAAGCGCAGAAAATACAGATTCGCTCACATGGGTACTTAAACTGCGTGATGATGTTACTTTTCAGAATGGAGAAAAAATGACTGCCCAGACAGTAAAGGACTGCTGGGAAAGAACCGCAGAGATCAATGCTCGTTTTAATGAAAATCTTTATATTGACAAAGTGGAAGCTGATGGACAGACACTTACGGTAACAACTACCGAACCGGTACCGGCTTTTGAATCTGCATTAACAACACCCCTTACAGGTATTTATTATGTGACGGATGGAATGGATCCGGCAGGTAATGCAACAGACCTGATCGGTACAGGACCATATAAAATAGTTTCTTATGATGTAAAAAAGAAAGCAGTTGTAGAACGTTACGAAGATTACTGGCAGGGAACACCTGCACTGGAAGGTGCAACTTTTAATATTCTGGATGATGTTGGGGCTCTGACGATGGCGCAGCAGAATGGAGAATCAGATGTGACATTGACAATTCCGGCAGCCAGTCTTGAACTTTTTGAAAATGATGACAATTTTATTGTAGATGGACAGGTTGGGTCAAGAGGACAGATCATATGGTTTAACTTTGAAAATGAACTTCTTCAGGACAGTGCAGTCAGAAAAGCAATGTCAATGGCAATTGATAAAAAGAGCTATGCAGAGGCTCTGAATAAAAATGGTTCTGAGCCTGCAACCGCACTTTTTCCAGACAATACAGCCTTTGGTGGCACTTCTGTAAAAGGATATGATTATGATATAGAAGGAGCAAAGGCACTTCTTGCAGAAGCGGGATATGAAGATACAAATGGAGATGGAACCCTGGATAAAGACGGCAAGGAGCTGGATTTCAGAATTTGTACTTATACAACAAAAGCAGAACTTCCTCTATTTGCACAGGCAATGGCAGATGCATTCAAAGAAATCGGAATTGGACTGGAGATTGATGCCGGAGCATATG
>CAKROW010000051.1 GCA_934373235.1 uncultured Blautia sp. | reverse complement strand
CATGAGTGCACTTGCAGTTGCATCTCTTCTTGCAGGTGGCTATGTGATCATCAGAAGAAGAAAAAAAGATATCTGATCATAACTTAACCGAATCAGGAAAATCCCCTGCTTTAATTTCGAAATACAATAAGCAGGGAATGTGGAGTGTTAAGATCCACCTGACTGACGGAATCTGAAAGAACCGGTTTTTGTGCCGGTTCTTTTTTTGTATCTGTATGCATATATTATAGCGTTACAGGTAATTGGTGTATCAGCTTCAGACACGTTCCGGAAGATGGATTACCAGGTCGGATGTTTTTGATATACATCTGCTGTACAGGGAGGGAAATATGGAAAAAGTACAGGGATTTACATACGAAAAGATTTATTACACTTTGTGGGAAGCTGCTCAGAGATATGGAGGATTTACACAGTTTCGGGTAATCGGAAACAGCCATGATGAACGGATGATCCCCATGCTTGAGATCGGACAAGGAGAGGGCTGTGTTTTCTGTATCGGGGGATTGTCAGGCACAGATCGGGAAATGGCAGATATCCTTACCTGTGCAGCAATGGAATACTGCAGAGCTTATGAATGCAGGTGGCTTATCAATGATTTCTATGATGTAAGAAAACTGTTGGACAGGCTGCGGATCTGTATAATTCCTGTTTTAAACCCGGACGGCTATGAGATCAGCAGAAACGGTTATAGCGCCATCCGGAATCCCATTTTCAGGCAGATGCTGAAAATGCAGGATATACCAAAAGAAGAATTTTGCTGTAATGCCAGAGGAACGGATATTTCTCTGAATTTTCCTACCAGAAACTACCGAAAAAAAAGGATTTATCAGGAACCTGCCAGCGAAAATGAGACAAAAGCTGCTATCCGGATCTTTCAGGAATACACAGGAAGAGGTCTTCTGTTTTTTTGCGGATATGGAAAACGTATCGTCTATTACGCTCAGGAGGATGGGCGGATTTCCAGGCACATTGCCAGACTTGCAGGATATATGAAAAAATACTCCGGGGGGAATATAAAAAACTGCGTGGCACTGGATGAGGATTCCGAAAAAAGAAGAAGTGTGGGCAGACCTGAACAGTATTACGGGGAATTTATAAAGCAGCCGGCTTTCCGCATTGAGCTTGCCAGTGTTGACAGACAGGAACAGGAAATACGGGAAGTTATGCTCTTTCCGTTGGAATATATTTTTTCGCTGTCAGAATAGACAGGTGATGCACGGCAGGAATTTTCTCTGTCGTGCATGCGGATTGTCGAAAAATGGAGAAAAATGTCGAACGATTTTCGTTGACCAGAGTGAGGAAAAAAGATATAATAAGCTCAACTTAATCTTAAAACAATATTTTCTTACCCATCATGTTTTGATGAAACTCAGGAACAGTTCTGTTCCACTTATTCCACATTTTATTAACAGATTCAGGTTTTGTAGTGTCAGGAGGTTTTTTTGTATAGAACAAAATGGAGTCGATCTCCGCCATATATCCATGTTTTTATGAAAGCTGAAAGAAGCAGGATATCATATGAAAAAAATAATAAGATGGATATTTAATACGATTCTTGGAGTGGTGTTTGTCATTGCACTTTTGCTGACTGTACCACCGGTTATGGGAATTCAGCCTTATGTGGTGCTCTCAGGCTCTATGGAACCTGTACTCCCCACCGGAGGGATCGTATACACAGATACAGGAAAGAAAGATTTTTCCAGGGGAGACATCATAAGCTATCGCCTGGGTGATTCAATCGTAACTCACCGGATCGTCAAAAAACAGTCCGGATGTTACATTACCCGTGGAGATGCCAACAACTGCCCGGATCCTCTTCCTGTAGAACATTCACAGATCATCGGGCAGGCCGTCTTTGCCCTGCCGCTTCTGGGTTATGTGGTGTCAGCACTTCATACCCGGATCTCATTTGCTGCAACATTCATATCAGCAGCGTTGTCAGTTCTTCTGAATCTGGCATATACCCCCAACAGAAACAAAAATAAAGGAGAATGAAATTATGATGAAAAACGGAAAAAAAGTAGTAAAAGGCGTAACATTAGCTGCAATGATCGCTGCACTTTCAGCAGGCGGAACAGCAGCATATCTTACAGATTATGAGACAGCAACCAATGAATTTACAGTGGGCAAGGTGGATATAGAACTTAACGAGCCTAACTGGAAGCCGGAAGAAAACACCAAGATTGTCCCGACCCAGAATATTCCCAAGGATCCATCTGTCAAAAACAGCGGTGTAAATGACGCCTATGTATATCTTCAGGTAACTGTCCCCGTGCGGGAAGTTATCACGGCAGAAGCAGACGGAACCAGGAAACCGCTGGCAAAAACAGAGCTTTTTACCTACAACAAAAGTAAAGAATGGACACAGCTTTCCAGAAAAGAGTCCGGTGATGAAATGGTGTATACATATGCTTACAATCATATCCTCAAACCTGAGCAAAAAACCACCACACTTTTTGACAATGTAACATTTGCCAATATCATTGAAGGCCAGTTAGATACTCAGCAGCTTGATATCAATGTGCAGGCTTATGCAATCCAGTCGGATAACACAGGAGATGACCGGAATACTGTTATTGAGCAGGCGACTGCCGCATTCCAGAAATATGTGAACCAGAATAAAGGACAGGCCGGAGCTGCTTTTGACAAATAAAGGAGAACAGATGAAAGCGGGGAATGTCATTTATGAGAGGAAAATTTATAAAAAGCTTTGCGGGGCTTCTTTTCCTGTCAGGAGTTCTCTGCACTGTGGGAACCGCCGCGTATTTGTCGGACTATGAAATTCAGCCAAATACTGTGGCAGTAGGAGCGGTGACTACGGAGATTGAGGAAGATTTTCCGGATCCCACCCCTACTCCCATAGATAGAGATCCTGAATATGTAAAAAAAATATGGATCGGTAATTTTTCGGGTGGTGAGAATGGATTTCAGACAGACTGTTATGTACGGATGTCTCTTTCCTACTCCAACAGTGATATTGGAAAAGCTGTGGTATTGTTGGGGATGGACACTGCAAACTGGGTCTATAATGCCACAGATGGTTATTATTACTATAAACAGAAACTGACTGAGGGAAAACGTACCACACCATTATGTACCGGTTTTCGTATTGATTCCGCCAGGGTAGATGCGACATACAAAGACGAACTTTCGGACTTTACCATTAATGTTTATGAGGAAGCTGTTCAGGCACAGGGATTCAAGAACTACGCTGCTGCCTGGGATCATTACTTAAAACCTTTATCTGCCCCGAAAGAGAGGAGTGAAGAAATTGAAAAAAGGCCTTAAACTCCTTTTCACAGTCCTCATGCTTCTGGGACTTCTTGGAATCGTATCGGCCGTATATGGCAGATTTCGGGATTCGGTTACTGTGACAAACCGGATTGCAACAGGTGATATTAATATTTCTCTTAATGAGCTGGCTGAAAAAGACGGAAAAGAAACAGCATACAAAGATCCAAAGCTGATTCTTCCCGGGGACTGCATTTCCAAGATCCCCAGGATCAGGAATCTGTCTGAACCTTGCTGGGTCCGGGTAAAAATAACTTATAAAGATAATCTGTACGGATTAAAAGGTCTGGATGATGCCAGCCTGCTGGGGATTTCCTCTTACTGGAAAAAGAAAGGAGATTACTACTATTACACCAAAAAGCTGGATAAAGGGGAAACAGCAGATATTTTTCGGAAAGTACAGATACCTGGAAGCTGGAACGAAGCTTATGCAGGAAAAGGACTTGGAATCACTATCCGGGCAGAGGCAATCCAGGAAGCAAATTTTTCACCGGATTTTACGGCCATGTCCCCTTGGAGAAATGAGAAGATCCAGAAATGCATCCATGATACAGATGGATATATTGTGACCTCAAAAAAGCCTGTGGAATTATCTGTGAGATTTGACGGAAATGCACACCGTCTTGTGGCTGCTCCGGAAGACTTTTTCCGGAATTTCAGTACTGCAATGCCGGGAGATGTTTTTCAGGATTCTGCAGAGATCAGAAATACTACCGGAGAGAAGGCGGAGCTGTTTTTTAAAACATCACCGGAATGTAAATCTCAAAAAGACCAGGAACTTCTTAGAAAAATCAGGCTGACCATATCTATGGACGGAAAAAAACTGTATTCCGGCAATCTTCTGGCAGTAAAACTCAATAAAGAGGTGTCTCTTGGCAGGTTTAAGCCCGGAGACGGAGGAACCCTGACATTTACTGTGGAAGTCCCATCTGCACTTGATAATGCTTATGCACTTCGTAGAGCAGATGTAAAATGGATCTTTTCAGTAGAGGAGGAGAGTGCTTTACCAACAGTTACTCCAGCAACACCGACAGTTACCGAAAAAGTAACATCTCCAGATAAAATACCATATGAAGCTGAGGACCAAAACAATATCAGGAAAACAGGAACTGCTTCCTCCAAAAAGAAATCACCTGTAAAAACGGGGGATGATTCCAATACATGGTTCCTTATGGTGCTTGTGCTGATATCAGGTGGAGCGTGCATACTTATAATTAAAAGGGGGAATCGGATCTTATGAAGAAAAAAATGATCAGTGTTTTAATTGCACTTGCCGTATCCCTTTCTACGGTACTGGCCGGTGCCAGTGCTCAAACACAGGCTGAAGCGGGAACTGCAGTGTCGGAAGAAACAGAAATTATATCAGAGGAGGAATATTCCAAAATAACGGAAGAAAATATAACAGATCAGAAGGAGGAGATTCAGGAAGAAGAGACAGAAGACCATGAAGACCAGACAATTCCAGATCAGGAAAATTCTCATGATAATTCAGAGACAGGAGAATCACAGGGAGAGAATCTTTCAGAAGAAATTCCCACGGAAGAAGTCTCTTTTGACCAGAGTTCTTCAGAAAAAACAAATTCAGAGGAGGAAGATCTTGACCAACCGGAAGATGTTCAGACGGACATTCCCCAGGAGAATGAGGCTGGATCAGGGTCGTATCAGGAAGAATCTGATGAGATCCAGAACATTTCAGAGGAGCCACTTTTGTTTACAGAGGAAAATGCAGAGCTTCTTTCCGGAGATTCCAAAGATGAAAAAGAGCTTGTAGAGCAAATCCGGGATGGAGAGATCATAGGTGTTGCCCCGGCGTTTTTTATGGGAAAGAACCAGATTTCTGATTCTGCAGAATTATCCATATCAGATCTTTCTCATGAGGAGGATGCTGCGATTATGGCACTTCAGCCAGGGCAATATCATGTGGAAAAAATCGGCAGAGTATACTGCGATGAAGTCTGGACAGCAGCCAATGATTATGCAGAAGGAGGAAACTATACACGTATAGCCGGAATCTACAGGGAAATCCATTATGTAGATGAAACAGGAAAGGAAAATGTGTCTCCGCTTTATTGTATGAAGGCTTCAAAAGCAGGGCTTGGAAGCACAGATCTAAGAGCAGAAGCTGTAAGATTCCTTTCCGACTCAAATGTAAAAAAACTTCTGTATTTCGGATATGGCGGTCCTGGTGATCTTGGAATCAGTTATGTTCCCAGCTGCGAACATATCAACTGGGCAAGGTGGGAAAACCGTTATGTTTTTACCCATATTGCTCTGTCAAAAATTTATGCCGGCGATCTGGGCCAAGCTACAGAAGCAGAGGCAGAACATGTAGGAATCAACCGTTTTATCAGCAAGATCAGAGGGATGACTATTCCAGAAAGAAACAAGGCGTCCATCTCCATGAAAACTGCAGATGGATGGACATCCACAGCAGGAAAAAATGTTCCTCTGAGCCTGTTTAAAAAGATCCCGTCCCATATGCCTTATGTTTATGACAAGTACAAAAACGGTTTTCAGCTTTCGCCGCTTCTTAAACTTACGGACAGCGCAGGTGCAGGAAACAGTATCACAGTCACAAGACCTTCCTCAGCAGGCTGGCAGTTTGTATACTGGAAAAATGCAAAAGAGTATTCGGATAACCTGACCAGTCCCCATGTTCTGGAAGGCAGTGTCACCTTGAAAAACGGATATATTTTTCTTTATATTTTTCCGGTATCCGTAAAAGCAGGAAAATTCACCTACAAAATGAACCTCACTCCTGTTTCATATATTCTTGTAGACGGACCGGTGCAGACCGGGAACACCAATACCCAGGATTTTGGCGCATTTGTATATCAGGGAACAAGGGGACAGATTACTTTAAATTATAAACCTGCAGTATACGGGAGGCTGGTGCTGACCAAAACCGCTACACATACCGGAGAAGCGGTTCCGGGAGCCAAATATACACTGTATGCAGGGGAAGATCTGAAATCCGGTGTGCGTACAGTTACCAGAAAGGATACGGCAGTAAGTACATGGATCACCAATGATGATGGTCAGATTACATATGTGAACCTTATTCCGGGTAAATATTATGTCAGAGAGACTACCGCAGCAAAAAAATATCTTCTTTCAACTGTTACGACCAGTGCTACGGTTAAAAGCGGAACTGATGTACAGGTAAAGGTAAAAAATGTACCGGATATCAAGGGTAAGGTTTCCATCGAGAAACTGGATGGCGACAACGGCGATCCGTTGAAAGGGGCAGAATTCACTTTGTTTGAATGGAGCCAGAAACTGGGCAATTTTATCCGTCCCGGAAAGCTTCTCACTTACAATTCCCAGTCAAGGCGCTATGAGCTGAATGGTTTTTCCTATACAACAGACAACATGGGCATCTTTCGCGTTCGTGAAACAAAACCACCTAAAGGTTACCGTGGAAGCTGGTATCAGGACTTTAAGCTGAAAGAGGCAGGAACTACACAGGTTTTTAAATACCAGGTCAAGAATTATACTGTTGACAAAAAACATGTGGAAGTCAGAAAAACAGATGAAGATACAGGGAAAAACCTGGAAGGTGCAGAATTTCGGATTTATGAATACAGTATATCGGCCGGAAAATACAAGATCCCGGGAACCCTTCTGAGCTATGATAAGGCAGCACAGCGGTATGTGTCCGGTGATCTTACCAAAACAGCAGACAATGCAGGCAAATTTCGCGTAAAGGAAACGAAAAATCCCACAGGGTATGAAGGAACCTGGAAACAGGATGTGGATATCTCAAAAGACGATGCTGAACTTACATTTACAGTCACCAACAAAGAGATACGTCCGCCTCAGGGAATGATCTACATACAAAAAGAAGACCTTTATACCAGAGAGCGGCTGAAAGGTGCGGAATTTACTGTTTATCAATGGAATGCTTCCAAAAATGTCTACGAGGATACGCTGGGAAGCAAAAAGCTTTTCCGCTACGATGAGGATGGGCAGGAGTACTACAGTCAGAAGCTGGATATTACAGACAGTAACCTTGGAAAGTTTAAGATCAAAGAAACCAGGATTCCCACAGATTATACAGGCAGATGGGAAAAGGAGATTGTTTTAAAAGCGTCTTCTGGCGGATCAACAGCAGTGGTAAGGCTGAAAGCGGATAATACACCGGTTCATCTTCCACTTGGGTCTGTTACCATCATAAAAAAGATCCCGGAATCTGAGATCACCTGGGCTCATGGTAACCCAACCTTCTTTTTTGTTGTAGATGGAAAAGATCTTTCCGGAAAAAGCCACAGATATGAAGATTATGTGGAGTTCGAAAAGGAAAACTATGAGACAGATGCAAATGGATACGCATGGATCCGGCTTACCATGGAAAACATCCCTCTGGGGAAGTATCAGATTTACGAGAAAAATGTTTTGAGATATTATCTTCAGACAGCTTCTGCCAATACCGAGAATGTGAAGATCACCAAAGGAAAAGCTCCTGCCTATGGTGTGGATCCCAAAGAGATCGCCTGTGGAACAGCGGCCCTTACCATGGAGAAAAACACAGCGTCCATTACATTTGTGAACAGAAAACAAAGATATGATGATTATTCCCACAATGACTGTATCCGAAATACAGTTCCCCTTCTTTTTCAGGATTAACCTGATTTGTGTAATTAAAATGCAGTAATGTAATAAGAGTGGAATGTATAAAGCATTCTGCTCTTTTACAATTTGGGATATTGTGATATATTAATAATCACAGATGTGGATTTTTGACAAAATGCACAACAAAGATGTATAATCAAAACAGTTTTACAGGGAAGGGAATTTTCATGAGAGAAATCAGAACAGAAGATGCAGTGGGACATATTCTGTGCCACGATATTACACAGATCATCAAAGATGAAAAAAAAGGAGTTCTTTTTAAAAAAGGACATATTGTAAAAGAGGAGGATATCCCGCTTCTCCTTTCTGTGGGAAAAGAACATCTTTTTGTATGGGAAAAAAGCGAGGGGATTCTTCATGAAAATGAAGCAGCGCAGATTCTCTATAAGATCAGTGCCGGTGATTCCAAAGATATTCACGGAACTGATATCAGGGAGGGAAAGATTGAGCTGATTGCGGATAAGGAAGGGATTCTGAAGATCCGCAGAGATGCTCTTGTAAAAGTAAATTCCCTGGGAGAAATGATGATTGCATCCAGACATGGGGATTTTCCTGTGAAAAAAGGAGACAAGCTGGCAGGTACCAGGATCATCCCTCTGGTGATCGAGAAAGAAAAAATGGAAGTAGCACAGAAAGTGGCAGGTGAGGAACCTATTTTTTCCATCCTTCCCTATCAGAAGAAAAAAGTTGGAATCGTCACAACCGGAAGTGAAATCAGGAAAGGACTGATCGAGGATACCTTTACCCCGGTTTTAAAGGAAAAGCTTGCAGAATATCCAGCAGAGATCATGGGGCAGACACAGCCAGGCGATGACAAAGCTCAGATCACGGCTGACATCCTTAAATTTGCACAGGAAGGTGCAGATATGATCGTCTGTACAGGCGGAATGAGCGTGGATCCGGATGACCGTACTCCAGGTGGAATCCGGGATACCGGAGCAAGAGTGGTGAGCTATGGTGCACCGGTACTTCCGGGGGCCATGCTTCTGGTGGCATATCTTACTTATAATGGACATATCATACCGGTCCTTGGGCTGCCAGGCTGTGTTATGTATGCCAAAAGAACAATCTTTGATCTGATTCTTCCCAGAATCATGGCAGATGATGAGATCACAGCCGAAGAGATCGCTTATTTGGGAGAAGGCGGTCTGTGCCTGAACTGTCCGGTCTGTACTTTCCCTAACTGTGGATTCGGCAAATAATAACAACAATGAGGACTTTTATGAACAGATTCAGAGTCAGAAACTATGAGATACAAAGCAGGAAGATCACCGCATCTTCCGGTGTACGTTTTGTCCTGATCACAGATCAGCACGGAGTCTCCTATGGAAACGATAATGAATATCTTCTGAAAGTGATCCGCAGACTGAAACCGGATGCAGTGCTTATTGCCGGTGACATGACAGTGCGGACTCAGCTTTCAACACTGAAGCCTGCGTACAGCCTGTTAAAAAGACTGGCCCGGGATTATCCTGTATACTATTCCCTTGGAAACCATGAATACAAGATGAGTGTGAAACTGGCTGAGGATACTTATCGGAAATATGAGGCAGCACTTTTAAGTGCAGGAGTGCATGTCCTCAGAAACACCCATGAGTACGGAAACCTTAAAGGAGACAGCTTCTGTTTTTACGGACTGGAGATTCCTATGGAATATTACAAAAAGCCCTGTTCCCCCAGACTTTCCTGTGAAGCTATCCGGAACCTTATCGGTACTTCGGATGCAGATGGATTCCAGGTTCTTCTGGCTCACAATCCCAAATACGGGGATACTTATTTTAAATGGGGAGCGGATATGATCGTTTCCGGGCATTACCACGGTGGAATTGTACGGTTTAGTGAGCATCATGGACTGACATCTCCCCAGTATCTGCTGTTCCCAAGATACTGTTGCGGAGATTTCCATAAAAATAACAGCCATATGTTTGTAAGCGCCGGGCTTGGTGAGCATACTTTGCCCCTGCGGATCCATAATCCGAGGGAGCTTCTGGTGATCGATGTAAAACCTTCCGTGACAGAACAAAAAGATACAGAGGTGTGAGGAGAGCTTATGGCCATATCAGTAAAGCTTAATGTTTTTGAAGGTCCGCTGGATCTGCTTCTCCACCTTATTGACAAGAACAAGATTGATATTTACGATATTCCCATTGTGGAGATCACGGACCAGTACATGGAGTATCTTCACTCCATGGAGGAGGAAGATCTGGGGATCATGAGTGAGTTTCTGGTAATGGCAGCCACTCTTCTTGATATCAAATGCCGGATGTTGCTTCCAAAAGAAGTCAATGAGGAAGGGGAAGAGGAGGATCCAAGAGCGGATCTGGTACAGAAACTTCTGGAATATAAAATGTATAAATATATGTCTTATCAGCTCAGGGACAGGCTTGGAGATGCAGGGGGGTCCTATTTTCGTGAACAGGAGCTTCCGGAACAGGTTTTGGAATATAAGGTACCTGTAGATCCAGGTGATCTTCTTAAGGGGATCACACTGGAAAAGCTGGGAGAAATCTACCGCTCCATAATAAAACGTCAGGAGAATAAACTGGATCCCATCCGCAGCAAGTTTGGAAGAATCGAGAAAGAAGAAGTCAGTCTTTCCGACAAAATGCTGGAGATGCGGGAATATGCTAAAGAACATAAAAAATTCAGTTTCCGGCAGCTTATGGAACATCAGCACTCCAGAGTACAACTGATCGTAACTTTTCTGGCTGTTCTGGAGCTTATGAAAATGGGGCATATCCATGCAGAACAGTCAGAACCCCTTGATGATATCCATGTGGAAGTACTTACAGATCCGGATACATGGAAGAATCTGACTGAATTTGCAGACGAATAATCAACAATAAGGAGAAACCGTGAGATTAAAGCAGATTGAAGGAGTAATCGAGGCAATCTTATTTGCCATGGGAGATTCCGTGGAGCTTGCCCAGATTGCCAGGGCAATAGAGCAGGATGTATCTACTACAGAGAAGATCATCCGTAATATGATGATACGATATCAGGAGGAGGACAGGGGAATCCAGATCATTGAACTGGAAAATTCCTTTCAGTTATGTACAAAAAAAGAATATTATGATGCTTTGATCCGTATTGCCATGCAGCCCAAAAAACCGGTGCTCACAGATGTTATGCTGGAGACTCTTTCCATTATCGCATACAAGCAGCCGGTAACCAAAGCAGAGATCGAGAAGATAAGAGGAGTAAAATGTGATCATGCCATAAATAAACTGATCGAATATGACCTGATCAGGGAAATCGGGCGTCTGGATGCTCCGGGAAGACCTCTTCTTTTTGGTACTACAGAACAGTTTCTGCGCTGCTTCGGTGTACAGGGACTGGATGAACTGCCGGAAATGGATCCTGTACAACTGGAAGATTTCAAAGCAGAAGCAGAAGAGGAAGTTCAGCTTAAGCTGGATGTATAAATACAGAGGAGGAAGTGATCAGTCATGCCTACAACCTACGCCCATGATCTTTTTGGAAAAAGAGTTTACCGGAGGCTTCCGGGAAAGCTGAAACGTCTGATACGTGGAAACAGTAATCTTTACCGTATCGGGCTTCATGGACCGGATATCCTGTTTTACTATTTCATTTCACCAAACCCGGTAACCCGGTTTGGTGTGAATATGCATGGACAGAAAGCTGCAAATTTTTTTGAAACAGGAATGGAGCAGGTTCGCAGGGACAAAGATCCTGCGCTTATGGCATATCTTATTGGATTTGGCTGTCATTATATCCTGGATTCAACATGTCATCCCTATGTAAATCAGGCAGCCGGGAAGGAACACATATCCCATACCATGCTGGAAAAGGAATTTGACCGTATGCTTATGTTGGAGACCGGCAAAAATCCCATGCAGTTTTATCCTTCTGACTGTATCGTGCCCAGATACACCTATGCAAAAACCATCCATAAGGTTATGCCTCAGGTGCGTACCAAAAATATTTTTGCCAGCCTTAAGATGATGAAGATATTTACCAACCTTCTGGTGTGCAATGACGGAGGCCGGAAAAGACGCCGTATCGAGAAAATCCTGTCTGTGTTTGGAAGGGGACCCCAGGCATTTGTATCGGATTTTTTTATGACTCCGGAACCGGAGGTTTCATGCAGGGAGGAGCTTTTTATGCTGGATACGCTTATGGAGGAAGCACTTGACAAGGCTCCGGATATGCTTGCAGAACTTGCAGCCCTTGCTGTACATCCGGGACATCTTTCCGAAAGCTGGAACCATACCTACAATGGCTGAGATCCCAAGCATGCATATTCGGGACATGTCCGCATAGGATACTGTATAAGAGTATGTGAGGTGGAATATGAACATAAAAAAATATGCCGCAGTCATACTTTTGGCTGCGGCTGTTCTTTTACAGGGGATGACTGTCCAAAATATACAGGCAGCGGAAACACCGCCCGAGAATCTCTATGCAATGTCCGCAGTTCTCATGGACGGAGATTCAGGCCGGATCCTTTATGAAAAAGAAGGAAATACCATACGTCCCAACGCAAGCACCACCAAAGTACTCACCTGTATCCTTGCCCTGGAAAATGCAAAAGGAGACGATTACGTACAGGTATCCACCAATGCAGCTTCCCAGCCTGAGGTAAAGCTTGGAATGAAAAAAGGCCAGCAGTTTTACATGGAGGATCTGCTCTACTCTCTTATGTTAAAAAGCCACAACGACACTGCAGTTGCCATTGCGGAAAATATAAGCGGATCTGTGGAAAATTTTGCAAGGCTTATGAATGAAAAGGCGGAGAAGATCGGCTGTACAGACACCCATTTTGTTACACCGAACGGTCTGGACGATTCCAACAGCGGAGGAACTCATCATACCACTGCTGCGGACCTGGCACGGATCATGCGCTACGCCATAAAAAACAAAACTTTTCTTGCGATCACCCAGACCAGGGATCATACATTCTCAGACATATCAGGAAAATACCATTTCTCCGTACACAATACTAATGCATTTATGGATATGGAAAAAGGAGTTCTCTCCGGAAAAACCGGCTTCACCGCAAAAGCAGGCTACTGCTATGTGTGTGCATGCAGCCAGAATGGAAAACTCATGATCGTGGCGCTTCTTGGCTGCGGCTGGCCAAACCATAAAAATTATAAATGGAAGGACTGCAGCCGCCTTTTAAAGTACGGACGGGATAATTACTTTTATGTGATGGTGCCGGATCCTCCGGAAATTCCGGAAATTCCCGTAAAAAATGGCGCACCGGAGGGATTTGTAACAGGAAAAACCGTATACACTCAGGGGAATGCTCAGATTCCTTCAGAGGATAAAGCCCGGCGTTTCCTCATGAAAAAAGGAGAAAGTCTTTCCTGGAATATCCACTATCCGGAAAACCTTGATGCACCGGTAGAAAAAGGAGCGGTTATAGGAAGACTTGACTGTATGCTGGAAAACAAGATGATTTTCAGTTATCCTGTGACTTCAGACAGCACAATCGGCAGAATCGACTATAAATGGTATATTAATAAAGTTTTTCATGATTTTTTTCATTAGTTTTCGACCCCTGACCCTATGTCAGGGGTTAATTTTTTAACAAAAAAGGCGAAAAGTATTGAAATTTTTCAAGGAACAAGTTACAATTAGAATCGGCTGAATTTTTGGTTATATTTAAATACTTAATAAAGATGGAGGGCAAAGTATAATGAGTAATGCAACACAAAGCTTAGCGGCCGCAAGGATTGAATCCCTGCTCGACGCCAACAGTTTTGTTGAGATCGGCCAGGCTGTTACAGCCAGAACAACAGATTTCAACATGACTGAAAAAAAGGCACCTTCAGACGGCGTGATCACCGGTTACGGTGTCATTGACGGAAGCCTGGTATATGTTTACAGTCAGGACGCCGCTGTTCTGAACGGAACAGTAGGAGAAATGCATGCAAAAAAAATTGCCAAGATCTATGATCTGGCCCTGAAAGTCGGAGCACCGGTTATCGGTCTTGTTGACTGTGCAGGCCTTCGCCTTGAGGAGGCAACTGATGCGCTGGAAGCTTTCGGAGAGATTTATCTGAAACAGACTCTGGCATCTGGTGTGATCCCGCAGATCACAGCAGTATTCGGAACCTGTGGAGGTGGAATGGCAGTTGTTCCGGCTCTTACAGATTTCACATTTATCGAGAAGAAAAAAGGCAGGATGTTCGTAAACACTCCTAACGCACTGGCAGGAAATTCAGCTGATAAATGTGACACTGCTTCTGCAGAGTTCCAGAGCGAGGAGACTGGACTTATTGACGGCATCGGAACAGAGGATGAGATCCTTTCAGAGATCCGTACACTTGTAAGTCTTCTTCCTGAGAATAATGAGGACAATGACAGCTTTAAAGAGTGCACTGATGACCTGAACAGAGTATGTGATGATATCGCAGGCTGCACAGGAGATACAGGAATCGCTCTTTCAAGAATTGCAGACGACGGTGAGTTCTTTGAAACAAAAGCTGATTATGGCAAAGACGTTATTACAGGTTTCCTTCGCCTCAATGGTGCTACTGTAGGTGCAGTTGCAAACAGAAGCGAGTCTTACGATGCAGATGGAAATAAAACAGAGCTTTCTGACGGAACACTTTCTGCAAGAGGCGCAAGAAAAGCAGCAGATTTCGTAAAATTCTGTGATGCTTTTGAAATTCCGGTTCTTACACTTACCAATGTTACAGGCTTCAAAGCTACTGTATGCAGCGAGAAAATGATGGCAAAGGCAGTAGGCGAAATGGTTCACGCATTTGCATCAGCAACTGTTCCTAAAGTAAACGTAATCATCGGCAAAGCTTACGGTACAGCATATGTTGCCATGAACAGCAAGGCAGTAGGCGCAGACATGGTATATGCATGGGATACAGCAGAGGTCGGAATGATGGATGCTTCTCTTGCAGCCAAGATCATGTATGCAGGATCTGACGCAGCTACCCTTAATGAGAAAGCTGCAGAATACAAAGAGCTTCAGAACGGTATCGGATCTGCAGCAGCCAGAGGCTATGTAGATACTGTGATCAAGGCAGAGGATACAAGAAAATATGTGATCGGTGCTTTTGAGATGCTGTTCACAAAAAGGGAAGACCGTCCATCCAAGAAACATGGCACAGTCTAAGAGAGGTGAAGCATATGAAACAGTTTTATAAAAAGATTTCTTCTGTCTGCATGGCGTTTCTCTGTGTGGCTGCACTTCTTATCGGATGCAGCTCTACAGCATGGGCTGCTGATGAGATTGACGATTCTGTGAAGACTCAGCTTGCCTCAACAGCTAAACAACTGACAGAAGCAATCATTGCAATGTCCGAGGATGACCTTAAAGGTTATATGGAATCAGATGATGCTTTCACACAGAATGCCGCAACTGCATGGGACGGCTCCAGAGAAGAGCTTGGTGAGAAAAAAGGCGACATTGATGAGAAAGAAATCACAGTAGAATATTCTGATGATCAGTATACTGTTGTTGTTCCGGTATCCTTTGAGAAAAACAAAGCGGATTTCACTTATGTAATTGATAAAACAGGAGCACCTACTTCTCTTGCTGTTGATGTGCAGTATACACTGGCACAGAACATGGAAAAGGCAGCGATGAACACACTGATGGGTCTCGGAACTGTATTTGTGATCCTGGTATTCCTGATCTTCGTGATCTCTCTTTTCAAATATATTCCCGGACTTGTGGAAGGAAAGAAAAAAGAGAGCAAACCGGCTCCGGCAGCCGCAGCACCGGCTCCGGTTGCAGCACCAGTTGCTGAGCCTGCTGTTGAGGATGTAACAGATGATGGTGAGCTTATCGCCGTGATCGCTGCAGCTATCGCAGCTTCCGAAGGCAAGACAAGCACAGATGGATTCGTGGTACGTTCTATCCGTAAGATCAACCGCAGAAAAAGATAATCATTATTTAGGAGGATTTTAAAATGAAGAGTTATACAATTACTGTTAACGGAACAGCATATGAAGTTACTGTAGAAGAGAACGGAAACGCAGCAGCTCCAGTTGCAGCAGCACCGAAGGCAGCAGCACCGGCTCCTAAGGCAGCTCCGGCAGCAGCTCCTAAAGCAGCAGCTCCGGCAGCAGGCGCAGGTTCTGTTAAGGTTTCCGCAGCCGTTCCTGGAAAAGTTGTAAAAATCGTTGCATCTGTTGGACAGAGTGTAAAAGCCGGTGACAGCGTAGTGATCGTTGAGTCCATGAAGATGGAGATCCCGGTTGTTGCTCCTCAGGACGGAACGATCGCCAGCATCGATGTTGCAGAGGGTGCTGCCGTTGAAAATGGAGATACTCTTGCAACAATGAACTAAACAGGAGGTAGACAAATGTCTTATGTAACAAATACCCTGTCAAACCTGATCCATCAGACAGCATTTTTTAACCTTACCTGGGGAAACTACCTGATGATCGCAGTGGCATGTGTGTTCTTATATCTTGCCATTAAACATGGTTTTGAGCCGCTGCTGTTGGTTCCGATCGCTTTTGGTATGCTTCTGGTAAATATTTATCCGGACATTATGCTGAGCATTGAGGATTCATCCAATGGCGTTGGCGGACTTCTTCATTATTTTTACTTACTGGATGAGTGGAGTATTCTTCCTTCACTGATCTTCCTGGGTGTCGGTGCGATGACAGACTTCGGTCCGCTGATCGCAAACCCGATCAGCTTCCTGATGGGAGCAGCCGCACAGCTTGGTATTTACCTTGCATACTTCCTTGCAATTTTCCTTGGATTCAATGGAAAAGCAGCAGCAGCGATCTCCATCATCGGTGGTGCTGACGGCCCGACTTCCATTTTCCTTGCAGGTAAGCTTGGACAGTCTTCTCTTATGGGACCGATCGCAGTAGCAGCATATTCCTATATGTCCCTGGTACCGATCATCCAGCCTCCGATCATGAAGGCTTTCACAACAGAGGAAGAGCGTAAGATCAAAATGGCACAGCTCCGTCCTGTTACAAAACTTGAGAAGATCCTTTTCCCGATCGTTATCACAATCGTTGTTTGCCTGATCCTTCCGACAACAGCTCCTCTTGTTGGTATGCTGATGCTCGGTAACCTGTTCCGTGAGTCCGGAGTTGTTAAACAGCTTTCTGAAACAGCTTCCAACGCTCTTATGTACATCGTAGTAATCCTTCTCGGAACATCTGTAGGTGCTTCCACAAGTGCTGAAGCGTTCCTGAACGTAGATACACTGAAGATCGTAGTTCTTGGTCTTGTTGCCTTTGCCTGCGGTACTTTTGGTGGCGTTATGCTTGGTAAGCTTCTCTGCAAGGTTACTCACGGAAAGATCAATCCTCTGATCGGATCAGCCGGTGTTTCTGCCGTTCCTATGGCAGCCCGTGTATCCCAGAAGGTTGGTGCTGAGGCAGATCCTACAAACTTCCTGCTGATGCATGCGATGGGACCGAACGTTGCAGGTGTTATCGGTACAGCAGTTGCTGCCGGTACATTCATGGCGATCTTTGGTGTATAACCCATTGTCTTATAAAAATTTGTAAGGAGAATAATTATGGCAGAAATAGAGAAAAAACCTGTGAAAGTTGTGGAAACGATCCTGCGTGATGCTCATCAGTCCCTGATCGCTACACGTATGAGCACAGAGCAGATGCTTCCGATCGTTGAGAAGCTTGACAAAGTCGGCTACTATGCAGTTGAGTGCTGGGGCGGTGCTACTTTCGATGCTTCCTTACGTTTCCTGAAAGAGGATCCGTGGGAAAGACTTCGTAAACTCCGTGACGGCTTTAAAAACACAAAGCTTCAGATGCTGTTCCGCGGACAGAACATCCTTGGATATCGTCCATATGCAGATGATGTAGTAGAATATTTTGTACAGAAATCCGCAGCCAACGGTATCGATATCATCCGTATCTTTGACTGTATGAATGACCTTCGTAACCTTCAGACAGCAGTAAGTGCAGCAAACAAGGAGAAAGCACATGCACAGGTTGCAATGGCTTACACACTTGGTGATGCCTACACACTTGATTACTGGACAGATCTTGCAAAACGTATCGAGGATATGGGTGCAGATTCCATCTGTATCAAAGATATGGCAGGACTTCTTGTTCCGTACAAGGCTACTGAGCTTGTTCAGGCGCTGAAAGAAACTGTTAAGATCCCGATCGATCTTCATTCTCACTATACATCCGGTGTTGCTTCCATGACATACATGAAAGCAGTAGAGGCTGGCGTTGATATCATTGATACAGCTATGTCACCGTTTGCTCTTGGAACATCCCAGCCTGCAACAGAGGTTATGGTTGAGACTTTCAAGGGAACACAGTATGATACAGGATTTGATCAGCAGCTTCTTGCTGAGATCGCTGATTACTTCCGTCCGATGCGTGACGAGGCTCTTGATACAGGCCTTCTTAACCCGAAGAACCTTGGTGTAAACATCAAAACTCTTCTGTATCAGGTACCGGGCGGAATGCTTTCCAACCTGACATCACAGTTAAAAGAGCAGCATGCTGAGGATAAATTCTACGAAGTACTCGAGGAAGTTCCGCGTGTTCGTAAAGACCTTGGTGAGCCACCGCTTGTTACACCGTCCTCTCAGATCGTTGGTACACAGGCTGTATTTAACGTGATCATGGGCGAGCGTTACAAGGTTGTGACAAAAGAGACAAGAGATGTATTAAGTGGTAAATATGGCGCAACAGCCAGACCGTTTAATCCGGAAGTACAGAAGAAGTGCATCGGTGATGTAGAGCCGATCACATGCCGTCCGGCAGATCTTCTGGAGGACGAGCTTGATAAGCTTGAGAGCGAGATGGCACAGTACAAGGAGCAGGATGAGGATGTTCTCACATACGCACTGTTCCCGCAGGTTGCCATGGACTTCTTTAAATACCGCCAGGCTCAGAAAACAAAGGTTGACGAGACTGTAGCAGATACTAAGAACGGCGCATACCCGGTATAATTTACCATAGGAGCTAAGATAAAGGAGCTTGCATTGCAGGCTCCTTTATGTAATAATTGGAGAATAAATAAGTAACTAAAAAGAATAAAAGGCAGGATAAACGGGTTATGGCCAAGGTTATGATCATAGGCGGCGGAGCCGCCGGAATGCTCTGCGGTGTATATGCCGCAAGGAACGGACACGATGTCCATATACTGGAAAAAAATGAGAAGCTGGGAAAGAAGCTGTTTATCACAGGTAAGGGAAGATGTAATGTGACCAATGATTCGGACACAGAAGATCTGTTTCCTGCAGTGATGTCAAACCGCAAATTTCTGTACAGCGCTTTTTATACTTACGGAAGCCGTGATGTGATGGATTTCTTTGAAAATGCCGGAGTACCACTGAAGACAGAACGGGGAAACAGGGTTTTTCCGGTATCAGACCATTCTTCAGATATTATCCGCGGACTGGAACATGAACTGAAAAAAGCAGGGGCACATATCCATCTTCATACAGAAGTACAGGAAATCTGTACGGAGAATGGACAGATTACAGGAGTCATACTAAAAGATGGTAAAATGCTTAGCGCAGATGCAGTGGTAGTTGCTACCGGAGGTCTTTCCTATCCTTCTACAGGTTCCACCGGAGATGGCTACCGATTTGCAGCCGAAACCGGACATAAGGTGGTTCCACAGGCTCCGTCTCTTGTCCCGCTGGAAGCAGCAGAAGATTATGTGAGCAAACTTCAGGGCCTTTCCCTTAAAAACGCAGAGCTCACCATAAGATCCGGCAAAAAGATCCTGTATAGAGATTTTGGCGAAATGATGTTCACACACTTTGGTGTGACAGGCCCTATGATCCTTTCTGCCAGTGCCCACATTGGGAAACAGTTGGAAAAAGGTTCCCTTCAGGCATATCTGGATCTGAAGCCTGCGCTTACCCAGGAACAGCTTGACGCCCGGATCTTGCGGGAATTTGATGCAAACCATAACAAACAGTTTAAAAATGTGATCGGTGTTCTTTTTCCGTCATCTCTGACACCGGTTATGATAGAACTGGGCGGTATTTCCCCGGATAAGATCGTTCATGAGATCTCCCGGGAGGAACGTCTGCATTTTGAACAGCTTGTAAAAGCATTTCCATTCACTATCACAGGTATGGGAAGTTATAAAGAGGCTGTTATTACCAGAGGCGGCGTGTCAGTCAGAGAGATTCAGCCATCTACCATGGAATC
>CAKROW010000050.1 GCA_934373235.1 uncultured Blautia sp. | reverse complement strand
GTTCTGTACAGATTAGTTGGTGATTACCAGCTCGGACTCTTTGTCGAAGAAGTGAGCTTTCTCCATATCGAAGGAGAAGCTGATCGGATCACCGGTCTTAGCTGTTGTACGAGGATCAACTCGTGCTGTAACCTGAGTTCCGTTTACATCGAAATACAGGAATACTTCGGCACCGAGAAGCTCGTAAACCTTAACTACAGAGTTCATTGGCTTGCTTGGAGAAGCCTCAAGGAACATCTGAGAATCATGGATATCCTCTGGACGGATACCAAGAACAACCTTTTTGCCTACATAGCCTTTGTCTTTAAGAACTTTAGCTTTAGCTACAGGTACGATTACCTCGTTCTCACCGATTGTAGCGATCATGTTGCCGCCTTTTTCGGAGATTGTAGCGTCAAGGAAGTTCATCTGCGGAGATCCCATAAATCCTGCAACGAAGAGGTTGCCTGGTTTCTGATACAGGTTCTGTGGTGTATCAACCTGCTGAACAACACCGTCTTTCATAACGACGATTCTGGTACCAAGTGTCATAGCCTCTGTCTGGTCATGTGTTACATAGATGATTGTAGCGCCAAGTCTCTGGTGGATCTTGGAGATCTCAATACGCATCTGTACACGAAGTTTAGCATCCAGGTTGGAAAGAGGCTCATCCATAAGGAATACCTTAGGATTACGAACGATAGCACGACCCATGGCAACACGCTGTCTCTGTCCACCGGAAAGAGCCTTCGGTTTACGATCAAGAAGTTTGTCAAGGTCAAGGATTCTTGCTGCCTCACGAACTGCCTTATCGATCTGATCCTTCGGAACTTTACGAAGTTTAAGTCCGAATGCCATGTTATCATATACTGTCATATGAGGATACAGAGCGTAGTTCTGGAATACCATTGCGATATCACGATCCTTAGGCTCTACATCGTTCATAACTTTGTCGCCGATTTTAAGTGTACCACTTGAAATCTCCTCAAGACCTGCAACCATACGAAGTGTTGTGGATTTACCGCATCCGGATGGTCCTACGAAGATGATGAATTCTTTGTCTTCGATCTCCAGGTTGAAATCCTTAACTGCCTGGAAACCATTTGGGTATGTTTTGTTAATGTGCTGTAATGATAAACTTGCCATTGATTTTCCCTCCAAATTTCATATACTGTGTACTTCGGAGATATCTGTCTCCGTGTACGAAGCCGTATCTCTCTTGCTGTGTTACAGTATACCGAAAATCAGAAAAAAGAGCTAGAGAAGAATCATACAAACTTTCCAACGGATTCTTGACATAATGACGAAAAAATAAGGGGAGACTTTTCGGCATTATGTCAAAACGACGGTTGGAAAAGGGGTTTATTTGAGAATATGACGAAATTCCGGGTGCTTTTCAAACCAGTGCTGTGCGTAGGGACAGCTTACGACAGCCTGTTTGTGAGTGCGGTCCAGGCTTTCGGCTGCTGCACGGACCAGTCTGTCTGCTATTCCCTGTCCCCGGAGGGAAGGGTCTGCAAATGTGTGGTTGATGTCAACTGTTGAGTCATCTATATCCGGAAAAGTGATCTCTGCCAGGACTTTATCATTTTCGTCCTGTGCGTAGATGCGGTTGTTTGCGTAGTAAAGCTCCATGATGGTTCCTTCTTTCTGTGCTGAAAAAAATCTTCTGTAAAATAAGTGTTCCTATTATAACGCAGACAGAGAAAAATCACAACTGGGAGAAAAAAATTATGACTTTAAAATGTGGAAAATTATTGAAATAAACAGATAAATCACTTATAGTAATTAGGTTAAAAATTGGAGGGAGATGTAAAATGGTTTTAAAACGTAAGGGATGGCTTGATGTTGTCCGTACAGTGGCAATTATCTGCGTGGTAATTTGTCATGCAGATGAGACTTATTATCGTTCAGTGCTTATTGGCGAGGAAAGTATATCCAACTGGCTTTGGCTGATAGAAAATACATTGTTTATAATTGGACGTATAGGAGTTCCGTTGTTTCTTGCTGTAACAGGTGCACTTGTTTTGGACAGGGAATATGAGGATATATCGGGATTTTACAAAAAATCACTTTTACCGCTTTTTTGTACAACGGAAATATGGATTTTTTTCAATTATGTTTTTTGCTGTATTGTAAAAAAACAGATTTTTTCCGTTAAAGAGTTGGTTCTGGAACTGTTTTTCATGAAAGAATCTTCGTTATCCCATATGTGGTATATGCCTGTTATCCTGGGATGTTATGTGGCTATTCCTTTCCTGACCAGGCTTATACATAACAGTAATATCCGGTTAGGGGATTTAAGTCTTATTTATGTATGTGGCATGTGTATATTTTTTATTGTTCCGACGTTAAATGTTTTTCTGACGGAATCAGTAAGATCGATACCTTATCTCAGCCCTAAAATCGGTACATCCTTTTGGGGAGGGTGCTATGGGTTTTATATACTATGTGGTTATTTTATAGCAAACAAAAAAGTTTTGCAGCATATAAGAGGTATTTATCTGCTGATACTGTTTGGTATTTCCTTTTTACTGACGACCTTCGGGCAATATTATCTGTATTCACACAGATATTTTAAAACAAGCCATCTTATCTGGTACGACAGTATATTTGTATATATTATGGGAATGGTCGTTTTTGAATTATTGAGGAGAATGTTTGTTGAGTCAGAAAGAATACCCGGTCAGAAACAATTGGAAGCTATATCCAGATGCAGTTTTGGAGTTTATATTTTACACAAACCGCTATTGGTTTTGAGTTCCACGTTTATTAAGCTGGAAAGATATAATATTCTGCTCAGAATTTTATGGCTTTTTGTAATTGGCTTTTTGGGAAGTATGATGATTTTGCTTCTGGTAAAAAAATATTTTAAAAGAGCAGGGAGAGTATTATTTCATATTAAATAAATATATAACTGAATTGAAGGGGGCTTTTGCAGAAAATAACAGGCAGATACTCCTTTTGGTTCAGTTATTTTTTTGTAAACAAGTTATTTACAGCTAACCGTAGTTGTAGTATACTAACTTAAGAGCATTAAGGAAAATATTTCTCAATAAGGAGGGTTCAGGTTGCAGAAGACAGATGCTGAAAACACACGATCAGGATCAGGATGCTACAGACATGGCGATATGCAGAAAGGGCTGATCATAGAGAAATTAAGGGAGAGGGGGCTTCGCATCACCAAACAGAGAATGATACTGCTGGATATCATCCTGGAGGGAGACTGCTCCTGCTGTAAGGAAATCTATTATAAAGCGGCTGCGCTTGATCCCAGGATCGGAGTGGCAACTGTGTACAGAATGATCAATACCCTGGAATCCATAGGTGCCATCAGCCGCAAAAATATGTACAGGGTCTCCTGCAGTACCAGAGGAGTCTGCACAGTAGAGCTGGATGATGATACAGTATGCCATCTCTCCGGGCAGAAGCTTAATGAAGTGATCCTGGCGGGACTTAGGGCCTGCGGTACAGTAAGTGATCAGAACATCCGTACACTGGAAGTACTCCCGGTGGATGAAGCAGTGTGAAAGTATATTTTAACTGAATCAGGGGATTGTCATTGAGCACATTCCAACTGACTCAGGAGGTAGTTGGTTGTAAATAACAGTTAGTTAACCTGAATTAACAGTTAGGAAATATTAACTGAAAATTTGAAAAAAAACACACAATTTTCAAAAATAATACTGGATTTTTTTAAAAGGATGTCATATAATGGCAAAGATAAAAAGAAGAAAACATGAAATCAAAATTTTTTCAGGAGGTAGTTATCATGGTAGATTTCAATTTTAAAAAATCAGGACTTTTTGCAGCAGGCGTTCTTTTTGGAACAGCAGGTATCAAGGTGCTTACAAGCAAGGATGCCAAGAAGCTTTATACACAGTGTACGGCAGCCGTTTTAAGAGCAAAAGACTGTGTAATGAAGACAGCTACAAATCTTCAGGAGAATGCCAACGATATTTATGCAGAGGCTGTTGAGATCAACGAGGACAGAGCTGCTGCAGCAGAGGCTGTAGAGGATGCAGCAGAGGAGACAGCAGAGACTGTTGAGAATGAGAACTTTGAGGAAGTACCTGCAGAGGATGCTGAGTAAAGAGGCGATTTTAGGTGAGATTTTTTATTAAACATGAGACAAAAGGAAGAATAAGGATTCATCTTGACCAGAAGAGGATGACTTTTGAGCAGGCAGATACATTCTTATATTACATCGGGAATATTCCGGGAGTAAGTTCAGGTAAGGTTTATGAGCGTACCTGTGACGCAGTGATCTGCTATACAGGCAGCAGGGAAGACGTGATCCGTAAGATCCGTGAATTTCGCTACAGTAATGTAGATGTTCCTTCTCAGGTTCTTGAGAATTCCGGTCGTGCGCTGAATTCTGAATTTCAGGAGAAGCTGGTGACCAAGGTTCTGTGTCACTACGGAAGAAGACTTTTCCTTCCTTATCCGCTGAACGCTATCTATACAACAGTGACATCTGTGAAATATATATGGAAGGGAATCGATACACTTCTTCACCGCAAGATCGAGGTTCCGGTTCTGGATGCAACAGCCATCGGTGTTTCTGTTCTGAGAAGTGACTTCTCCACAGCTGGCTCTATCATGTTCCTTCTTGGGATCGGTGAGCTTCTGGAAGACTGGACACATAAGAAATCCGTTGGAGATCTTGCAAGGACCATGTCCCTTAATGTAGGCAGGGTCTGGCTTAAGAAGGACGGACAGGAGCTTCTGGTGGATGCGGATAAGATCCAGCCGGATGACGAGATCGTTGTCCGCATGGGAACCGTAGTACCTTTTGACGGAACTGTTACAGAGGGAGAGGCTATGGTGAACCAGGCTTCTCTTACCGGTGAGTCTGTACCTGTAAGAAAGCTGGCAGACAGTGTTGCCTATGCAGGAACTGTTGTGGAAGAAGGCGAGATCACAATCCGTGTGAAGGCAGTAGGTGGTTCCAGCCGGTATGATAAGATAGTCACAATGATCGAGGAATCTGAGAAGCTGAAGTCTTCTCTCGAGGGCAGAGCGGAACATCTGGCAGATAAGCTGGTACCGTACACATTAGGTGGTACAGCACTTACCTATCTGATCACCAGAAATGCGACCAAAGCACTTGCCATCCTTATGGTTGATTTCTCCTGTGCGCTGAAGCTTGCAATGCCCATCTCTGTATTATCTGCGATCCGTGAGGCAGGTGTACATAAGGTGACTGTCAAGGGTGGTAAATATCTGGAAGCTATGGCCGAGGCAGATACTATTGTCTTTGATAAGACAGGAACTCTTACCAAGGCAAAACCGACAGTGGTGGATGTAGTTGCCTTTGACGGAAAGAAACCGGATGAGATGCTGCGTATTGCAGCATGTATGGAGGAGCATTTCCCTCATTCCATGGCAAAAGCTGTTGTAAGTGCTGCCAAAGAGAAGAACCTTGCTCATGAGGAGATGCATTCCAGGGTTGAGTATGTGGTAGCACATGGTATTTCCACTACGATAGAAGGCCATAAGGCTGTGATCGGAAGCTATCATTTTGTGTTTGAAGACGAGAAGTGTGTGATTCCGGAGGATGAAAGAGAGCTGTTTGACAGTATTCCGGAGGAGTACTCTCACCTGTATCTGGCCATTGAGGGCCGCCTGGCGGCAGTGATCTGCATTGAGGATCCACTTCGTGAGGAGGCACGTGATTCTATTGAGGCATTGCGCAGGACAGGGATCACAAAGATCGTCATGATGACAGGTGACAGCCAGCGTACAGCGGCTGCCATTGCCAGAAGAGTTGGCGTTGACGAGTATTATTCAGAGGTTCTTCCCGAGGATAAGGCCAACTTCGTTGAGAAGGAGAAGGCGGCAGGCAGGAAGGTGATCATGGTAGGTGACGGAATCAACGATTCACCGGCACTTTCCGCGGCTAATGTTGGTATTGCCATCAGTGACGGCGCGGAGATCGCCCGGGAGATCGCAGATATCACAGTAGGCGCAGATGACCTTCAGGAGCTGGTAGTCCTTAAGGAGATCAGCAATGAACTGATGAAGCGTATCAGACGTAATTACCGTTTCATCGTTACTTTTAACGCAGGTCTGATCGCCTGCGGTGTTGCGGGAATTCTGCAGCCGACTACATCCGCACTTCTGCACAATACTTCCACGCTGGCGATCAGCCTGAAGAGTATGCAGAATCTGCTTCCATAAAAAATTTTTAAATAAATATAAAAAGCCGGCCAGGTTATCGAAGAGATAAGAGCTTCGTGCCTGGCTGTTTTTTTATGTCATAGGAAATTACTCCGTAATGTTCCAATGACATAAAAAAGCCCTCCGGGCAGGATCGCACTGCGTCGGAGAGGAATTATGTCGCTGAAGCGACCCGCCGCAGGCGGAGAATCCTGCAAGCAGGATTCTTTTTTAGTCTGCCAGACGTAGATCCCAGGTATCAGCCTGAAGGTGTATTGAAGACGGTAAGTTTTATTCCTGAGGAAAGGGTTCGCTTTCCAGCTTCAGTCCGTCAGCCATATGGTACCGCTTCTTTTTTGTATCCGACTGCAGAGGCCGTGTATGGAGACTTCGGTATCGGGAAGGACTCATATGATAAAATTTTTCGAAGGTATGCGCAAAATGCTGCCTGCTGTTGTAGCCGGAAGAAAAGGCAATATCCGTAATGTGCAGAGTACTGTTGCACAGAAGAAAGGCTGCCTGTTCCATACGCTTGCGGTTAATATAAGTATTGATGGTGCAACCGTTTTTTTCTGTAAAAAGTGCCTGCAGGTAGGATTTGTTGATCCCTGCATATGCGGAGATGGCAGGAATATCAATGTCTTCCAGATAATGCTCATCAATGTAGCGGAGCGCTTTCTTCAGATAGGCACTTCCCTGGGTGCTCCGGCCGGAGCGGGCACAGAATGTAAGCTCTGTAAGCATGCGGCTGAAAAGAAGAAAGAAGAGAAATTCTTCCTTTTGTATCTGATCGGAATTTTGTTGTAAAAAGGTGAGCAGATCCTTCAGGCTGTATCCGAAGCTGCGGGAATCTGTGCCGGAGCAGAAGCCCTGGGAGACGTCCATAAAATCCCAGAACCGGTAAAATCCGGAATCCTTTTTCAGGAGAAGCTCCAAAGCAACCGGGCTTTTTTCGGAAGTAAGGGAAAATTCCAGATTCAGGATCGAGCATGGAAAACCATCCGGAATTTCAAGACGGTGCGGGATATCCGGTCGGATAAATATAAACTGCCCGGATTTCAGAAGAAATTCCGTATCCTGCTTATCATCCAGGCAGAAAACCCGGCAGGAGCCCGAGGTGATATACATGATCTCATAACTGGAATGGGTGTGATGTTCCATATGATAATACGGCAGGGAGAGAGCGTAAAAAGCAGAAATATGGAAATATCGGGAAGAGTCCTGAAAAATATCTGGCATGAAAAAACCTCCTGAATATGTTGCGAAGCGGAATGTAAATATTTCAACTGTAAATTGCGGGTCAGACAAATGCAGATATCCGGTTAAAAAGCTCTGTCCGCCAGAATGTATCCTTTGCTGTCTGCAAACAGTATATCATGCAAAAATAAATACGACAATATATTGCATTTTTATATTCAGGGGATGATACCTGTCACCTTATAAAAGAACAGATGCTATACTGTGATCAGAATCAGAAAAACGGAGGGTATTTTCTATGAGCTGTAAAAATGAAAACATGAAAATGATCGAATTACATGAGAATGGCCTGGATATCCGGTTCCGTGTCCGGGAAAACGGTGTGGTAGAGCTGGCAGATTTTTCTTCACAGGAAGTAAAAAAGGCACCCATGGAGCCGAAGGAGGATATCTGTTATCCGGCTGTTGAGATCCACAGAAGCGGCACAGGCAGCCTGAACATGCATGCCTACAAAAACAATATCAATCAGTCCTCTGTGGATTTTGTTTATGAGAACCATGAGCTGAAGGAGCAGAAGGGTGGAAAAGAGCTGGAGATCGTAATGGTTTCCCCGGAAAAGCTGAAGGCGGTATATCATATGCGTCTGTTTGACGGAGTACCGGCAGTACAGACCTGGACAGAGATCACCAACGAGGGAAGCGAGGAGCAGGGACTGACCTATGTTTCTTCTTTTATGTATCAGGGAATTTCCAGAGGCGGCGAGAAGCCTTATTATAAAAAAACCGATATCTATGTGCCGTTTAACAGCTGGTGCTGTGAGGCACAGTGGCAGAAATATGACGCCGAGACTTTGAATCTGAACGGAATGGTCGTAGATGGTTTTAATCATCAGGGATATGGCCTGAACCGCTATTGCTACAGTGGAAAGGGCACCTGGTCTACCTGTGAATATCTTCCCATGGGAATTGCAGAGGACAGAGAAACAGGAGAGACGTATATTTTCCAGATTGAAAGCTCAGGACAGTGGCTGGCAGAATACGGCTCTGCACAGGGCGGAAATCTGTATCTTGCCTTAAGCGGTGCCACAGAGCAGGAGCACGGCTGGTATAAGAATCTGAAACCGGGAGAAAGCTTTACAACCGTTCCGGCAGGGGTGGCTGTTGTAAAAGGCGGTCTGAATCCGGCAGCAGCGGCACTGACCAGATATCGGAGAAAAGTACGCAGACCTAATACGGACGATGAGAAGCTGAACGTGGTATTTAATGATTACATGAACTGCCTGATGGGAGACCCTACAACTGAGCGTGAGCTTTCCATTATTGACAAGGCAGCAGAGCTGGGATGTGAATATTATTGTCTGGATGCAGGCTGGTATGACGACGGATTCTGGTGGGACCGTGTCGGGGAATGGAAAGAAGCATCAGGAAGATTTCCCAATGGCCTGAAAGAAGTCTGCGATCATGCGCACAGTAAAGGCCTGAAAATGGGACTCTGGCTGGAAATCGAGGTTATGGGAGTTGCCTGCGAGCTGGCAAACAAGCTTCCGGATGACTGGTTTGTCTGCCGCCATGGAAAACGCCACATTGACAATAAACGCTATATGCTGGATTTCCGCAATCCGGAGGTACGGAAATACTGCCGTGATGTAGTAGACAGGCTGATCAATGATTACGGCGTAGAGTACTTTAAAGTGGACTATAACGTAACCATGGGATACGGAAGTGACTTGAATAGTGATAGCTGTGCAGATGCCATCCGTGAGCATTATGAATGTCTTCACCAGTGGTATGAGGAGATCTTCCGGGATCATTCGGAGCTTGTTGTGGAGAACTGCGGTTCCGGCGGACAACGTATGGATTATGGTATGCTGAAGGTCTTAAGCCTGCAGTCTACCAGTGATCAGACAGATTACCTCTACAATGCAAATATCGCTGCCAATGTAGCCAGTGCGGTAACTCCGGAGCAGGGGGGCATGTGGGTATATCCCTATGAGGATGAAGAAGAGCATGTGATCTACAATGTAGTAAATGGTATGCTTCTCCGCCCGTATATCAGTGGTATGGTATGGAAGCTGGGAGAAAACTCCATGAACCGTATGAAAGAGGGAATCGCCCTGTATAAGGAAATCCGTGAGGAAGTCCGTGACGGTGTGCCGTTCTTCCCGCTTGGTTTTGGGACTCTGAGATCCGAAGTTCTTGCTTACGGAGTGAATGCAGAGAAGAATACCTATCTTTCCGTATGGACACCGGGAACAACAGAAGCAGTGATCCCGCTGGAAAATGCAGATCAGATCAGCAGAATATCTGTGATCTATCCGAAGGAAGAGCTGTGTGAATATAAGGTCGAAAATGGAAAGCTTATAGTGAAGATGCCTCAGGAAAAAGCAGCCAGACTGTTTAAAATCGAGATGAAATAGAAATACAGAAAAGTCCTGCTTATAGGACTGTAAGAATAAAAAAGTAAAACCACATCAGTAACAGAAGAATATTGAGAGAATAAAATACAGCCAGGAATATCGGATATAAGATCCGGATAATTTCCTGGCTGTATTTTTATTTACCGGATATCCGCACCCGGCTTCATGATCTGAAGCAGGATCACCGCACAGATGATCGCTCCGATGCCTGGAACTGCACCGCCGATCCCTACAAAACGAAGTCCGGCATATTTTACGATCACTCCACCCATGGCAGAACCGGCCGCAATACCAAAGTTAAAGAAAACCGAGATCAGAGAAGATGCCAGGTTTACACAGGCCGGATGTTCTCTGGTGGCGATCTTCAGAAAATGCATCTGCAGTGGTGAATTCAGAAGATACATCACAACACCGAGGATAAACAGCACCAGTCCTCCGCTTACCAGATTATGGGTGGCAATGGGCAGAAGAAGCAGACATACCGTCTGGATGACGTAGATCAGGGGCAGCATGCGGATGCCGGTTTTGTTTGCCACCTGACCGGAGCTTACATTGCTGGTGATCGCCGCAATACCGAAGATCAGAAGCGCAACACTCAGCATGGAATCCGGAATATGAAGCTCCTGCTGGAAAATCGGTGTCAGATAAGTATAGAAGCAGTAGGTGGAGGCACCTGCCAGGAAAACGATGGCACAGCCAATGGAGATCCTTTTGTCCAGAAAAAGCTTAAACTGTTCCAGGATACTTCCTGCCTTCAGCCGGTTCTGACGCGGCAGCTTCACAAACAGAAGCGCCAGCAGAGCCAGGGTTGCCACGAAGATCGTGATAAAAGCCGCACGCCAGCCAAATACATGAGTGATGGTGGAAGCGATAGGCACACCCACAACAGAAGCAATGCTGAAGCCTGAAAAAACACCTGCGATCACACCCGGGATATGCTCCGGGATGGAAGCAACATCTTCCGCATAAGTCATGGAGATGGAGACCACAGTACCGGAAACCACAGCCGTGAGAATACGAAATACCAGAAATACCATGTAATTGGTAGAAATGGCACAGATCAGGTTGCAGAGCGCAAACAGTGAGATTCCCAGCATGGTAATACGAAAACGGTTGTATTTTCCCACATAGGCAGCCAGAAACGGAGTGCCCAGGCCATAGGCAAAGGCAAACAGAGATACAATGCTTCCGGCCTGAGTCAGTGAAATCCCGAATCCGTCCGCAATTTCCGGCAGGATACCGATCACAGTATATTCACTGGTACCCAGGAAAAAGCTGAGCATGATCAGGCCTACAACAGCCGGATTAAAAAATCGAGCTTTGGATGATGACATGATGTTAAGTCCTCCCTGAAAAAATAAAGATAAAGATAAAGCTTCTGCATCAGAGAAAACTTTTTCAATGAAAAATCTTCTTCAATGCGGTAAAAGAATATCACAATTTTCATTGTGTTTCTTGTTTACAGCTGTCAGATTTTTGTAGTATATTGATATCAGAAAGCGGAGAGGAGAAGACAGATGGAAATACCGGTATTTGGAAAAGAACAGTATCCGCTGAACAGAGAGTCCGGACTTTCCTATACGATTTCGGATATTTATAAGCATGTGCCAATACATACTCATAATCATTATGAACTTTTTATCATTTCGGAGGGCACGGCCTATCATATGATCAATGATTCCGTACAGACAGTAAGAAAGGGCGATCTGTTTTTTATACGCCCCAATGATATGCACAGCTATAACTTTTATCATTCAGAGAATTTCTGCGTCCGGAATCTGGGCTTTTCCACCCAGGTGCTCCGGAATGTTTCATTGTTTCTGGAGCAGGAGGAAAAGATGGATAAACTGATAAACAGTGAGATGCCTGCCTACGTACATCTGGAAGGGGAAAATTTCCACAAGGTTCTGGATGCACTGGATACTGCGGGAAAGCTGGTAAACAGCAGTCACCCGCGGCATGCAAGATATCATGTACAGTGTGTCATTGCGCTTCTTCTGGAGGATTATTTCTTCACTTACGATGAAAAGGATCCCTGGAATCAGATGCCTTCCTGGCTGTCAGAGCTTCTCTTGAATATGTCGAAGATCGAAAATCTCCAGGAAGGCTACGAAAAAATGTGCGAGCTGGCGCCCTGTTCTCCAAGTCATCTCTGCAGGCTGCTGAAACAGATCTGCGGGAAAACACCTACCCGGTATATCAATCAGGAGCGCCTGAAATATGCAGTCTATCTTCTGGCGCAGACAGACAGGGAGATCCTGGATATCTGTGAGTGCTGTGGCTTTTCCAATGTGAGCCACTTTTATCATCTGTTCCGGGAGCAGTTCGGAGTGTCACCGGCGAAATTCCGGAAGACGGTGTGATCTGTCGTCAGCAGTTACCTGGCTTTTTCGAAATTCGCCAGGACTCATACCAGCCCATTTTCGAAAAGCTTCTGCATAATAACTGGCACTTCCGAAACCGGAGGAAAGTGCGATATCGGTTATGGTCATATCGGTTTCACGGAGAAGCAGGGTACTTTTATTCAGACGATACTGATTAAGATAGAGATTTGGACTCTGGATGAAATATCTGGAAAAGAGTTTGCAGCATTTACTGATACCCACAGAACCTGCAGCCGCAATATCCGAAAGGGAGATCCTGGAAGCGTAATTCTGCTGGATAAAACCGGTCATGCTCCGGATCGAGGAGAGATCCGTATTGGAATGGTCTTCTGATCGGGAGGCAGAGGGCAGATGTTCAAGAAGCAGAGCCCAGATAAGGGAAAAGGAGGACAGGATTCGTAAAGGTGCAGTTTTATCCTTGCGGTGTACATAGATATCTTCTATCTGTTCCAAAATCTGTGCCTGCCAGGAAATACCGGGATCAAAAATAAAAAAGGGAACTTCGTTATTCCGAATCAGAGGAAGAACGAAGTTTTTTTCATAAGCAGGTAATGTGCACAGAAGCATGGGGTGGATGAGGATGCAAAAAAATTCACATTCCCTGTGACTTTCAGAAAATCCGTAATGCATCTGCCTGGAATTTACAAAAATCCCCTGTCCCTGTTCCAGAGTAAGGATTTTTCCATTGACATTATACTGCATCTGACCGGAGAGGATCATCAGAAATTCAATATCGTCATGCCAGTGGCTGATGGCAGAATAATTGGGATAGTGGGAAAGCAGTTCGTGAATGGTGTAGACCGGACAGTCCGGATGATCATAGACCATTTTTTCGGACAGGTCATCTTTCAGATCTAAATAAATCATATATTATACCTCGCAGGATTGTTATAAGGTTAGATAGAAAACCGATAGAATCATTTTTAAAAACACAATATAATTATAAATTGAAAGGATAGTTCGGTCAATACACGCGTGAACCGATGTACATTTTATACATAATTCTGTGCATCGCGAAACGTGTTGCTGAGAACAGAGTGAACAGTAATGGAAAATGGTGCGTCAGTGTCGGCCGGCTGTCTGTTTTATTGAAAAATGAAGCTGATTGCTGATAAAAAACAGGAGGAATCAAAAGAATGGATAACGTTTACAGAAGAGATCACGAGATGCCATACATCTCCGATGATGCGGTTATGGCACAGCAGAAGGGAATTAAAAAAGCTATCCGGGAGTATAATGAGGTAATGCCCTTTGAACCGGAAAAAGGTATGGAGTGCTTGGAGCGTGCCGGGATCAAACATAAGAAAAATGTATATTTTGAGCCACCGTTCCACTGTGAATACGGAAGTCATATTGAAGTCGGAGAGAATTTTTATGCCAACACCCACTGTGTGATGTTGGATGTGGGAAAGATCACCATCGGGGATAACGTACTGTTTGGTCCCAATGTAGGTATTTACACAGCCGGACATCCTATCCATCCGGAGAGCCGGAATTCTGCATTTGAGTACGGAATCCCGGTTACGATCGGGGATAATGTGTGGATCGGCGGAAGCTGCTGTGTCCTTCCGGGTGTAAAGATCGGAAACAATGTTGTGATCGGTGCGGGAAGCGTGGTGACAAAGGACATTCCGGACAATGTATGTGCAGCCGGAAATCCCTGCCGTGTGATCCGTGAGATCACGGATGCGGACAAGCCATATTACTTTAAAGACCGTAAGTTTGATGAAGAGGCGTGGGCAAAAATAAATGGAAAATAAAAGAGACCCGGCATTTACCAGAAAGCTCATAAGCCTGGTAATGCCCATAGCGTTCCAACAGTTTATGCTGGCGCTGGTCAGTGCATCCGATGCCCTGATGCTGGGAGTGATCTCTCAGGATTCCCTGTCAGCAGTATCTCTGGCAGGACAGATTACTTTCATCCACAGTCTGCTTCTGGAAGCTATGACCATCGGTCTTTCTCTTATAGCTGCCCAGTACTGGGGAAAAGGAGATCTCCCGGCAGTAGAGCGGATCTTTGCTTTTGTGACGAAAGTTACCACTGTGATATCACTGAGCTTTACTTTATCTGCGCTGCTGATCCCGGGATTGTTGATGAGGATTTTTACCAGTGATCCGGTATTGATCCGGGGAGGTTCTCTGTATCTCAGGGTGATCGCGGTATCCTATCTGCTTACTGGAATCTCACAGATGTATCTCTGCATTCTGAAAAACAGCGGCAGAGCAGCAAAAAGCAGTGTGATCAGCGCCACCAGCGTAGTGGTAAATATTTTTATCAATGCAGTGCTGATCTATGGATTATTCGGAATGCCCAGAATGGAGATCGCAGGAGCAGCTCTGGCAACGGTAACAGCCCGTATTATAGAAGTGACATGGTGTGTTCTGGAAACCGTGGGAAAAGATAAGGTAAAACTCCGGGCAAAATATCTCCGCAGAGATGACCCTGTTCTTCGAAAGGATTTCTGGAAATATACAACGCCGGTAATCTGTAATGAGATTGTCTGGGGTACCGGATTTTCCATGTATTCCGTGATCATGGGACATCTGGGAAGTGATGCGGTAGCAGCCAACTCCATTGCCAGTATTGTGAAAAATCTGGCCGGATGCTTCTGCATGGGACTTGGAAACGGCGGCGGCATCATGGTCGGAAACGAGCTGGGGGCCGGAAAATTGGAAAAAGCAAAAGAATACGGCAGAAGGCTCTGTCACCTGGCTGTTTCCAGCGGAATCGTGTCCGGACTTGTGCTTCTGGCCTTCAGCCCGCTGATCCTTAAATTTGCCAATTTAAACGCTACATCAGAAGGATATCTGAAAGGAATGCTGCTGATTTGTGCTTACTATATGATCGGACGTTCCGTAAACGGAGCAACCATCAGTGGGATTTTCTGTGCAGGCGGAGACAGTAAGTTCGGGTTGTACTGCGACTGTATTTCCATGTGGTGTATTATGGTTCCGTTGGGCCTTATTGCAGCATTTGTACTGAAGCTTCCTGTGCTTGCGGTTTATTTTATCATAAGTCTGGATGAATTTGTAAAGATCCCGGCTGTGTACCTGAATTATAAGAAATACAGATGGGTGAAGGATCTGACAGTGAAAAGAGAATAGGAACAGAAAACAGCAGAGCTGTATGTCCCGGGATTACAGGGAATATACAATTCTGCTGTTTTATTTTATGAGATTATCTGTTTTCTGCAAGATATTCTTCTGTAAGAGCAACCGCATCTGTGATACACTGCGGGCAGCTGCAGAGAACCTTGCCGGTCTCTACACCTTTTAATTCACGGCAGATACAGGAGCCGTTTTTTTCTTTGAATTTCTGGATATAGGTGCGGAGCTTTTTGTAAGTGTCACCTTTGGTTTTGGAACCTTCTTCTGTATTTCCTTGGCTGTTGGAAAGGCCGATGATCATAGCCATACCGGAAAGAGCACCGCACATTTCCATAACACCCATTCCAAGGCCGAAGCCCTCGGCAATACGGAACATCTCGTTTTCATCGATGCCAAATTCCCGGCAGAAAGAACAGGCAACTGCCTGTGCACAGTTACAGCCATTTTCGTGTAATTTTGTAGCGTGTTCAGCTTTTGTACTCATGAGTTCTTATCCTCCTGATTTCAGATCATAAGCATATTTCAGATTGTAAGCATATTTTTGATCGCTTCCATATAGATGAGAACTGCTTCTTCCATACCGGAGACCAGGATAAATTCATCGGCTCCGTGGATGCGGTAGTCAATTCCCTCTTTTTCAGGTCCGAAGGCTATGATGTTTTTGAGGGATTTTGCGTAAGTGCCGCCTCCAATGACCATTGGTTTGTGTTCGGTATCGCCGGTCACATCTGTGTACGCTTTGTAAAGAGCATTTACCAGCGGAGATTCTCTTGGGAAGAATAACGGGGCGCCAACTTCAACGATCTCAATGCGGCCGTTTTTATCTTCCAGTCTGTCCTGACACATTCTGCGGATATCGGTCTCATTAAGAGTTACCGGAACACGGATATCAATGGTACAGGAAATGACACCGTTTTCTGTTTTTACGATTCCGTTGCATAATGTCAGATCGCCGTATTCATCTGCAAATTTCAGGCCAATACCAGAACCGTCGCAGGAAGTTCCAAGATGAGAGTTATAGAATTCCACAAAATCATCCTCGAATCCGGCTTTAGCAAGGCATTCGAAAGTTACGCCTGCAGCATTGACACCAAGTGCCGGTGTGCTGGCATGGGCAGGAACACCTTTGGCATAAATGGTAAGCTCACCGTTTTCTTCTGTTACTTTGTATTCCTGAAGTTTGCTCTGGGACAGTGCCATTTCCAGTTTTTCTTTCAGGCCGGCATCTGCAGGGATTACAGTTGTGCAGGTGTCGCACATTGCATTTGCAACAAAGCCGCCGTTTACAGAGATGATGCGAGTATTTTTAGAATAGGCCATCATAAATGCACGGCCTTTTTCACCGTGGATACACGGGAAGCTGGCATCTGGTGTGAAACCGCAGGAAAGCTCTTCTGCTACCTGATTGTAGTGGGCCATACATCTGGAACCTGTTTCCTCGTTGCAGCCCATGATCAGGCGGACCCTTTTGTTCAGTTTCACGCCGTGGTCACGGAGAAGCTTCATGGCATAGAGTGCTTCCAGGATAGGGCCTTTGTCATCAGTGGTCCCGCGGCCGTATACATGATCGCCCTCACGGGTAAGGCTGAACGGATCGTAGGTCCAGTCTCCGCCTACAGGAACGATATCCAGATGACCGGCGATGCCGACGATCTCATCGCCCTCACCCATTTCGGCATAACCGCAGTAGTTATCCAGGTTTACGGTTTTAAAGCCAAGCTCTTCGGCAATCTTCAGTCCCTCTTCCAGAGCTTTTGCAGGGCCCTCACCAAATGGCTTTCCCTCGGAAGGGGTACCGAGCTGGGAGTCAATGGCAACCAGTCTGCCAAGGTTTGTGAGCATTTCTTCTGATAATGCGTGGATTTCCTCTTTAATATTCATATTGATTTCCTCCTGTTTACAGCGTTCCGGAAAGTGAAAGGATGGGACGCTGATGTTATGAGGTCTATTATATCACAGATCGTAATGAACGGTAGGGTAGATTTTTACCTGTTGAAGACGTACTGATCCATTCGGCGGAAGGCTTCCTCTATGCGGGAACGGGGTGAGGCCAGATTCATTCGCAGGTGACAGGGACCGAAAAACATCCTGCCGTCCTGGACGGCAACACCCACATCCCAGCAGGCCTTTTCCACATCTTCGATTGTTTTGCCATGGGCAGCACACCAGTCGGTGCAGTCTGCAAAGAGCATATAGGTGCCTTCAGGTCTGGAAACGTTGACACCCTTAAAGTGCCGGTCAATGTAATCACAGGCAAAGTTTACGTTGCCGCTCAGTACTTCGCACAGTTCATCGGTCCATTCATAGCCCTCAGGCTGATAAGCGCCAAGCAGAGCGTGCATGGACAGAACATTCATCATATTATAATGGCTCAGACTGGATTCCTTCAAAATGCGATCCCGCCACCAGTTGTTGTATACAATGTGATAGCTGCCAACAAGTCCTGCAAGATTAAAGGTTTTGGATGGAGCGTAGAAGGCCGCTGTACGCTGGCGTGCATCTTCACTGACGGACTGGCTGGGGATATGCTTATGGCCGTTCAGGATGAGGTCAGACCAGATCTCGTCTGAGATGACATAGACATCATATTTTCGGTACAGCTCCATGGCTTTTTCCAGCTCCCGGCGCTCCCACACGCGTCCGCAGGGATTATGCGGATTGCAGAGAATGGCGGCGTGGATCTTCTTTTCCCGGAGTTGTTTTTCCATGTCTGCATAATCCATTCTCCATATGCCGTTTTCATCCCTTATCAGCGGAGAGTGTACGGCCTTGTAGCCGTTGTTTTTCAGGCTTGTGGTGAAGCCTATGTATGTCGGGCTGTGGACAAGGACGTTATCACCGCGGGAGCAGATACAGTTCAGCGCACTGATAACTCCGCCCAGAACGCCATTTTCGTAGCCAATGTGTCTGGGCTTCAGACCGGTGACACCGTGGCGGGTTTCCTGCCAGTGGATGATGGCCTTATAATATTCCGGCGGGGCTTCGAAGTAACCGAAGGCCGGGTGGCTGGCCCGTTCGATGATCGCCTGCTGTATGGTAGGTACAGTAGGGAAGTTCATGTCTGCTACCCACATCGGGATGGCATCGAAGCCCTCTTTCGGCGGGGCAGGAGAGAAACCGTCGCCCTTCAGGCCGTCTACTGCAATGGAATCTCTGCCATGCCGGTCAATGATGGAAGTGAAGTCGTATTTCATATGAATGCTCCTCCTGAAAAATTCTGTTTGCTTCACCTTATCATATTTTTGGGAACGGGGCAATTCCTTTCCATTTCAGTATTGTTCTTCTGTTAAGAATATCATCTTTCTGATGATATTATCTGCTTTATTGATGTTTTGAACCTTTCAGGTCATTTTGACATATGCTAAAAGCAGAAGTCAAAAAAGAGGTATCTGCATGAAAAATAAAAAATGGATTTCATTGGCGGCAGCAGTCATTCTGGCGGTGACTGCGCTGCCCGTGACAGCGTTTGCTGCAAAGAAGGATAGTGAAGGAGAGAAGCTTACGAAGGTTACATTGAATGAGGTAGCCCATTCGATCTTTTATGCGCCCCAGTATGTGGCAATCGAAGAAGGATATTTTGCTGAAGAAGGGCTGGATCTTACACTGGTGACAGGATTTGGAGCAGATAAAACAATGACTGCTGTGATTTCCGGTGAGGCAGATATTGGCTTTATGGGCGCGGAGGCATCTGTTTATGCTTATCAGGAGGGTGCCACTGATCCTGTCGTGAATTTCGCACAGTTAACCCAGCGTGCCGGAAATTTCCTTGTGGCGAGAGAAAAGATGCCGGATTTTAAATGGGAGGATCTGAAAGGCAAAAAAGTTCTTGGGGGACGAAAAGGTGGCGTACATACATCAATGTAAATTATGAGACGATTGTGATTTTGTGTAATTGGGTGGATAGGTTGAATAGTGCGAATAATCCATAAAAGAAGTGGCGGAAATACCAGCAATGATATTTCCGCCGTTTTACAACTCCAAATATCCTATCCAGAGCTACTTTGTAATCATAGTATATGTTATAAAAACAAATTTTATGAAATGTAAAAAGGAACTCGCCCAGAGCCCCTTTCCTTTGAATAAGTAATAATATCTTTCTCACTCCGGAAAAAGACTTCTTTGTACTTATATAATACTGGTTCAATTACTCCTTGTCAATATTTATTTTTATCTTTGTAATGTGTTCTGTCAAAGAAATATCATCTGACAATTCAAGAATTTTCCTCAGTTCGGCAAGTTCATCCTGTGCTATATTACGTTCTTCTTTTATTTTTGAAATATATTGCAATTTATCATCCAATCGTTTATTTAGATCAGAGTAATATCCCATAAGTCCGACTGTTTTAGCAATTGCTTCATCAATTTTTTTCATATCTGTTTTTGGCAAAAAGCCTACAAGATCACCTAATCTTGCTTTGCTGACACACATCATATTGGATGTGTTTGCCTGACCATCAAGAATAATATTACCTGCTGCATCTGTCTGAGGTGTAATATTTGCTACACACGGTAAAGTGCTGGTATCATGTGTAATTGGAATTACAATAGTGTTACCAGAACGGGAGTTAGCAACATCATTTTGAATAATAACAGCTGGTCTTTCTTTTTGCATTTCGCTTCCAATTCCACAGCCGAAATTGCAACGATATACCTGCCCTCTCTTTACAGCTCTGGAGCGGGCATTTTGTGCAATAGAATCTAAATATAGTTTGGTTTTTAGCCATTCCAACATTTTTTGAACTTGTCCAAGTTCAATCTTCATTGTCATACCTCCCTTTTGCAAGTCTTATATCTACCTCGTTAAAAATATTTCGGATAAAAAAAGGAGAGGAGCCTCAGCATCCTCCCCCGATCGCAGGCTTCTCGAGTTTCTACAATCTGATCACTAAAGATAATATATCTGATATAACTAAGAAAGTCAATCAAAAACCATCCTTGCTTTAAAATGGCATTTTTTCACATAATAGTATATTTATTGTTTACAAGTTGGTAGGTTCCGGTTATTATAAATCTAAGATTATTTGAGGTGGTAAATTTCGTTGCAACCACGCACCCTATGGGTTAAAAGAGATGCAGGAGCCGCGACGCCTGCCAAATAATCTCTTTCATCTATAAATGCTCTGTTCTGAATGGATAGGGCTTTTTATTTTGCAATAAACATAATCAGAATCAATACTTTGCTAATAGTTTTTTCCAGGGTTTATAGCCTTTCATATAAGCAAAGTCTTCCTCATTTTGGAAGCCTGCAATCAGTTCTTTTTTCATTTTTTCAGCATATGGATTTTCTACATCTTGGAATTTTATATGTTTATATAATCTTGATTTCTGAAAATCACAGATTGTATTGACATTCTCCAGCAGTTGGTTTTGGGGGCATATCCTAACAAAAGTAATCATGGAGGCTGTGTTTTGCGATACTTTGTATGCACCCCCTGGTCACCAATTAATTAATTATGCATATTCTAACAGCAGAAGTCTTTAAAAGAGGTATCTGCATGAAAAATAAAAAATGGATTTCACTGGCGGCAGCAGTCATTCTGGCGGTAACTGCATTGCCCATGACAGCGTTTGCCGCAAAGAAGGATAGTGAAGGAGAGAA
>CAKROW010000049.1 GCA_934373235.1 uncultured Blautia sp. | reverse complement strand
CCATAAAAATAATGCACACAGAAACAATGGCACCGGCATTAAATTCCGGTTTAAAAGGCATAAAGTGAGGAAGGGAAATAATCCCACCGGACATGATCGCACTCAGATCCACTTTTCCCATAAAGATTGCCAGAATATACCCCACGATCAGGCCTGCAAGTACGGAAAGCTGCTTTAAATATCCTTTCATCAGAATATTCCAGAGAAGGCACACCGCCAGAGTCACCCCGCCAAGAGTCAGATTCTGCCAGGAGCCGAAGTCATCATTATAACCACCGCCAAAAGACCTTGCACCCACTGTAAATAAGGAAAATCCAATGGCAGTAACAACAGATGCCGCCACAACCGGTGTAATGATCTTACGCCAGTAACGGGCCAGAAGGCCCAGCGTTCCCTCAAGCAGACCGCCAATGAGGACTGAACCTACAACAGCCGGATACCCGTAATTTGCTGCAACTGTACTAAGCACAGTGACAAAGGTAAAGCTTACGCCCATAACTACCGGAAGCCTGGATCCTATCTTCCAGATGGGATACAACTGGATCAGGGTGGCAATTCCTGCCACAAACATAGCATTCTGTAAAAGAAGGGCAACCTGTGCCTGGGTAAGGGACGGCTGTGCAGATGCTGTTATCAGGGTGATCGGTGTCAGGTTTGAAACAAACATGGCCAGAATGTGCTGAAGGCCAAAAGGAATGGCTTTCCCGAGAGGTACCTTTCCATCCAGTCTGTAGATATTGCTTATTTCCCCTTTAGTCTTCATATTGTTCTTTATCTCTTTCGTTTTCTCTTTTTATCCGGATCATTTCAGAATCTGGGATTTCTTTTCAAGAAGTGCCTCACAGGCTGCACATGCAGGGCAGTCACAGTATCTGGCACCCTCTGCCTTGATCGCCTCTGCATGAGAGAGCATTTTGGCAGCCCCTTCGGTTCCGAAGATTTTCGCACCCATATCAGATCCTGCAAATGCGATCAGTCCGTCGATGGGCATGATATCTGCCTCAAGTTCCGCAACGTAAGCCTTTGCAGCTTCCGTCTCCTTCTCTGTTCCCTCTGCCTCCAGATAATTCCGGGCAGCCTCTTTGATCTCTTTGCAGGCCGATGTCGCTGCAAGCAGGTCTTTTGTCAGTTCACTGATTGTTTTTGACATGGTAAAACTCCTTTCAGTATGTAATATAAAATACTTCAACAGGTATCATATCATAATTTCTTATACTATAAAAGTATCCCTCTTCATGTCAGGAAAATATAAACTAAAATGTAACTTTTCTCTTGATATTCTATCTGATTTCCTGTAAAATCAGGAATTAAGCAAAAACAATTGTACGCAATACCCGAACACTGATTACAAAGCTGTAACTGATTCAGGCTGTTATCGGTGTTTTTTACAATTGGGAAACGAGGAGTATTATTATGGAAAAACATGAAATGATGAGTCTTGAAGATTCCGAGCAGTTAAGAGCCCGCATGATTTTTTTTGAGCAGGAACTGATGAAGCATCACCACATTGACCCCAACCTGTATGTGGAATATGATGTAAAAAGAGGTCTTCGTGATTCCGCAGGTAAAGGTGTACTTACAGGTCTTACAGAGATATCTGATGTAACCGGCTACAATCTGGTCAATGGCCGCCGTATTCCGGCTGACGGTCAGTTATATTATCAGGGGATCAACGTTCAGGATATTATCAACGGACTGAAAGACAGACGTTTTGGTTTTGAGGAGACTATTTATCTTCTTATTTTCGGAAAACTTCCCAACAAAGATGAGCTTTCCAGATTCCTGGATCTGATGTTTGACATGGAAGATCTTGGCGGCCGTTTTGTCCGCGATGTGGTTATGAAGGGTACCAACGCAAATATTATGAATGCCATGGAGCGTTGTGTTCTTGCTCTCTACACCTATGATGACAACCCGGAGGATATCTCTTCTGAAAACGTACTTCGTCAGTCTCTGGAACTGATCGCCAAACTTCCTGAGATTGCTGTTTATTCCTATCATGCATACCGCCATTTCCGAAAGGATGACACCCTGTTCATCCGTAACCCCCAGAAGGGGCTTTCCATGGCAGAGAACATCCTTCTTATGCTTCGTCCAGACGGCAAATACACAGAGCTGGAAGCCAAGGTCCTTGATATTGCCCTGGTCCTCCACGCAGAACATGGCGGTGGTAACAACTCCACATTTACAACTCATGTGGTAACTTCCTCCGGAACAGACACCTACTCTTCCACAGCAGCCTCCATCGGCTCCCTGAAGGGACCACGTCATGGTGGTGCCAACCTGAAGGTTCAGAACATGTTCACAGATCTGAAGACACATGTCAGCGACTGGGATAATGAGGATGAAATCGTTGCCTATCTTCAGAAGATCCTTAACAAAGAGGCATTTGATCACGCAGGTCTTATCTACGGTATGGGACATGCCGTTTACACTCTTTCCGACCCGAGAGAGAAGATCCTGAAACGCTTTGCCCAGGCTCTCGCAGAGGAGAAGGGTATGACAGCAGAATTTCAGCTTTATGACAAGGTAGAAAGCCTTGCAGGAAAGCTTATTATGGAACACAGGAAGCTGTTCAAAAATGTCTGCGCAAACGTAGACTTCTACAGCGGTTTTGTTTACAGTATGCTTGGTATCCCCGAAGAACTTTTCACCCCGATCTTTGCCATTGCACGTATGCCAGGCTGGAGTGCTCACCGTCTTGAGGAACTGATCAACGCCAACAAGATCATCCGTCCTGCTTACAAATACGTTGGACACCACACAGACTTTATTTCTTTTGAAGAAAGATAATCTTATAACAGAACCGCCCATAAAGAAACGGCATGGGGATCCATATCAGGATCTCCATGCCGTTTCTTTTATATCTTCTGATCTGCAGATCTTTTACTCTACCTCTTCCGGTTCCATACTGAGAACTCTTTCTTCCTGTTCTCCGATCTCCCCGATATTGTACTTCTGACGGTACTCTGTAAAATAAGAATAATATTCCAGCGTATCTGTAGGATAGATTTTTGAATTGTGGATATGCATATCCGTTCCGTCCTCACCACTCTTCATAAGGGCAACCATGGCACTGGCACAATGGGCTGCAATACGGTTAAAACTATTCAGGATATCATTAAATACAGTTCCCTCTTCCAGACCACATTTACCCTGGCTCAGACGCTCTACATGACGCATTTTCAGTTCATCGCAGAGTCTTGAGATCACAACGCCAAGAGGTGCAACTCTCTGAGCCGCCTCTCTATCGTCTTTCATAAATGCATTGCAGGTCACATTGATCTCCTCACGGACTGCCTCCATGACGGTATTAAGCTCATCCCAGGCTTCCTGGGAAAACTGTGTATGATTGTCATGGATCTCATTGGACATATGTGCAATGTAGGATGCATGATCTCCAATCCTCTCAAAGTCATTGATTGTATGAAGATACAGAGAAACCTGTCTTGTCTGTGCAGTATTCATCTCCCTCTTGGTCAGCTTGATCAAATACTCTCCAAGACGGCTCTCATATTTGTCGATCAGATCCTCCTTGCGCTGTACCTTGTCAAATTTATCCTGCTGATAATCATTGAGAAGGTTCATGGCACGGTTTACATTTTTACGCAGTTTCTTTGCCATACCATTCATGGCACGATGACACTGTCCGATAGCAAGTGCCGGATAATCAATAAGACGTTCCTCCAGAAGATCAAAATCTGCCTCATCCTCCAGTTCCTCCGCACTGTCCTTCACAAGATAGCATACCAGCTTCTCAATCTTCGGGATAAACGGAAACAGCACAATAACTGTGGCAACACGGAATACGGTATTTAATAATGCAATGGATACCGGCGACATGATCGTATCCATAAAAGTAAAATGCACAATGGCATTGGCTGTATAAAAGATCACAGACCAGAGGATCAGACCAAACAGGTCGTTGATCAGATATACCAGAGCTGTCCTTTTACCGTTCTTGTTGGCTCCGACGGCAGAGATCAGAACCGGACAGGCAGCACCTACACCGATTCCAAGTACAATAGGAAATGCACTTGCAAAAGTCAGGATCCCTGTTACGGAAAGTGCTTGCAGCACACCTACTGTTGCAGACGCACTCTGAAGTACCGCAGTAAAAAGAATACCAACCAGAATACCTGCAATGGGGTTGGAAAACATGGTCAGCATGTCAACAAACACCGCACTCTCCCTTAAAGGAGCTACCGCACCGCTCATTGTCTGCATACCGGTCATCAGAATAGCAAATCCAAGCATAATGTTTCCGATATTCTTGTGAACTGAACGCTTACATGCCATGCGCATAACAGTACCGATCACCGCTACTACTGCTGCAATGGTGGCAGAAGAAAGAACGCTTGCAATGCCGCTGGAACCATCAATATAAGAAAGACATAAAATCCATCCTGTGATACTGGTTCCGATGTTGGCTCCCATGATAATACCGATCGCCTGTTTCAGTTTCATCATACCGGAGTTAACAAAACCGATCACCATAACCGTGGTTGCTGAGGACGACTGGATCACACTGGTAACACCGGTTCCAAGTGCCACTCCCTTTAAAGGTGTATTGGTCATGCGGTACAGAAACGCTTCCAGCTTGTTTCCGGCCACCTGTTTCAGGGCATCACCCATCAGTGACATTCCATACAGAAATAATGCCACTCCGCATAATAAAGATAAAACCATTGAAAATATTGACATAATTTTCTCCTTATTGTCTCTGCTTTCCCTGTTTTTGCAGGAGCAGACTCCCTTCTTATGTAGTTTTTTACATTCTCTTTACTTAGATTTTTCTTATATTTAATTTTTCCTTGATTATTATGCCATATGATTTATCTTATTACAATATTGGATTTTAAATTATAACCAAATATCTTGTCATTTTGTAATTATTCATAAAACTCTTGATCGAAACCCGACTTCAGATTGTATAATTTTGTTCAGAAAAATCCCCTCCGGTCTCTATATATTCCAAAGGGGATTTTATAACTTACAACTATTGTAATGTCAAGTTTTTTATGATTCTTTTTCGTAAAGGAACTCTTCCGGAAGATTTACCTTGAAATCTTTCTCAAGAGCACGGAAATTATCCGGTGTGATCGTCTGAAGTTTTTTCGGAGACATGGACAAGATCTTTACAAGGATCTCCGCAGATTTCTCTACTGTATGAAGAAGACCGAAGGTCAGGTCAAAATCCTCTCCAGAACAGAACATTCCATGATGCGCCCAGATCACCACATCATATTTTTTCATAAGCTCTGCAGTCTTTATGGCAATGTCCCTTCCTCCCGGAACCATCCATCCGATCACACCCACACCATCCGGAAATACAACCGGACACTCTGTTGCAGATTCCCACAGCTCTCTTGTAAAGATCTTATCATCCAGCGGCAGTACAAAGGTAAGGGCAATGGTGTTTGTGGTATGTGCGTGATAAATAACACGGTGCTTTCCATTGGTCAGTTTCTTTTTTACTTCATGGTTCATAAGATGGGTTGGCAGTTCACTGGTAGGTCTTCCGCCTTCCACAAGCCCCCAGCGGATCCTGTAATTTGTTCCTGTCTCATCCAGTTCGATAATGGCAAGACATACCTCGGGGTCAACGATAATATTTCGGAAATATTTGCCGCTTCCTGTTACAAGAAAAAATTCCCCTGCAAGCCCCGGCACCTCAACACCGATAGGAGTCCACTCTCCCGGTGCATTAAGACGTGGACGGATCATCTCCACCTCCTCTGCCTTCAGACGGTAACTTAAGTTTCCGCCATTTCTCTCATGCCAGCCCTGCTGATAACCGTCATTTGCCATTTTGATAAAGCCCTGTACGAATTTTGATTCCAAAATTTTCATGATCTGATTCCTCCGAATTATAATTGTGGTTTTATGTTGGATATTTCTTAACAATATATTGTTTCTTGTTGTTTTTCTTTACATCCCATAGTATATGACTGTTTGTGTTGTTTGTAAAGAGTTTTTTTGAAAAAACATTCATAAAACCACATTTATTTTTTCAATATCTTATATATTTTAAACAAACCACATATATTTTATAATTTCCCTCTGAATCCCACAAAAAAATGCCAGATTCAAAGAAACAGAATCTGACATTTACAACTTATATAATATTTATTTGTTTTTATTTATGCCCAGTATTGCGATCAGAGAGCTTACAAGAAGGAACATTGGATAAAAAAGTCTGGGCATGATCTGGAAAGCAGAAATTTCATAGCCCAGTTCACTGGCAGCGGAAATCGCCACCAGCATCTGTGCTCCATAAGGGATCACTCCCTGAAAAATACAGGAAAAGGTATCCAGAATGGAAGCTGTCTTTCTTGGGGTAATATCATACTGTTCTGCCATTTCCTTAGCAATGGGATTTGCCATAACAATGGCTACAGTATTGTTGGCAGTTGCGATATCCATGGTTCCTACCAGAAGTCCCATTCCAATCTGACCGCCCTTTTTTCCCTTAAAAATCTTCCGTATCCAGCCAAGAAGTGCCGCAAACCCTCCATATTCACGGATCAATGCACACATGGCTGCTACCAAAATAGCTACCATACAGGTCTCAAACATTCCAGATACCCCGGAACCAATATGGGAAAGCAGTTCTACCGGCTGGATATGTCCTCCTGCCAGCATAATGATCGCTCCGGAAACAATTCCCGTAAGAAGAACCACAAACACATTGATACCGATGATACCACCGATCAGCACTAGTACATAGGGAAAAATCTGCAGTAAGTGATAAGGCTGGCTGACTCTTCCCTGAATCTCCGTATGGAAAGACAGAATCAGTATCACCACCAGTGTCACCACAGCCGCAGGAAAAGCAATCCAGAAATTTTCCCGGAACTTATCTTTCATCTCGCATCCCTGACCGTTACAGGCAGCAATAGTGGTATCAGAGATAAAGGAAAGATTATCCCCGAACATGGCACCACCCATAACTGAGCCGATACAAAAAGCCATATCAAATCCGGATGCCCCGGAAACTGCCACTGCAATAGGCGTCAGCAAAGTAATGGTTCCCACAGAGGTTCCCATTGCCACAGACACAAAACATGCCACCACAAACAGCACGGCTACTGAAAATCTGGCCGGAATCAGGGACAGCATACAGTAGGCAACACTTTCCGCACTGCTTCTGCCTACAACACCTACAAAGGAACCGGCAGTAAGAAAGATCAGCAGCATGGTTATGATATTCTTATCTCCTACCCCCTGTGCCATGATCTCAAGCTTTCTGTCGAAGCTTACCTCCCGATTCTGCAGACACGCCACAAGGATAGCCACAAGAAAGGCTACCACAATGGGAACATTGTAAAATCCCATGGGAATCTTCATTACATATTCAAACAGGATCCCAAGCCCCAGATACAGGATCAGAAACACACTGATAGGAAGAAGTGCAATACCATTTTCTTTTTTCATCTTATTCTCCATTTCATCTTTATCGGTTTCTGTCTATCATATCATATTTCGGGCTGTGTGTCAGAAAAATCTTTTCTGCAAAACCAGGTACAGATCACCTTACCGATCAGCTCCAGACAACTGTATATGAAAGGCATAAAAGGATGCTCCAAAGGTAAAAATCATGAACAGCTTGCATAGATGGCAACACCGGTTCCAAGAGCAAGTCCTGGAATGTAGCTTCATCCCTCATTATGCTTTTATGCATTACACAGTTTTTCCACATCAGAAAGAATACTGTTCATCTCATACTGCTTCAGCAATTCCTTTAATTTCGGCATATCCACATGGAACTTAAGATCTTCAAGTGTACAGGAAAGAGGAATATCATCCTTCATTTCTGCCAGCTTTTCACTTAAATATACCATCTCACGGTTGGTTTTTAATGCCTTTAAGGGACTTCTTCCGATGCCCAGGCATTCCTTCCAGAAAGTACTCAGCTCTTTTTCTTTTTTTGCTATTCCCTGGCATTTGTCAATCGCACCGTAAATCCGATCCAGGGTCTTATATTCTGCAACCAGAGGAGCCGCTGCTGATGACACACCTTTGCATCCCGGAATTCCATCCCCCGGATCTCCGGTAATAGCAAGAAGTACCGGTATCTGTTCCGGATATACACCTTCTTCTGCATATACAATATCCCTAGTATATTCAAATACATTAGGCGGAAGTACATCATATCCTTCTTTTCCGTAGAGACCGTAGGCATCTTTCAGTGTTTCCAACTTATCTTTTGTCACTACGCGCCACATACGGGTATAATCACTGACAAGCTGATAATAATCATGATCCTTTGTAAGCACATAAGTGTTTAATTCCGGTCCTTCAAATTTACGCACCAGGGATGCTGCATAATCATCTGCTTCGTATTCCCGGCTCATAAATACCGGACAGCCGATCTCATTTAAAAACTCTTCCATCTGAACAAACTGTTCTTTCAAAGGCTGTGCCGTCTCTTTGCGGTTTGCCTTGTAAAAATCCGCCCCAAGTTCTGTACGGCGGAATGTATCTCTTGTCATATCAAATACAAATGCCAGGTAATCCGGCTGCACTTTTTTATAAACAGATATCAGGGTGCGAAGCATAGTAAACATGGCATTTGTGTATTTTCCGTCTGAAGTATGGAGAATTTCTTTGTAATGGGCTGCTTTTTCCTCCTCTGTTTTTGCAAAAAGGATGCTTTTGGGAAGATTTCCGTAATAGGATGTGGAAAGCATGGATGAACCATCTATGATCAGTAATTCAGGCATAAATCTATCTCCTCTGTTTTATTATTCATAGTCTTATATTTCCATAACAGAGTATACCATTTTTCTTACCATATGCCAAATGCAATAATTGCACTGTTCTTTTATTTCTGCTAGAATAAAAAGAGAGAATTTTTACATAGAGGAAGGAACCAGGAAATCATGTACAATATAAAAATGATCGGGCTGGATCTGGATGGTACACTTCTTACCTCCAGAAAAGATCTGACAGAGAATACTAAGCGGGTTTTAAAAGATGCCATTGATGCAGGGATACAGGTTCTTGTGGCTACCGGAAGACCTTTTACCGGGATTCCCAAAGAACTTCAGGAGTTTCCCGGGATTCATTATGCCCTTACTTCCAATGGCGCCAGAGTCCTTAATACCGATACCGGAGAACTTCTCATTGAGCAGCTTCTCCCTCTTGAAAGTGCCAAAAAAGCTCTCCATATTTTTCAGAAATATGACACACTTTCAGAGGTATATTTTGATGGTCAGGGTTATGCAGATCAGGCCAAACTTGACAATGTAGGCAGATATCATCATGATCCCAATATGTGGAATTATGTGCGCACCACCCGTAAAGCTGTTCCGGATATCTGGCAGGTGGTTGCAGCAGAAAACCGGGATATGGATAAAGTTCAGGCTCTTTTTGCAGATATGGATGAGCGCGCTGCTGCCTGGAGGGAATTAAGCGAACTGAAAGAACTTGAGCTGGTCGGTTCCTTAAGCTATAATATCGAGATCAACGCTGCTGGTGTAAATAAAGGAACTGCACTCATTGCACTTGGGAAAATGCTGGGAATCCCAAGAGAATCCATCATGGCCTGCGGTGATGGAGACAATGACGTTTATCTTATGCAGGAAGCAGGCCTGGGCGTTGCCATGTCCAACGCCCAGGATAAAGTAAAGACTGCTGCAGATTATATCACTGCTTCCAATGATGAGGAAGGGGTTGCAAGAGCTATTGAAAAGTTTGCCCTTCACAGATAACTCAGTACTGATATTCTCCTGCCGGTTGTTTTACCGCTGTCAGAAGATCATGCCATGACTGATCCCAGATAAACCATTTTCCGGTCTTGGAATGTTTATAGCAGCAGATCCATCTGGAACTGTCAGATCCCGGGAAATCAATAAATGCTCTGTATATATCCGGTGTTGTCTGGGTCTTCTCAAAATAAGGAATATTCTCACTGATAGAATTTCCCTTTCCCGGCAGGGTATCCTGACGCAATGTGATCGAAATCGGTTTTGCCGGGGTATAATTATTTTCCGGGGTTGCACCGTTAAGATAGGCATTACCAAGATATTTATATTTCTGATCACCTTTCATGCGATCCCGGAGGAAATTTTTATAGTATGGTGTCATCTCCCTGTTATTCAGATAAGCTAGCATTTCCTCGCAATCTGTAGGGTTTGTTGGAGTCCAGGTTCTGTATGCAAGAATAAGAAGCGCCATCGTTTTATATCGTCCATCCGGGACTGTAAGATTATACTGCTTTAATTCTCCCAGATTTACAGGTACTGTAGAAAATTTATATGTGTAGGTATTGATAGTCACCTCTACTACTTCTTTCTTACCTTGGGAATTGGTAATCTCTTTCTTAGCAGTTTTGGTTCCTTTGACCAGGGTTGGTTCATTCTGTTTTTTTACTGTTGTTGTCACGATTATTTTACAGTTCAGTTTCATCCCTCTGCCGGAAGCACAGATCACCGCACTGCCATCCCTTATAGCTGTTACCACTCCGTTACTGTCTACACTTGCAACAGTTTTATCTGAACTGGTCCACACGATCAGATCTTTATAATTTTTTACAGTCAGCTTTTTTGTCTCTCCTTTTTTCATTCTAAGAGAGGTATTGCTTAAAGATGGCTTGGGAGCTGGTTTCACCACTGTTACTTTGCATGTATACTTCCTGGTGTTTACTTTTACAGTGATACTTGCAGTCCCTGCTTTTAATCCGCGGATCTTTCCGTTGGAAGCCACACGGACAATCTTTGGATTTGAACTTGTATACTTCGCTTTCAACGTTGTTCCGGATAATTTGATCGTGGCTGTTTCATTGACTTTCAGTGTTTTTTTTGTAAAATTGATCCTGGGAGTTTCTACCTTTACCACACACTTATATTTTGTTTTTCCAATCTTTGCATATATATAAGTGGTTCCGTTTTTTTTGGCAGTTACGGTTCCCTTAGAAGATACCGAGGCTACAGACGGTTTCGAAGAAGACCACTTTGGAGTCTTTTTGGTTCCTGAAAGTTTAAGCCTTATGGTTTCTCCTTTGATCAGCGTAAGTTTTGTTCTGTTCAGCCGCACCGCTGATGCCTGTACCGTGGTAACAGTTCCCAGAATCAGTGTCAGCAGCAAAAACATCATACAAAGTATTTTTCTTTTTTTGATTTTTTTCATACCATACACCCTCCTTGCTTTTTCTTTGTCTATAGCAGTTTGACATGGTTTCTCTTTAATTACAGTTTACAGGAGAATGTCAAAAAATCACTAGCACTTATGACAGGTATTTAACTTGAATCTTTACGTCCTGATATCTTTCTATATGAAAAAAGAAACTATATCGGAGGCTCTTAAGCCTCTCATATATAGTTTCTTTTTATATCTTACTGAATTCCGTTCATAATACATTCACGGAGCATTGCAAGGGCATGGGCTGCTGTCTGCTCGCGGATTCTCTGTCTGTTTCCGGTAAAATGAAACTCTCTGGCTACTGTCTTATGTCTGTAACTGCATCCCATAAAGACAGTCCCCACAGGCGTCTTCTCTGTTCCGCCTCCGGGACCTGCCAGGCCTGTGACCGAAAGGCAGATATCCGAGTCCGCTGCCTTTACTCCGCCTCTGGCCATCTCTCTGGCACACTTGGCTGAAACCGCTCCATGTGTTTTCAATGTAGATTTCTTTACACCAAGACATTTATGTTTCGCCCGATTGCTGTATGTGACAAATCCATATCCGAACACATCCGATGCTCCCGGCACATTGACGATTCTCTGTGCGATCATTCCACCTGTCAGGGATTCTGCCAGTGAAAGGGTCAGTCTTTTTTCTTTCAGAAGATCCACCACAGTTTCCTCAAGAGTTTTGCTCTCCTCAGTGGCAAATACATTGCTTCCGAAACGGCTCTTCAGTTCCTTTACCACCGGTTTGATCAGCTTCTTACATTCCTTTTCATTCTCTGCCTTGGCGGTGATACGAAGATGTACCTCGCCGGTCTTTGCATAAGGGGCAATGGTCGGATTGGCCTGGTTCTCAATAAGATCCTGAATCTCCTCTGCCACCTGGCTTTCGCCAATACCGCAGATCTTCACCATTCTGGAATAAATGATCTCCGGCTGCTTCTCACGAAGATAAGGAAAGACATATTCCTCAAACATAGGCTTCAGTTCATTGGGCGGTCCCGGAAGAAGAATGGCTGTTTTTCCGTTCTTTTCCAGAATCAGTCCCGGAGCTGTTCCGTTATGGTTATCAAGGATTTTTGCTCCTTCCGGAACCATGGCCTGCTTATAATTATTGGCAGTGATACGTCTCTGAGGATTATTTTTTTCGTATTCTTTCAGATATTTAATGATCAGCTCTTTTGTATGGGAATCTTCCACAAGTGGAAATCCCAAAAGCTCTGCAGTAACTTCCTTGGTAATATCATCCTCTGTAGGGCCAAGTCCGCCTGTAAGGATCACAACATCGGAGCGTTCCAGTGCTGTACGAATCACTTCCCGCATCCTTGTCTCATTATCTCCCACTACATCCTGATAATAAACACTTAATCCAAGCAATGCACATTTTTCAGAAAGGTATGCACTGTTTGTATTTACAATATTTCCCAGCAGGATCTCAGTTCCCACTGCAACCAGTTCTGTAACCATTGAATGATACTCCTTTCTTGCTGCCTTCCTTTATTCCTGCATGGAAAGAACATTTCTGTTCTGCATTATATAGGTAAGCAGTGAAATCACTGTAAGTGCTACGGACAGCCAGATAAAGATCTGGGTGAGGATCTCAAAAATCCCTCCAAGTCCCAGCATAAGAAGAATGATCATGATCATCTGGGATACTGTCTTGAACTTGCCCCAGTAGTTGGCAGCAATAACCACGCCGTTCTCTGCGGCAATAAGGCGAAAACCGCTGATAATAAACTCACGTCCGATGATAATGATCACGATCCAGGCAGGGAGTCTGTCAAGCTCTATAAAGCAGATCAACGCAGAGCATACAAGAAGCTTGTCTGCCAGTGGATCCATAAATTTTCCAAAATTTGTTACAAGATTATTTTTTCTGGCAAGATATCCGTCAAACCAGTCCGTAATACTTGCCACAACAAAAATCGCCAGACATATGAATCGGTTCCAGTCTCTGCCCCATCCAGTCAGCATAAACAGTACAAGAAATGGTACCAGAATCATTCTGGCAACTGTCAGTTTATTCGGTGTATTCATCACTCAACACTCCTATCAGATCATATTCCAGTGCACCGGTTACCCGTACCCTTGCAAAATCACCTGTCATAAGAAGTTCACCTGTCTGAACAAAAATATATCCGTCAACCTTCGGAGCATCTCCATAGGTACGTCCGATGTATGCACTTTCATCGGCCACTTTACCTTCAATCATCACCAGAAGTTCCTGTCCGATACGATCCTGTCCTCTGTCATAAGAAATCTCCTGCTGAAGCTCCATCAGCTCATCCCTGCGCTCTTCCTTAAGCTCCTCCGGGATCTGATCCGTCATAATGGCAGCAGGTGTATCCTCCTCCGGAGAGTAGGTAAAGACACCCAACCTGTCAAATTCCATCTCATCCACAAAGCTCATAAGCTCCTCGTGATCTTCCTGGGTTTCTCCCGGGAATCCGGTAATCAGCGTAGTCCTTAAAACAATGTCCGGAATTTCTTTTCTCAGTTTTCCGATAATATCGGTAAGCTCCTGCCTTGTTGTACGGCGCCCCATCCTCTTAAGGATCTTATCTGAGGCATGCTGGATGGGCATGTCCAGATAATGGCAGATCTTCTTCTCATCACGGATGGTTTCAATAAGCTCATCATAAATCTCCTCCGGATAGCAGTAGAGGACACGGATCCAACGGATCCCCCTGATCTCACAGAGTTTCTTTAAAAGGATGTGGAGAGATTTTCTGCCATAGAGATCTTTACCATACACAGTGGTTTCCTGGGCTACCAGGATCAGTTCCTTCACGCCCTGCTCTGCCATATCCTCAGCCTGTGCTACAAGCTTCTCCATGGGAACACTGCGGAAACTTCCGCGAAGTTTCGGGATAATGCAATAGGTACAATGTTTATCACAGCCTTCTGCGATCTTAAGATATCCGAAATGTCCTCCTGTAGTCAGTACTCTGTGGTTCCCTGTTTCAGGAAGATAATTAATATCATTATATTCCTCAAAACGGTTTCCGGATACTGCCTCCTCAAGAGCCTTTACAATATCTCCATAGGAAGAAGTTCCAAGCACAGCATCCACCTCCGGAACCTCCTCCATGATCTCTTTCTGATATCTCTGTGCCATACATCCGGTTACGATCAGGACACGGCACGGACCTGTTTTCTTCTGTTCTGCCATCTCAAGAATGGTTTCCACACTTTCTTCCTTGGCGTCCTTGATAAAGCAGCAGGTGTTAATCACAATCGCATCAGCCTGTGACTCATCATCTACGATCTCATGTCCTCTGGCAGTGAGAAGTCCCAGCATTTCTTCTGAATTAGTGAGATTCTTGTCACAGCCCAGTGATATGAATAAAACTCTCATATAAATTACTCCGCCTCTGTCTGGCTTTCTTCAGCAGCAGCCTCAGTTTCTGTGCTGTTCTCCTCGGCTTCAAGTTTCTCCTCAAGCTTCTCCTCTGCCTCAATCTCTTCCTCTTCCTCAGCTCCCGGAAGAATCTTTACCTTGCCCTTGTAAAGCTCGTCAATAGCAATGGCAAGAGGTTTCTTTCCTGCAGTACCGGATACAAGAGGCTCAGCTCCACCGATAAGCTGGCGGGCACGTTTGCTGGTTGCAAGAACAAGTGAATAACGGCTGTTCAGCACCATTGCCTCATCATTGTCCTCATTGTTGGTATTGATTGCCTCGATTAATTCTGAATAAGATGGATGTATCATATATTTTCTCCCTTCTGTAACGGCATCGCCGGATTTAACAATTGATAAATTTATACGAAAGCTTCCGCTTCCTTCTGGATCTTCTCTATGAAATCTGTGTTTCTGGATGCACGCAGGCGTTCACTGCGGATCATATTATGCAAAGTATCCACACATTCCTCCAGATCATCATTGATGAGAAGATATTCATACTGATCCATTCCCCTGGATTCTTCCACAGCCCGTTTCAGTCTGCCCTCAATAACTTCTGCAGTCTCTGTTCCACGTCCTGTAAGACGTTCTCTCAGAATCTCCATGGATGGAGGACACACAAACACCAGCATGGTGTCCGGGTATTTCTCCTTAATTTTCATGGCTCCCTGAATCTCAATCTCAAGGATCACATTCTTTCCCGCTGCAAGCTGCTCTTCCACATAAGCACGGGGAGTTCCATAAGAGTGCTTTACATACTGTGCATATTCGATCAGGCCATCCTCATCGATCAGCTTCTGAAATTCTTCTTCTGTGCGGAAAAAGTATTCTCTTCCTTCTTCCTCGCCCGGTCTCGGGTCTCTGGTAGTAACAGAAACCGATAAGGCATACTCATCATATTTTGCAGTAAGGCGTTTCATAACTGTGCCCTTACCAGCTCCTGAAAAGCCGGAGACAACAACCATAATTCCCTTATTCATCTATATCCTCCCTCTCCTCTTCTCCATACGCTTCCGAAAATCGTTTCGCAATGGTTTCAGGCTGCAGCGCGGAAAGCACAAGATAATCATCGGATGTGACGATCACCGCCTTGGTCTTCCTTCCCTGGGTGGCATCGATCAGTGTGCGGGTTCCCTTTACACTCTGGATCATCCGCTTCACAGGTGCTGCATCCGGACTGACCACAGCTACGATCTTGCGGGAATTGACAACATTTCCAAATCCTACATTAATAAGCTTCGCCACCTGTCTGCTTCCTCCTTGTCCATATTTCTGCCAGAATGATCACTCAATATTCTGTATCTGCTCCCGGATCTTCTCAATCTCGGTCTTCAGATCAATGGCTGCGTTAGAAACTGTAAGATCGTTAGATTTGGAAAGGATGGTATTGGCTTCCCGGTTCATTTCCTGAGCCATAAAATCCATCTTTCTTCCAACGCCTTCGTCTTCCTCCAGTATCTTCCTCATTCCATGGATGTGGCTGCGAAGACGTACCGTCTCCTCATCATTACAGATCTTATCTGAAAAAAGCACCACCTCCGCGGCAATTCTTCCCTCTTCGATCTGACTGTCCTCAAGAAGCTCATGCATCTTAGCTTCCAGTTTCTCCCTGTAAGCTCTCACCACTTCCGGTGAACGCGCCTCCACAATATCCACTTTCTTCTCAAGTCCTGCAAGCTTGTCTGTGAGATCACACTTCAGGTTATTACCCTCCCGCTCACGTGTCTCCACAAACTTCTCACACGCACTTTCAACCACCGGTTTTAAAAACTCCCAGAGTTTCTCCTGGTCAGTTTCCTCTTCCTCCATGGTAAATACATCCGGATATCTGGAAAGTGTGGATACACGGATATCGTTCTCAATACCCAGCTCCTCACTCATCTGTCTGAGATACCCCAGATACTGTGCAGCCAGCTCTTTATTGTACTTCAGGACCATGCCTCCCATGGTATAATCCTCATAGGTAATAAACACATCAACCTTACCTCTGCGGATATAGGTCTTGATCACATTGCGGATCTCTCCCTCAAAGCAGCTCAGTCTTTTGGGTAACTTTATGTTCAGATCCAGATATCTGTGATTGACGGATTTCAGCTCAACAGAAATCTTATGTTCTTTTGTTATGGATTCTGCTCTGCCGAAGCCGGTCATACTTCTAATCATGTTTTCCTCCAATATTGCCTTATAAGTTTTCTTAGTACATTGCATACAGATTTATTATAGTTCATTCCAAAACCCTAGTCAAACTCTTTTTTTGCTGTTATAATGAAAGTCATCGCATTGCTGTCCGCAGAGAATATTTCTGCCAGCAGTAATTGTTACAGTGTCCCCGGATCACGGAGGATATGAATGGAGGTAATTACATGGCTTTTGATGGAATCACAGTTTCTGCTCTTGTGGCAGAGATCGAACATAATCTTAAAGGCGGACGTATCAACAAGATCGGCCAGCCTGAATCTGATGAACTTCTTATTACGGGGAAAGGACCCAACGGCCTTTGCAGACTTCTTTTAAGTGCAAGCGCCTCTCTTCCTCTTATTTATTTTACAGATAAAAACAGGATCAGCCCTCTCACAGCTCCCAATTTCTGCATGCTTTTACGCAAACACATAGGCAGTGCCCGTATCCTGGATATCCACCAGCCCGGAATGGAGCGTGTGGTAGAATTTGAGCTGGAACATTTAAATGAGCTGGGAGATCCCTGCCGGAAGCGCCTGATCATGGAACTTATGGGTAAGCACAGCAACATTATATTCTGCGATGAGAATGGCATGATCCTGGACAGTATCAAACATGTTTCTTCTCATATGAGTTCTGTACGCGAGGTTCTTCCGGGAAGAGAATATTTTATTCCCAATACCCAGGATAAACTCAGCCCTCTCACTGTCACGGAAACTGAATTTACGGAACAGATCTGCAAAAAACCTGTGAATATTTCCAGAGCTCTCTACACTTCTCTCACAGGTTTAAGTCCGGTCATGGCTGAGGAAATCTGCTACCGCGCCTCCATTGACGGAAGTGATGCAGCACAGTCCCTGGATAATACTGCCTGCACCCATCTTTTCCACACATTTGTCCGTATTATGGATCAGGTCAGAGAAAAAGATTTCATTCCCAACATTGTATACCGTGGAGACGAACCTGTGGAATATGGAGTTCTTCCCTTCCAGCAGTATGGAAGCGAATACCACACACAGACCTTTGACAGTGTGTCCTCCATGCTGGAAACTTATTACGCCACCAAGAGCCTTCTTACACGCATACATCAGAAATCATCTGATCTGCGCCGTGTAGTCCAGACTGCTCTTGAACGCAACCGCAAAAAATATAACATCCAGAAAAAACAGCTCCTGGATACGGATAAAAAAGAAAAATTTAAAATATACGGGGAGCTGATCAACACCTATGGCTATGGTCTGGAGGAAGGATGCCGCTCATTTAAGGCTCTTAACTATTATACCAATGAGGAGATCACCATCCCCCTTGACCCCACCCTTACCCCCGGGGAAAATTCCAAAAAATATTTTGACAGATACGGAAAACTGAAACGTACTCAGGAAGCTGTCACAGAACAGATTGCTGATACCCAAAGCGAGATCGAACATCTGGAGTCTATCTCCAATGCCCTGGATATCGCCCGCTCAGAAAGCGACCTTGCCCAGATCAAGGAAGAGCTGACTGAATATGGATATATCAAACGCCACTACACAAACAAAAAAAACCAGAAAGCCCAGACTAAATCCAGACCTTTCCACTATATATCCAGTGACGGTTTTGATATCTACATTGGAAAAAACAACTTCCAGAATGATGAGCTGACCTTTAAGTTTGCCACAGGCAATGACTGGTGGTTCCATGCAAAAAAAATGGCGGGCTCCCATGTGGTAGTCCGCACCAGAGACGGCGAACTGCCTGACCGTACTTTTGAAGAAGCCGGACGTCTGGCAGCCTGGTATTCCAAGGGGCGCACAGCTCCTAAAGTGGAAATCGATTATATCCAGAAAAAGCATGTCAAAAAGCCTGCCGGAGCCAAGCCTGGTTTTGTTGTGTATTATACCAACTATTCACTTATGGCATCCCCGGATATTTCAGGACTTAAGGAAGTCACAGACTGATCTATATATCTGACCGTTTTTTCTGCTACTGTAAAAAACCTGACCGACAGAGTTTTGATTTCTCTATCGGTCAGGTTTTTGATTTATACGATCAGCAAACAGAATCCATGCCTGAATAAATTCTTAACGGCTGCCCAACAGCCTGCTCAGGATAAAATCAAAGGCTTGGATTATGCTTTACAGCCGGTGCAATAGATGTATCCGGCGCATAATAAGGAATCAGTGTAGACTGAAATGCATGATACAGGTCTGATTTTCCGGGCCAGACAGTTCCTTTCAGATGATTTTTTTCATCTAACTGGTGGAACCAGGAACCGTTTACGTGATCCATTACAGTTTCATCCAGATATTTCATAAACTCAGCGTAATCCTCCGCATATCCGGGATCATCGGTAATACGGTAAAGAACAGCCGCAGTATTGATGGCCTCTGCCAGTGTCCAGTGCATTCTGTCATGAACCACAGGTTTGCCATTCCAGTCTGTTGTATAAACAATACCCGGTTCTCCGTCTGCCTTCCAGCCATCGGAAACCGCTCTTCTGTAAAGTTTCTCTGCAGCATGAAAATATTCTTCCGGAGCCGGTTCTCCCTGTCGTTCGCAGCTTAATGCCCACTGAGTGATCAGTCTGGACCATTCAATCCCATGTCCCGGTGTTGCACCATAAGGTTTAAAGGGATCATCCGGTTTTTCTTTATTACAGTCAAGATCTGCTTTCCAGTCCTTTGTAAAATGTTCCGGAATCCTCCACTTGTTATCCTGAGCCCATTGGATCACATGGTCAATGATCCTTCCGGCTCTCTCATGGTACTTCTCATCTCCGGTTACATCTGCTGCTGCCAGAAATGCCTCAACAGTATGCATATTGGCATTTAACCCCCGATAATCATCCAGAACTGTAAATTCCGTATTCCAAGTATCACAGGAAAGCCCCTCTTTCTCATTCCAGAAATAACGGTCATAAATCTGCAATGCTTCCTCAAGAAGTTCCTTTGCTCCTGGTCTTCCTGCTTCGAGGGCAGAGCTTGCCGCAAGGATCACAAAAGCGTGAGCATAGCACTGCTTGTCCGGAAGGATCTTTCCTTCCGCTGTAATCCCCGCATACCATCCTCCGTTAACCTTATCGTGAAGTTCTCCTTTCAGGCCTTTTAAAGCTGCATCCACAAGTTTCTCACTGCCCTTATGTCCCAGCATGGCTCCAATACTGTAAACATGAGCCATACGGCATGTGATCCATGTTTCACGGCTGCGGTCTTTCCATGGTGTTCCGTCATCTCCAAGATAATAGGATCCGCCTTCTGGCGAAGGAAACTGATGTCCGAAATTCAGAAGCCCATCGGTATTCTCCTTCATAAATTCTCTGTTCTCTTCTGTACCTAACTGATATTTCCTGTTAATTGTAATCACCCCACCTTTTTTCTATAGGATACCATTCTTTTTTTCCTGCGTAAAGCGGACATTTCTATTTCCCTCTGTTACCTCTTCTTTCTCCGGTATTACATCGGTGTCATGCCAAATTTTTTTGAAAAAGCTTTCCAAAACAGGCATTGGATGAAAAGCCGTTATTCTCATACCGATTTGGTTTACAGGCAAACATTCATATTTCACTTTACATTAGAATCTGGTGTGACGGTTCACATATTTTGCCTTATATTTGGAGTACACAATAGTCTGGTCTTTATAAAGGCCGTAGTATCCTGATGCTGCATAGCTGATGGATACGGCGATCAGATAAAAGGACACCCCACGGAATCCGAACATTTCAAATGCGATCAGGATTGATGTGATCGGACAGTTTGTAACTCCACAGAATACTGCTGTCATTCCGCAGGCTGCACAGATAGATGGCGAGATTCCGAGAAGATTTCCCATTACACAGCCAAAAGTTGCGCCAATACAGAAAGACGGGACGATCTCACCGCCCCGGAAACCGGCCCGCATAGTCAGAGCCGTAAGGATCAGTTTCCAGAAAAATGCCATTTTGTCTACATTTCCTTCTTCCACTGCAGCTTCGATCAGTTCCGCCCCTGCCCCCATGTAATCCGATGTTCCGAGAATAACAGTAATAGCGATCACAAGGCAGGCGCCTGCTACTACCCTCAGGTACTTATTTGGAATATATTTACTGTACAGATGTGCAGTTGTGTTTAATACCATGCAGAACAAAATACTAACTATCGCGCATCCTGCTGCCACGATTCCCATTTTCAGCCCGGTTTCCAGAGTCAATACCGGGATATCTACCACGTGAAAGGATTCCGGCGTGATTCCCATTCCTGCTGCAAATCCGGATGCGATCAAAGATGCGATCATACAG
>CAKROW010000048.1 GCA_934373235.1 uncultured Blautia sp. | reverse complement strand
TGTATTTTAATCTTCTGCTCTTCTGTAGGATTGATCTCTGTTTTGAAACTTTTTAGCAATCTTATCATCCTTTTCTGACTGATCCCTATTATTATTGGCTAATATGTTTACGAACTATTTGTTCTAATTCATTATACCATATTTCAACACATAGAACAAGTGTTTTGATTCTGACAGAAAATAATAAATATATTTAAACACATTTAATATCTTTTGGTAATATATTCAGTTACTTGTGTTTCTAACTCACATTTACTACTTACACATAATCTCACAACTATATACAGATTATTTTTCGCTTACCCAAAATGCTTTTCCTGCATAAACTCCCCTTCATATCTCGCTGTAAAACATGCCTATAGCTACTTTCCTTTTTGCCTTACAACTGAAATTTCTTCCTCCGTCTCACCGGTCGTCCTACATCTTCTGCTTCCCCGGCCACCTTCCGTTCTTCCTCCATCATCCGGCTCCGCTCATTCATCAGAAACGCGGAAATCTCCATATCCTTCTTCCTGGAAGCCACATCAATACTATGTTCCAGGCCCTCTCTGTTCCAGATTTTTTTCTGTGAAAGCAGCTCCAGTCCGTCCAGGTTTCCGCTTTCCACAAGATATCCGCCGATATCCTTAAGATTTCCCCGGATATAATCCTCATACTGTTTCTTCGCCTTTTCGCTGAGCTGCCAGGGATAACGAAGCCGCCCGAAACTCATATCCACCAGAACCTCCAGCTTATCCATCACCACTGCCATATCAAACAAACTGTCATACTCCGCGAAATCCAGTTCTTTATTATAGAAGCATTGCCGATAATTAGTCCCGGAACCATGATACTCCGTAAACAGAATTCTCGCAGGCGTATTCTCCACCGCCTCATCGTAATGCTCCGGAAAAACCATATGCGCACGTTTTCCCGTAGCCTCACCGCTCTCATACAGAAAATCCACATCAATCTTCTGCCACAGCTCCCCAAGGATCTCCTTCGCACAGGACTTGATCCCTTTTTTCTGATGGATCACAAGCTCTTTCAGCCCGCTGCATCCCGTAAACGCCCCGGTTCCCACCTGCATCAGCGTATCCGAAAACTCCAGCCGCTCCAGCTTTTTGCATCCATAAAAAATATATCTTCCGATTTCTTTCAACGCATCCGGAAAAACGATCTCCCGTACTTCCTCACCGGCAAGAAGCCGCTCTTCCCCGAACGAAAAACCCTCTTCACTCTCCCAGACTTCCGCCTCTTCCTCGTCATCCTTATGTGCCGAGAACGCATACGGCGCCGCGCTGACCACCGGAAGACCCTGGATCTCTGCCGGGATCACGATCCGGTCATCGGTACCGTAGCAACGGATGATCTCTATCGTATTATTTTTAATTTTGTAATGTATCTTCATCCTACACTTTCTTCCCTATATCACCAATAATAAAAATTGCCTGTTTCCCATTGTAGACTCATTCCGAACAAAAAACAACCCGCAGGATCACTGAGGGCAAGTCAGTACCCGGCGGGTTGTTCGTATCTTTTATCATAAGGTTGGAGGAATTGTTTTTTATCGGTCAATACTTTGAGTTTTTTATTTTCAGGATGTCAAGCGGATATTCGCAATTGAAGCAGGGGACTTACTTGATTTGGTTAAAGTTTCCTGTAAACTTCCATACCATATCCGGCTGTTCCGGAAGATAGGTAACGTTAGGTCTCCAGGTCGCGATCACGGTATCTTTGGAATTGACCCAGAAGGAATACTCTTCCCTGTAGGAAGTGTTGAGCAGTCCCACAGACAGATACAACGTTTCCTGATCCATTCCATAGGCAATGCTGTGATGTCTCTTTGTAAAATCATCCGGATAAAGATCGTTCTGTTTCCAGCTCTTAAATCCTGCATAAGCAATCTTTTTCTCACCCTGGACTGTCATTTCCAGACGCAGTTTACATCCTTCCGGAACGATCTTCGCCCTTTCAATGTTTCTTGGATTTTCGGTAAAAATAATCTCCCTGTTAAATAATCTGCTGAGTTCTTTTCCCGCAGTTTTCCGTCTGCCTTCCGGCTGCGGCAGAGAAAGACTTTTTATTTTTGCTTCCAGATATTTCTCTCCTTCTTCCCGTTTTTCCTCCGGGCAAGGTATGAGAACGGCTTCTTTCATATATTTAAGGCAGATATCTGCCGCAAGATATTCTCTCGCACCTGCAGTAATACCGATAGCAACCGGAAGTTCCCGAAAACACACCAGATACTGTCCAAATGCTCCTTCTGCCGCAAAGATCTCTTTTCCTGCTTTGATGTGATATGCATAATGGGTCAGTGCTTTTTTCTCATCTCCGGGAATCACGACTCTTGGCTGTCCCATCTCTTCAATCCACCACTGTGGCACCAGCTGCTCGCCCTTCCAGTTTCCTTTCTGGAGAAGAAGCTGTGCCAGTGTGGAAATCTGATCTGCGGTCAGATACATACCCCAGCCGCCGGTATTATGTCCCTCCGGACTTGTAAGCCAGTTGATCTTTCCAAAACCAAGTTTGTCAAAAACACGTTTCTGCATAATGGACAGACAGTTTTCACCCATAACTTTGGTCACGATCCTGGAAAGTGTATAGCTGCATCCGGAATCATAATGAAAAACTTTTCCGATATCTGCTTTCAGTTTAGGCTGGCCAAGCCAGTTTTTCTCCCAGTCTTTCTCAAGTCTGGAAAACCATACGTTATTACAGCATTCCGGGGAACCAGCCTGCATGGTAAGAAGATCATATACGGTAATATTTTCCAACGCTTCATCATATTCATCCGGAAGATCTTCTCTCACATAATTCAAAAATTTATCCTCCAGACGAAGTTTTCCCTCATCCACTGCAAATCCAACACAGATACTTGTTCCGATCTTTGATAAAGAATGCATCATCTGCGGCTCTTCCATTGAGAAAGGTGCCCATGCTCCTTCAACAACCTTTTCTCCTTTATACCGTACAGAAATACTGTGTAATTCTACGGTGTTCTCAAGTTCCTCAAGCATTTCCGCCAGCTTGAACGGATTTAATTCATTCATTTTTTTCCTCCTCTGCAGGCTGCCATATGGATGTCTCAATACGGATTCCGCCTTTTCTGGTGAGATATACACCGATCAGGATCAGCGCGACCATAACTACAACAGCAGATACTGCATATACAAGTTTAATACTGAAAATTCCTTTTATAAAAATAATCGTGTAAATGATGATACTGATGGTACAGAATACGTAAAGTCCTGCACTGGAAAGGTGGAATTTGTTCTTCTTCCAGGTATCCGGATATTTCTTCGGAAGACGTGAAATCGCATACACTACCGTAACATTCATAAAGAATGTGATTACCTGGAAAATATTTGTGATCGTTACGATACTCATATCAAAGATGATCGGAAGCAGCACTACGATCAATGTGTAGGTATATATCAGATACGGTGCCCCGAAACGATTTTCCTTCAGGATACCTTTAGGCAGCCATCCATCCTTGGCAGCCTGGGCGATCGGATATCGTACATCATTGAATACACCATTTAAAGTAGTGATGATCGCCATGATCGGTCCACCGATCATAAAAAGTTTATACACAATACCAGGAAGAATCTCCTGTGCTGCCGGAAGGATCGTCTCCACACCTGCAACCTCGTCGTGCGGGAGCACACCACCTGTAACCATCGCAAGGCCCACATAAATAAAAAGCAGACATGGAACACAGGACATTGCCGCAAACGGAACATCTTTCGTTGCTCTTTTTGCATCCTTACCATACCACAAAATGTTGTAATAACCATTTGCGGAATTGATAAGAAGCAGTGCTGCCAGCATAAATCCTTTAAATCCCCCGGTAAACATCTTATCTCCTGAAAAATCAAAGATCGGCTGTCTGATCTGTGTAAGTCCGAAAACAACATACAGAACCATTGTGATCAGAAGAACTGTTGATAATATCTTGCTTACCTTTGCAAAAATATCCATTCCCAGCAGATTCAGAACAAACAGGATAACAACACCTGCAATGGCCAGTGCCTTTACTGTGATACCTGGAAGCAAATTATTCAGATACAATCCCAGTGCCAGCGCAAAAGAACTGTTGAGGATCGGCGTTACAAGTTTCGTATAAGCTACCAGACCTCCGGTGCTGACTCCGGAAAGATTCGTTACGATGGAATACGGGCCTCCTGCCACACGCATGGTCCCACCAAGGATAATATACGGAAAAACCATAAAGAATCCCATGACAATCGCTGTCAGATAAGCAAGCCATACAGAATAACCGGTATAAGCCATTGCCGGTCCGATCAGAGTTACCATTCCGGAACCGATTACCATTCCTACTGCGATCGCAAAAAGATCGCCACGCTCAAGTATGCCAGGTTTCGGTTCCGGCTTGTTCACAATTATGTTCTTGTCGTTCATTTCATTGCGCCTTTCTTTTCTTTTTATTTTTTATATTTTATATTGTATACATAAAGAATAGTAAAAAACGCCGGAACTGTCAATAATAATTAACAATTTCAGCGTTTTGTAAAAATTACCTGTTTTGTTTTTGTATACTTTTTACAGGAAAATGATTATGTCTACAGCCTAATTATACCGCTGCATAAAGTTCTCACAACTGCTTTTTATATGTTTCTGCATACGCAGATAACATTCCACAGCATCACCTTTTCGAATACTTTCCACAATTTCCTCATGCTCTTTCAGAGATTTTCTTACATACTCTTCTTCATTTACCAGAACACCTCTGGACAGTCCGTTCCACAGTTCTGACAGCATATTTTTAAGTTTATCATTTCCTGCTGCCGTCCATAATTCCATGTGCAAAGTCTGATTGAGACTTGAATAACTTTCAAAATCACCTTTTTCTATCTCTTCTCTGGAAACCTTGAGGATCTGATCGATCCTCTGAAGATCGATCTTATTTTCGCAACATAAAACACAGGCTTCACTTTCCAGTGCCGCACGCACCTGAAAATGTTCACGGATCGTTTTTTCATTCACTCCAAGAACTACTGCCCGTTTATTTCGCTCCAGTTCCAGAAGTCCATCTCTTGCCAGAATCTGAAAGGCTTCTCTTGTAGGTGTAATGGACACTCCAAGTTCCTGTGCAGTACTTTCCAGTGTCAGAATTTCACCCGCCGGAATTTTTTTTGAAAGAATTGCCTCTCTGAGATTCGCCGCAATCTTTTCTCTTATGGGTAAAGTCTTTATTGGTTTAAGTCCCAGCATGTATATACTCCTGTTCTTATAGATCTTTTTATTTAGATGAATATTAACAGTATTCTATTTTAGCGTATTTTTACTGTATTGTAAATTCCCATTAAGGCAGATACCCACATTCTCGCAGGAGACTTGGCTGTCTTCCGCATTTTATAAATACTGACTGAACTCCACCTTCTTGCCATCTTTCAGGAAAACGTTTATAATTTTATCATTATAACAGGAGGCAATTTTCATGCAGAAAACACCTTTACAGCAGCAGCTTTTTTCCATGCAGGATCTGAAATACAGAGATTTTCACAGCCGCCTTCTTCCGGGCATTGACAAAGATACCATTATCGGTATACGCACTCCTGTCCTCAGAAAGTTTGCCGCACAGTACAGCAAAACTCCCGAAGCAGAACAATTTCTCCGGGAACTTCCCCATTATTATTACGAAGAAAACAATCTTCATATGATGATGATAACCTCTATCAGGGACTATGAGCAATGCTTTTCCCAGGTCTGTCGCTTCGTTTCACACATCAACAACTGGGCCACCTGCGATCTTCCCATACCGAAATGCTTCGCTGCACACAGGCCGGAACTTCTTCCGCAGATCCGTAAATGGATCGCTTCCGGAAACACCTACGAAATCCGCTATGCCATCGGACTTCTGATGCGTTTATATCTGGATGAGGACTTTTCCACAGAGTATCTGGATCTGGCAGCCTCTGTCCACACAGACGAGTATTATATCAACATGATGACCGCCTGGTACTTTGCCACAGCCCTTGCAAAACAGTGGGATGCAACGTTTCCCTATATTGAAGAATATCGTCTTCCCCGCTGGGTTCACCAGAAAACCATCCAAAAAGCAGTGGAAAGCTACCGCATCACCCCGGAGCAGAAAGCCCGCCTCAAAGCTTTACGTTTTACCAGAAAGGAACTGCCATATTCATCACAGATGAAATAGGGTGCACAGGTGCCTGCTACCGCAAAAAATCTTTTGACCGGTACAAGGAAGTGATTGCCTCCAACGGAGAGAACTTATAATTTTTTCATATATATAAAAATCCGGTGACAGGAAAGTACTGTCTGACTTTCCTGTCACCGGTCTTTATCGGTCTATATATTACAGATACTGGCTAAACTCCACCTTCTCCTTATTCGGGCCTTCAATGGTAAAAAACTTCACGCCATTCTCCCAGAACGGCAGAAAATGCACTTCGTCATTGGTGGTGTTCAGTCCTGCTTCTGTCACCAGCTCGTGGACCTTAGCGATATCCTTCACATCAATGGCAACATGGTCGATGGCACCGGATTCCATTTTTGCGGCTTTGTTCTCATAAGTCTCGATCACAAGATTTCCAAGCTTCAGGAAAGCAACCTTCTCATTGGCAGCCTCGTTCACTGTCTGAAAAGCGATCTCAAAGCCCAGTGCTTCATAAAATTTAATGGTTGTCTCAATATCATTGGTCGGCACGCCTACGTGCTGAACTCCGTTCATCTGGTCCTTTAAATTCATTTCAAAACCCCATCCTTTCATAAATCTGACATGCTCATAAACACAATCGCTTCGCAATTTAGATTCAGCTCTGCTACAGGTTTATGAATATGATCACTCTGCAATTCTGCGTTCCACCTGTGCAAGCTCCGGCATTGCCGGGATCGCACCTTTTTTCTCCACGCAGAGACTGGCCACTGCATTGCCGAAACGGGCAAATTCCTTCAGATCCTCCTTTGTCAGCTCATCCAACTGCTTCTCCGATGTACTGATCTTGTACAGGAAACCGCCCCAGAAGGAATCACCGGCTCCGTTCGTATCCGCGATCTGTTTTACCGAAAATCCCGGTACCACACAGCCACCATCTTTGCTGTAAATATAAGCTCCTTCGCCGCCAAGGGTAACTGCCACGACCTTCACGCCCTGCTCATACAGTATCTTCGCTGCTTCCCGGACATCCCTATGATCTGTCAGAAGCTCGGTTTCCTCATCAGAAATCTTCATGAGATCCACATAGGGCACCAGACTTCTCATATGCTTCTTCGCAGTTTTTTCATCCGGCCACAGAGATGCACGGTAATTGGGATCATAGGAGATCACACTGCCTTTGTTTTTCGCTCTTTTTACCGCATAAAATGTAGTATCCCTTGCAGGCTGGTCTGTCAGTGACAAAGAGCCCACATGAAAAATATTCGTGCGGTCCAGTACATCAACGTCTACCTCTTCCTTCTGGATCTTCGTATCTGCACCCGGCTTTCTGGCAAAGGAGAATGTACGCTCTCCGCTTTCATTTACCTCCACAAAAGCCAGAGTTGTAAAATAATCCTCGTCCAGAAGCAGCCCTTTTGTATCCACTTTTTCTCTCTGAAGGACAGAACGGAGGAATTCCCCATGCATGTCTTTTCCGGCTTTTCCCATAAAGGCAGTGTGGGCGCCGAGCCTGGCGGCTGCAACTGCAACATTGGCAGGTGCACCACCAGGATTTCTGGCATACAGCATCTGTCCGTCCTCATTAATACCCTGCGAAGTAAAATCTATCAGGATCTCGCCAAAGGTCGTGATATCGTAGATAGATCTTTGTGCCGCATCGTTGGTATCCGCAAGAAGATTCTGTTCCAGAAGCTGAAACAGGATTTTTTCACATTCCCTGTTGTTATCTGTGTGGACATGCAGCTCACCTTCCTCGAACTCCGGCATACTCAGAACACCAAGCATGGATTTCGCATTGACTGCATAACGGCCATAACATAATTCTACATCATATGGGATACCTTCTGCAATACTAACCAGCTTTCTGGCATTCTGCATGGTTCCCAGAACTACTTTTACTATCATCTTTTTTTACTCCTATGCAAACAGGCTGATCACAACAGCACAGACCAGACCTGTTACTCCTACGATGGTTTCCATCATTGTCCAGGATTTCAGGGTTGTTTTCTCATCAATCTCAAGAAGGGAACCTACCAGCCAGAATCCGGAATCATTTACATGGCTGAATGCTGTTGCACCACCGTTGATGGCACAGACCATTGCTGCCAGATAAACCGGTGACAGGTCTGCAACTCCGGGCATAGCGGCCATAATTCCTGCTGCCATTGTCATAGCCACAACCGCAGCACCAACAGATGCACGGATCAGAGCTGCAATAAGGAATGCGACCAGTACAAGCGGAAGTCCGCTTTTTTCCAGGGCTGGTCCTATAATGTTTCCCATACCACAGTCCTGCAGTACCCAGCGGATGATACCTCCTCCTGTGATGACCAGAAGGATCTGTCCTGTAGGCTTCAGGGAACGGTCCAGGATCTTCTTTAACTGATCTCCGTTGTAGCCCTGTTTCTTTCCGAGGAAATACATGGCAAGCAATACTGCTATGATCAGTGCCACAAAAGGTGTTCCCAGAAACTGCAGAACAGGACGTACCACATCAAGTCCCGGAATATATTCAGAAACTGTATTGCACAGGATCAGTACCAGCGGAACAAGAATGATACATAATACTGTAGAAAACTTCGGAAGATTGGCTTCTTCTTCCTCACGTACCTCCTGGATATTGGAGGGCAGCCCTGTGTTGATCTTTTTGCCGATAAATTTGGACCATAAGATTCCCGCAAAGATCAGTGATAAAATACCTACCGGCACGCCTACTGCGATCATAACACCAAGATCTACATTCAGCATATTTGCCACCAGCACAGATCCGGCTGACGGAGGAATAAATGCAAATCCGGTGGCAAGTCCGGCAAGAAGAGGGATTACGTAATATAAAGTAGATTTCTTTGTTTTCTTCGCCAGTCCGAATGCCAGAGGGATCAGGATCACAACGCCTGCCTCAAAAAATACAGTGGTTCCTACCACAAGTCCTGTGATTCCAAGAGCGATCCCTGCTTTTTTTTCGCCAAATTTGTTTATCAGTGTCTGGGCAACGCACTGTGCGCCGCCGGACACTTCCAATATACCACCGAACAGAGAGCCCAGACCGATCAGGAGTATGATTCCCTGTAAGGTTTCTCCTGCGCCGTTTTCCACAGTGCTTACCAGCGTCGGAACCGGCATTCCGGCACCAAGCCCGATAACCAGTGCGGCGATCAGCAGGGATAACACCGGATGGATCTTAAATTTGATGATAAGTAACAATAATAATAAAATTCCTGCCGCTGCCGCGATCAACAGTCTTGCCGGGTCTGCCGCAAATACCGGTTCTGTCATCTCTCTATTTACCTCATTTCTCTTTATTCAATGCTCACAGATTGCTCCGTAATAAACTGCTTTGAACTCTGGTGTTTCATTTCACATATTTATGGATCGTTGCTTTCACAGCTCCGGGTCCTGCGATCATCTCACGGAACATGTCCTCGATCTTCTCTCCCACACCATCTTTATAAAGGTCTGTGAAGAACAGCCTCTCATTGGAAAGGATCGGTTTCAGCTGATCCTTAAAGGTTTCCGGTTTGCCGATCACGATATCGCCAAGCTGCTCTGTGATCTCCTCGTTCATCGGGTCCGGTGCAAGCTCAAATTTGTTTCCTTCGTCATCTACAGCCAGCATGTATCTCAGCCATCCTGCGATTCCAAGCGGGATGGCTGTCAGTCTGGAAGCATCTCCGAATTTCTTCACATATGCCTTTACAGTTTCACCGAAACGGATACCTACCATCTGGGACACATCTACAGCCAGACGAAGGTTGGTATCTCCAAGATACTCATTGGGGAAACGGTCATTGAAAAGCTCATCCACAAATGCCTGCGGGGAAAGGATCCCAGGATCTGCAACTACCGGAAGTCCCTCATCATAAGCAACCATACGGGCCATTTTCATCATATCTTCGTTGGTGTTCAGCATGTGTGCAAACAGGTCATATCCAAGAACCACACCAAGAGGGCCGGTTGCGGAATGTACAGGATTCAGGCATACAGTTACTTTCATTCTCTCGGAAAGATTTACGGTATTTCTGTCCGCCATGTATACGCCGAAGCCTTTTTCCAGTGCAGGGCGTCCGTTGGGGAAGCTGTCCTCGATAACAAGATACTGTGGCTTCTCAGCATTAACAAATGGTGCGATGTATGTTTTCTTTCCTGTGATCACCGGCTGCATATCCTCAACGCCAAGGTTCTCAAGGTCTGCCGCGATCTGCTCGCTTGGACGAGGTGTGATCTTGTCGATCATGGTCCACGGGAATGCAACCACCTTCTCATCACTTACATAATCTACAAAGCCATCATCTACGAAGCCTGCTTTATGCCACTCCTCTGTCATGGTCAGCACGGACTCACGGAGCTTGGCACCGTTCTGTGAGCAGTTATCCATAGATACCAGGGCGATCGGATATTTACCTGCTTTATATCTCTCGTTAAGCATTGCTACAAGTACCGCCATCGCTCCTGTTGCCTTATCCGGGCCGTTTTTAATATCTGCTTCCACAAACGGGAACCATGTTCCGTCTGCCTTCTGGAGTGCATAGCCCTTCTCTGTGATAGTGAAGGAAACCATCTGCAGGGATTTAGCTGCAAAAATTTCTTTCAGGCGGTTCCACTGTGCAGCGTCGGAAGACTGTGCTTTCACTGCTTCCGCAAGCGCACCGAGAACTTTGTACTCACGGGTTCCGTCACCATGAAGGATGACATTTAAGCCAAGGTTATCATATGGCTCGTAAATCTTATCTACTACGTCATAATCAAAGGTTTCCACACATGTGATACCTCTGTCCAGAACTCCCTCCTCCAGAAGGCCATCTGCAATGCCGCCGATAAATACACGGAAGATATTTCCGATTCCAAAATGTACCCAGCCTGGCTCCTTCTTCGCTTTCTCAGTTACGGCCTCTACATCGTATCCCGGAAGATCGATGCCTGCTTTCTTCCATGCTTCACATTCTTTGATTCCTTCTCTTGTTAATTTCATGATAGAACCTCCCTGTTTTCTTCTATTTCGTTATTATTTACGCCTTTTACTTATGCTTATGTCTTAACTGTAAGTAGAGTATAAAACTTTCTTTCTTAAAAATCCATTGACAAAACACCTAATTTTACTCTTATTTTTTTGTTTACTTTTACCTTAGCTCTCCTGCATTGCATTTCCTGAAAATTTATACTAAAATATATTTAAGACTTAAACATATCTATAATTACTTTTATCAGGAGAATCTCATGAGTGAAAAAGGATTAACCACCATCAATTTAAAGAAAATAAACCGTTCAAAGATTTACCAATATATATACAAAACACGCCAGACTTCCAAAATGCAGATCGTCCAGGACCTTCAGATGGGGCTTTCCACAGTAAGCCAGAACCTGAACCTGCTGGAAAAAGAAGGACTTATTGACAGAAACGGATATTTTGATTCCACAGGTGGCCGAAAGGCCCAGGCCATCCAGATCGCCTCGGATTTCCGGATTTCCATTGGCATCGGGATTCTGAAAAACATGTTCCATATCACAGCCATCGACTTATATGGAAATGCTTTTTACACAGAAACCATTGCACTTTCCTATTCCAACACAGAAGAATATTACAGGCAACTAACCGATAAAGTACAGGAATTCATCGCAGAGAATCACTATCCGGAAGAAAGGATCCTGGGTGTTTCCATTGCCACACAGGGGATCACCTCTCCGGACAATTCCACTGTGATCTACGGAAATATCATGAACAATACCGGAATGAAGCTGGAGGATTTCTCCCGGTATCTTCCTTACCCCTGCCATCTGGAACATGATTCCAAATCTGCCGCTTTTCTGGAGCTGTGGAATCACCCGGAGCTTGACAGTGCTGTCGTGTTCCTTCTGAACCGGAACCTGGGCGGTGCCATTATCACCAATCATCAGATCCATCAGGGAAGCTCCATGCACAGCGGAACCCTTGAGCATATGTGCGTAAACCCGGAGGGTCCTTTATGCTACTGCGGAAACCGTGGCTGTCTGGAAACTTACTGCTCCGCCAACGCTCTGGAACAGTCTGCCGGAATGAATGTGAAGGAATTTTTCCCGCTGCTCCGCGAAAAAAAATCTCCCCGACTTGCTGAGCACTGGGAAGATTACCTGAACCATCTGGCCTTTGCCATGAAAAACCTGAACCTGATCATCGATGCTCCGATCATCATCAGCGGCTATCTGGCACCTTATTTTACAGAAGAAGACATCACTTATCTGCTGGAACGCATCAACGCAGGCACACCCTTTACCCTGAGCAAAGATCAGATCCTGGTCGGTACCCACGGGCAGTATACGCCTGCCATTGGTGCAGCTTTATATTATGTGGAGAAATTTATACAGAATGTGTGAATACAGACAGATCACCTGAACCGGTCAAAAAAAGCATGTCATACACGGCCAGACGGATATAGCTTGATCCGCTTTGTCCTAACGTATGACATGCTTTTTTATTTTACTTATTATTTTTTATAAAGCAATCGTTCTGATCAGATCTCAGCCTGCTCCAGAAGTGCCGGGATCTTGGACTCCCATCCAAGTGCCATGATATGTACACCCTGGCAGTATGGCTTACACTCTTTGATGATACGTGCAGCGATCTCAACACCTGTGATACCTGCTTTTGTTTTCTCTTTGTCTGCTTTCAGCTCCTCGATCATCTCATCCGGAACATGGATACCGGCTACGTTGTTGTTCATGAACTTAGCCATTCCGGCGGACTTCGGAATGATGATACCAACCTGTACAGGTTTTCCGAACTGTTTTGCCTTTTCCATAAATTTGATGAATTTCTCCGGCTCAAATACAGCCTGTGTCTGGAAATAGTCTGCACCTGCGGCAACCTTTCTTTCCATCTTTGCAAGCTGAGCGTCAACGGAATCGCTGCATGGAGATACAACGGCACCCTTGGAGAATTTCGGAGGCTCACCAACCAACTGGTTTCCTCCAAGATCTACACCGGACTCAAGAAGCTGTACTGTATGAAGAAGGGATACAGAATCAAGATCGAATACCGGTTTTGCCTGCGGATGGTCACCCATCTTCGTATGGTCACCTGTCAGACAGAGGATGTTCTCAATACCAAGCATTGCAGCACTTAAAAGGTCAGACTCCAGTGCGATACGGTTTCTGTCACGGCATGCAAGCTGGAAGATTGGATCCATTCCGGCGTCTTTGAGGACTTTACACATTGCAAGAGATCCAAGACGCATAACAGAAGACTGGTTATCTGTTACATTGACTGCATGAACGCCTTTGAGATAAGTTTTGGCTTCCTCTACCAGTTCGTCTACATGGATCCCTTTTGGCGGTCCTACTTCTGCAGAAACTACAAATTCACCACGGTCGAATAATTCTTTCATTTTCATATTATATTTGCTCCAATCATTTAAAATTTGGGGTACGGCCCACCTGCTCTGCAATACACATTACGGAATATTTCCGGTGAACCGTATCATAATTTAATTTGGCTTCTCAATAAATCTTTGCTTATTATTTCACTTCATCATCTGTAGCGAAATTATGGATCTGTGTCGGGCATTTCAGTGCGTCAAGGCGTCCGATCTCTTTCAGACGTCTGTAGATGCGCTCCCATCCACACTCCATGTCACTGTCCACTTCGCATTTACCATTCTTGGAACCGCCGCACTGGCCGTTGACAAGGCTCTTGGAGCATGCTGTGATCGGGCAGATCCCGCCGGTAAGGTTCAGATAACACTCACCGCACTGGTCACATTTATATTCTAACGGTGTCACACCCTGGAAACCAGGTACCGGGTATGTATCGCAGGCTGCGCATACCATCTTGTCTTCCAGATATTCTGCGATGGTCTGTACACCAACACCACAGGAGAATACCAGGACCAGATCCGCTTCCCTGATCTTATCCATATGTTTCTGAAGACGTAACTGCATATTTTCCGGATTACAGATATAATCCGTTGTCATGATCCCTGTCACATTTCCCTCAGCGGAAAGCTCCTTCTGAAGTTCAACAGCTTCTTTTTCCGGAAAACGAACTTCCTTGCATCCATGGCAGTTGATGATAAAAACTTTCTTTCCGGCTGCCAGTGATACGATAGTTTCTTTTGCTTTTAACTGGGTAATCAACATATCACTTCATCCCCCTTACTGCATTTTTTCCGGCTTTGATACTGTTAATGATCGGAATCTTGGAAGAACAGATATACTGGCAGCATCTGCACTCAACACAATCCATGACATTCATGTCTTTCATGCCCTGCCAGTTCTCTTCTTTCGCATATTTAACGAAATACAGAGGAGAAAGTTCCATCGGACATACATCCACACAGCGTCCGCACTTGATACATGGCTGCTCTTTGGTCTCGTCTGTATCAATGGCGATGATACCGTTGGAGCCCTTCATCATAGGTACTTCCAGAGTGTTCAGAGGGAAGCCCATCATAGGTCCGCCCATCTTGACCAGAACATCGTCATCTGTAAATCCACCGCAGTAATCGATCAGTTCTTTTACGCTGGTACCGATCTTGATGATAAAGTTGCCAGGATTCTTGATCTTCTCGCCTGTTACGGTTGCAACACGCTCGATCAGCGGCATACCCTTCTGGATCGCATCGGAGATTGCTTTTACGGTACTGATATTATCTACGATAACGCCAACATCTGCCGGAAGACCGCCGCTTGGAACCTTTCTGCCCATGACGCGCTTGATGAGAGTTTTCTCAGCACCCTGCGGGTATTTGGTTCTTGCAACAAAAACTTCCATATTTCCGATATCGGCAACTTTTTCCTGCATTAATTCAATGGCATCCTGCTTGTTATCCTCGATGACAATGATGCCCTTCTCAGCACCTGTTGTCTTAAGGATCGCTTTCAGACCAAAAATAATATCATCAGCAAACTCAAGGAGAACCTTATGGTCTGCTGTTAAATATGGTTCACACTCACATCCGTTGAGAAGGATGGTATCAACCGGTTTCGCAGGTTTCAGCTTGACACAAGTCGGGAAACCTGCGCCACCCATACCAACGATTCCGGCATCTTTTACGATCTCAATGATCTCATCCGGTGTAAGTTCATCCAAAGGTTTATGAGGCTGTACGGACTCGTGCAGAGTATTTTTTCCGTCCGACTCAATAACAACAGCCATCACCTCACTGCCTCTTGTACCATGCATACGTGGCTCAACAGCAACTACGGTTCCGCTTACACTGGAATGTACCGGTGCGCTGATAAATCCGGCAGCTTCACCGATCTTCTGGCCAACCTTTACAGTGTCTCCTACTTTCACGATCGGGTTGGCAGGTGCACCAAGATGCTGGGACATGGAGATCACAACAGTCTTCGGATCCGGGAATTTCTTCAGATCGATATGCTCGCTGAATTCCTTGTGCTCTGACGGATGAACGCCGCCATAGTATCCGTTCAGTCTGTCCTCTCTGATAGACTTCACGTAATCATTGATCACCTTGAAGTTAACCTTGGAGTAGTCACGTACCTGTACCGGCTGGTTCAGGAACTCTTCCAGACGGCCCTGTTTTGCCAGTCTCTGGTAGATCTTTTCCCATGCACAGTCCTTGTTGGGGTCTACTTCGCATTTACCGTTCTTTGCTCCGCCGCACTGTCCGTTCACAAGACTCTTGGAACAGTCGACGATAGGACAGACACCTCCGGTAATGTTCAGATAGCACTGTGCACATGCATCACAGCTCTTTTTGGTAAGTGCCATGCCGTGATGACCTCTGTAGTTAAGGGTATTACTTGCTGCGATCACCGGCTTACCGGCCAGATCTGCAACAGTCTGGATACCAAGACCACAGGAGATCACAACTACATTCTCTGTACCTTCCGGCAGCAGATCCTGTAATTTTCTCTCTGTGTGCATCTTGTTGCACAGAAAATCGAATTTCGCACTGCCTGTGACGGTTTTTCCCTGCTCCGCAGCAAATTTCAGGAATTCCTCGCAATCCGGTTCGTCAACGGTCTCAAATTCCTTGAAACACTTGTTACAGGCGATTACAAACAGATTGTCCCTGCCGTTCAGCACTGATGCAAGCTCATCACTGCTTTTCAGCTTGTACTTAGTATAGTTTTCCAATTGCTCACCTTCCTTATAAAGATTATATCCTTATGATTATCTGCCCTTATCCGTTCCCTCCTTCTCTGCACTCCCAGGAAAGAAACAATAAAACCAAATAAATAAGTTCTGTGTTATTTATTCAGCCCTCCGAAAATCCTGCCCCCCAAAAAGGCCACAGTATTTCCTTTGACTGCTACAATAAATGTACCATAATCTGAGCATATTATCCAGTTTTATTGGCTATTTTTATAAATTTATTCTATGATTTCATTCTAATCGTCTATGAATGTACGGATATTTATACAATTTCTGTTATACTGTATGCGTTAGTTATATGCAACTTATATAATTTAATTTAAAAATTACCGTTTTTATGTATTGGGCATGTTGCACAAGGATTTTAGCTTAGCTGGTTCGCTCCGGAAAGCATCGTTTCTTCCTGCTCACAGAGCTTTTGTCATGGGGTAAGACGCTGTCCGCAATATTCACAGTTGCTCAGACGACCTTTTATTACCTGATTCTTTGCACCGCAGCCGGGACAGGTAACTGTAATATAGATCTTCTCATTTACGCGTCTGTTCGGTGCGGTGATCATAATGTAATTTCCTTCTCTGTCTATCTGGATATTCCGGATATATCCCCCGGCAATAAATTTTTCCAGCTTCTTCACTGCGCCTTTTCCCAGCTCCTGCTCAAGCTTTTCAAATGAGACAGTATTCTGGGCATAGGATTCAAACCAGCAGGCGATTTCTCCGGCTTTTCTCTTCTTTAATGCTTTCTGTATCTCCCGGAAGGTCGGATACAGAAACAGCAATCCAAGTATGATCTCTGTCGCTGCCATTCCCCAGCGCCCCTCACCAATATACTTCTCCGCTGCGCCAATGGCTCCCAGGGAAAAAAGTATAAAAAAGCCACAAAGAACCCATTTCAGTTTTCCCAGTATTCCTGTTTTTTTATTTTTTTCTGTCAAAAAATCACTCATGTCTGTTTCCTCTTTCCTATTATTTAAAATTTTATGATGTATTTATGAATATTCTGTCAGCTCACGCCAGGCTCCCTCTGTCTGAATATATTTCTGTATTCTGTGGATCTTCTATTTCAGTGTGGTTACGATCAGTTTACTTTCCAGTGCGGCTGCTATCAGATCCTCTTTGCAGTTGTATCCCGCCTTGGCGATCATTTCCTGAAAATTCCATCTCACCCCTGAAGCAGAGCAATCCATTTTCCTTGCGATCTCGGAATATGACATCCCGCGAATATACAGGCGCAGCATCTCCAGTTGTCTGGGACTGATATCACCGCTTGTGATCCAGTTAAGCTCCACCGTCGGTGCCACATCCGGAAATACATGCTCCCCGTTTAACGTTCTGTAGATCACACTTCGTATTTCCTCTTCACCGTGATCCTTATACCAGAGACTGTCTGCACATCCGCTCTTTGCCCTTTCCAGCACCTTTGGATCGATCAGAGAAGTAACAACCAATACCTTTGTATAGGGATATTTTTCCCTGATGATCTTTCCGGCACTCAGCCCATCATGATTATGAAACGTCTGCACATCCATAAGCACAAGATCAATTGCCGAGTAAGAGCAGATTTTTACAGCTTCGCGGGCATCCTGAACTGTCTGGACATGTCGGAATTCCGGTTCCCGCATAATAATACTTTCAAAATATTTCTGCATGATCCTCTGATCTTCTACTATCAGTATCCGTACCATAAACTCCCATCCTTTCTGCCAGCGGCATTTTTAACACCAGACAAAACTCCGGTGAAAAAGAAACCTGCATAATACATTTCTCTGACTCCGCTGCTTTTCTCAGTGCTGACAGACCACCGCCTTCTTCTGCATTTTTTTCAGGTGCATCTCCATCATTCGTTATCCGGATGCTGTATTCATTTGCACCTTTGTCTATCTGCACCAGAACCGTACTGCCATGGGCGTGTCTGGCACAATTTGTCACACATTCACGGATCGCTCTGTCTGTCAGCAGCCTGTAGGAGGGATGCTGAGGTAAATTTCCGCTGATCTGAACATAAATTCCAAGCTCTTCTGCATGCCTGATCGTATCCGCGCATAATTCTTCCATATTCTCAACAGAAGAATCTGTAAGAATATAGACCAGATGCTTTAAGGCAGATAACTGTTTATCCATTTTATCCTGATCTTCTTTTCTTTCCAATATCCTGCGTATTGACAGAAGGCTTCGGCCAAAATTGTCATGAACCTGCATTTTCATGGCAAGAGTCTCCTGCTCTCTTATTTTATCTCCGATTTTTTCATACATTTCCTCCAGCTTATGATTCAGGATTTCCAGCTTTTCATTGTTTACTCTGATCTTTTCACCGTTGTAATAAATTTCTGATACATTGACTGCTACTGTCTGCAGATATCCTGCACAATCCGGCTCCTGCAGACCATATTCCTGAAACATCCAGACAGAAGCATCCGGAAAATAAAACACATTGCTGTCCTTGCTTAATCTGCAAAGCCCTTCTGGTCCGGATTCCCCATCTATTACTTTCCGCAATACCTCATAATCCTGCAGATAGGAGCCTGTCATTATCCTGCTCAGCTCCTGCATCTTGGTATTACACAAAACGATCCTTCCAAGAGGATCTGAAAAACACACTCCACATGGAACATCATCAACAGCTTCATTCACAGACCAGTAAGACAGAGAATGATGATATCTGCGTCTCTCTCTCCAGATCGCCCGGCAAAGATAAAGCACCAATACTACCATCGCTGCCATCAGAACACTGACTGGACATCCCCGGAGCATTGGCTTATATGCGCCTTCCCCAAGGCAATATCTGTGATCATTCATCAAAACTCCCATAAGCATAAAAGAAACTGTAAAAACAGTCACTGCCGCTATAATATTCTTTTTCCCGCAAAAACAGGTTATTCTTATCAACAGAAGAATCAATTCCAGAACCAGGCAGATTTCAAGAAGGATCATCAGAAAATCCTGCATTGCCATACTGCATTCCGCAAAATCAGTCATCTTCCGCCTCTCTTTCTGCATACGATATATCCGATAAACCATTCGTTTTCATCTTCCTGCTGCACTTTTAATCCCTGTCTTTCTGACATTAATCCCCGAAGATCTGCTTCTGCTGCAATATGAACTGAAATACGCAGGGCATCATCGATCTGTGACACACGGTAAAAAACAGACTGCATTGTATCAAATAATCGTTCCACAAGCCATTCAAAGGTATCATAGCATTTTAGTATATCATCTGCATTTAGCTGCACTTCACCATTTTCAGCATAATACGCTGCCCGGATCTTACATAATTTTAAGCTGTCACAGGATTCCGCCAGACTTTGTCTGAGATCCTCCATTGTAAGCAGATTTCCATCTGATGCATATTGTGTCAGTACCAGATTTTTTCTTCTCTTTAAATATGTGCCAACAACCACGATCTTTCCCAGGATCCGATCATAGTGTTCCCTTGACTCCGTTCTTTCCAGCTCATCCATCAGTTGTGACAGCAATTCCATCTGCCCGGCTGTCTGATTCTGTATCATATTCAGCAGCCGGTTCTGTTCTTCTGTTTTTCTCCGCTCAGCCTCTTTCTGATAGGTTTTCTGCAGCAGACGGTTTCTGGCAGTCAGCTCCTCCTGCTGTTCCCGGATATCCTGATACTGATCCAGAAGCACTGAAATATCTTCTGCCCAAAACAAATGTCCGCCTCTTATAGGAATATGGTTGATCCGGATTCCCTGCTCCTGTATAGCTGATCTGTCTATTATAATTTTACGCAGTTCCAGCGACAGCTCAGGAAAATCGCCGGAATGATAATAACGCTGAAAAGAATCATCCGTAATCTCCGCATCCAATCCTCCGGAAGTCTGAAATAATTCAAAATATCGGTTGTTCGTCTGTATCAGACCGCATAATATGCATCCCTGATAAATTGCCGCCATCAAAAGGCAGCATACCGCTGTCATATCCCCGGCAATTGTTTTGATCAGAGGCAGACGGAGTAAATTCCCGATATTCCATCCCAGAAGCAATATTCCTGGAATAACCGGCAGCCAGAATTGTTTCTTTCCCGGAATCCTGCTTTTTCTGATCAGCATAATTTCCATCCATATCAGGCAGAATATGATCCATCCCTGGATCACCATAAAAAGAATACCATAGCTGTAATCTCTATCCGAAAACGGAGGCCGCCCGGAAAATCGAAACACCTGCTGATGCAGGTCATTTGTAAAAACACAGACGATCAAAGCCACTGCAAAAGCCAGCAAGGCAATAATTTTCCTGACTGTTTTCCCGCTGTCCTTGTCACCTATAAACATCGCTGCTGCCAGTCCAAGGACCGGGATCAGGATCATCGGGATGTAATACAGATACCAACAGATATGTTCTCCAAGAGGATCATGAAAAATATGAAATTTTACTGTCCGCACAAAGAACCAGAATACCATCAGGACGCCAATAGCAGTCAGGCATCTGCGCGTTTTTCTATGTACTACATGCTTTTCCAGATAAATCACCCAGGCACAGTACATTCCAAGATAAATACAGTTACGGCACTGATCTGCGAGATTTCTCATAAAAACATTTTCCGGTCTTACCAGCCTGCAAAAATAAGCCAGCAATACACTTATCAGGATTCCGCCATAGGACAGTGCCCTTTTTTTATTGTATGTCATGAAAATTCCTCTCTCATTAATACACTCCTGTAATAAGTATACTATAAAATTCTGTTTTATTATACAGTTTTCAGAGAAATCATTCATTCTTACACCCTGTTACGTTACTGTTCACTCCGTTCACAGCAACTTGGTCAAAATCCATTCCAGATCACCTTCGGCGATGGGATTTTGCCCCGTATGTCTCGGGATTTTGCCATATGCATGGCAAAACACCTCGCGGAATATTACCTGTGCACAGTAACCCTGTTACTACAAACAGAGTGAACAATTCTGTCCACTCTGTCTATCATCACTCAAAATGGTCTTGGCTGGCCACAGTATTCACAGAACCTTCCGGTATTCTCTGCACCGCACTGACATTTCCACAAACCGCCGGACTGCTGCATTCCGGGCTGCTGCATTCCATTGTTCATCTGCATTCCGGGCTGCTGCATTCCATTGTTCATATTCATCCCAGACTCCTGCATTCCAGGCTGCTGCATTCCGTTGTTCATATTCATCCCGGACTGCTGCATTCCACTATTCA
>CAKROW010000047.1 GCA_934373235.1 uncultured Blautia sp. | reverse complement strand
CCATACCATATGGTAGTTGATATTACACACGCAAGTCCTGTAATGTATTAGATTTTCTTTCATACATATAGTATAGCATATTGAATTGTAATGCGCAACAATCATTCGAACATATTTTTGCTTTTGTTATATGCCGGTTACGGCATTAATATCAAAGGATAACGAATATTATACTATTTGTATTGTGCAGATATGCACACTCCTGCGCTTTCATCTCGGTAATTGAATTGCCGAGGATTCCCGCTTATTGTCCTAAAAATTAGAGTATTTTTTGTCAAAAATTGACGGTATCAATATGAATTTTTTTTGTTTATAATCAGAGAAGAATAAGAAAACGCGTAAAAATATGAAGGAGGAGTTTACATTATGAAATTTGGGAACGGATGCTGGCTTCAGAAAGAGGGAATTGCCTGCTTCGCACCTCAGGAGGCATATTTTATTAACTGCAATGAAGAGGACACAGTGATCTGTGCGCCTACACATCATATCGGACACAGAGGAGATACACTTGGAGGGATCAACCTTACTGTCCGTATTACCGTGCCGGCACCGGAGGTGCTCCGTGTACAGGTGAGCCACTATCTTGGCGTTCAGAAAAAGAGCCCGTCCTTCGAGCTGAACCTGGAAGGAACAGGAGCCGGTGATGTGACGGAAACAGAAGACGAACTGATCGTAAAAAGCGGAAGTCTTGCACTTCGCATCAATAAGAAAAACTGGAGCATGCGCTATGAGCGTGACGGAAAATTTCTGACACAGAGCGCAGGTTGTGACCTTGCATACATACGTACACAGTGGACAGATTTTGCATACGATATGGATCCGGAAGGAAAGGCATATATGCGCCAGGAACTGGATCTTTCCGTCAATGAGCATGTATATGGACTTGGTGAGCGTTTTGGTGCTTTTGTAAAAAATGGACAGTCCATTGATATCTGGAATGAGGACGGTGGAACAAGCACAGACCAGTCCTACAAGAATATCCCGTTTTACCTGACTGATAAAGGATACGGTGTGTTTGTAAACCATCCGGAAAAAGTATCCTTTGAGGTTGCCACAGAGCAGGTGGCAAAAGTAGAGTTTTCCGTACCAGGTGAAACTCTGGATTATTTCGTGATCAACGGACCTTCCATGAAAGAAGTTCTTATGCGTTATACAGACCTTACTGGCAAACCGTCACTTCCTGCACCGTGGACATACGGCCTGTGGCTTTCCACTTCATTCACAACAAACTATGACGAAGAGACAGTTATGAGCTTTATTGATGGTATGCAGGAGAGAGGCATCGGCCTGCGTGTATTCCACTTTGACTGCTTCTGGATGAAGGAATTCCACTGGTCAGATTTTATCTGGGACAGCCGTGTATTCCCGGATCCGGAGGGAATGTTAAAACGTATCAAAGATAAGGGACTGAATATCTGTGTATGGATCAATCCCTATATCGGACAGGAATCTGCACTGTTCAGAGAAGGCGTTGAGAAGGGATATTTTATCAAACGTCCTAACGGCGATGTATGGCAGTGGGATATGTGGCAGCCGGGAATGGCTCTTGTTGACTTTACAAACAAAGAGGCGTGGAACTGGTATCAGGAAAAGCTTGAAGCTCTTCTTGATATGGGAGTTGACTGCTTTAAAACCGACTTTGGAGAGAGAATTCCGGAGAACTGTGTTTACGCAGATGGTTCAGACCCGCAGAAGATGCATAACTTCTATACTTATTTATACAATAAATGTGTATATGAGCTTCTTGAGAAGAAAAGAGGAAAAGGAGAGGCAGTTCTTTTTGCCCGTTCCGCAACTGTGGGCGGACAGAAATTCCCGGTACACTGGGGCGGTGACTGCTGGTCTGATTATGTATCTATGGAAGAAAGCCTTCGTGGAGGACTTTCCCTTACAATGTCAGGTTTTGGATACTGGAGCCACGATATCGGCGGATTTGAAAATACTTCCACAGCAGATGTATACAAACGATGGGCTGCTTTTGGCCTGATGTCTTCTCACTCAAGACTTCACGGAAGCACATCCTACCGTGTACCGTGGGCATATGACGATGAGGCGGTAGATGTTGTCAGACGATTTACACAGATCAAAGCGGAGCTGATGCCATACCTGTACAGAAACTCCATTTATACATCTCAGACTGGTGTGCCTGTGATGCGGAGCATGGTTATGGAGTTTACCGATGACCTGAACTGTGCTTACCTTGACAAGCAGTATATGTTTGGTGATTCGCTTCTGGTTGCACCGATCTTCAACGATGAGAACAAGGCTGTTTATTATCTTCCGGAAGGAACCTGGACACATTACCTTACAGGAGAAAAGAAACAGGGCGGAAAATGGTACAAAGAGGACTGCGATTATCTGACTATTCCTGTATTTGTAAGAGAGAACAGCCTGATCGCAACAGGTGCCGTAAATACAAAACCGGATTATGATTATGCACAGGATGTAACAGTGACAGCATATGAGCTGACTGACGGAAAACAGGCAGAGACTGTTGTCTATTCCATGGATCAGAAGGCAGAGACAAAAGTATCTGTATTAAAGAGCGGAAACACTATCACTGTAAAAGTGGAAGCTTCCAAGCCATGCACCATCGTGCTGAAAAACGAAACTGTAAAAGGTGTTTCAGGAGCTGATTTCACAATGGACGGAGAGGACTGCAAAGTAGCCCTTTCCAAAGGCGGAGAGTTTATCTGTGCACTTAAATAAGGTGCTGATATCAGGAGGAAAGATGGAGAATTTTGAGAAAAAGATAGAAGAGCTGGTGTCAGAGCTTACTCTGGATGAAAAGATCGGCATGATCCACGGAGACGGACTGTTCCGGACAAAGGGGGTGGAACGTCTGGGAATCCCGGCAGTTACCATGTCCGACGGTCCTATGGGTGTGAGAAACGAATTTGATAACGCACACTGGGTGGCAGTAGGTAATAATGATGATTATGTTACATATCTTACCAGCAACAGTGCCATTGCAGCCACATGGAACCGTGAGATCGCAGAGGCAGCAGGAAAGGTTCTGGGGGAAGAAGCCCGGGGAAGAGGCAAGGATATGATCCTTGCCCCGGGGATCAATATCAAGAGAAGCCCTCTGTGCGGAAGAAATTTTGAGTATATGAGTGAAGATCCGTATCTGACAGGGGAACTGGCAGTACCTCTGATCAAAGGGATCCAGACAGCAGATACTGCAGCCTGTGTAAAACATTTTGCACTGAACAATCAGGAAACTGAGAGATTATGGGTAGATGTGGAAGTCAGTGAGAGAGCACTCTGGGAAATCTATATTCCTGCCTTTGAGAAGACTGTAAAAGAGGGCGGTTCCCTGTCCATCATGGGAGCGTATAATCTTTACAAAAAGAAACACTGCTGTGAAAACAGTGAGCTTCTTAAAGATATCCTGAGGGACAAATGGGGATTTGACGGAGTAGCTGTATCTGACTGGGGAGCTGTGCATAACACAAAGGAAGTGGCTGAAGGTGGCCTGGATATTGAAATGTCAGTTACTGACAATTTTGATGAATATTTTATGGCAGAGCCACTGAAAAAAGCCGTGGAAGCAGGAGAGATCAGCGAGGAGCTTCTGGATGAAAAAGTACGGAACATCCTGCGCATGCTTTTCAGGCTCCACAAGCTGGGTGGGGAAGAAAGACTTCCCGGCTGCTACAATACACCGGAGCACAGAGCCTGTGTACTGGATGCGGCAAGAGAATCGGTTGTTCTTCTGAAGAATCAGGAGAAACGCCTTCCTTTGGACCAGAAGACAGTAAAAAAAGTTCTTGTGATCGGTGATAACGGAGACAGGATCCATTCCAATGGTGGTGGAAGTGCGGAGATCAAGGCACTGTATGAGATCTCACCGCTTATGGGTATCAAAAAGCTTCTGGGTGGAAATGCGGAAGTAGTTTACACAGAAGGCTATGTGGCTGATGATCTTGAAAACAATAATCCTGATGTGAACTGGCAGGCTGACAGTCTGGAAAACGGCGGCGGAAGCACAAAAGAGGCGGCAGCAGCCAGCGAGACACTGAAAAAGAGACAGGATTTTCTTCGTGAAGAAGCATTAAGACTTGCATCAGATGAAAGTTTTGATACTGTGATCTTTGTGGGCGGCCAGAATCATATGCAGGATCTGGAAGGTCAGGACAGAGACAGCATGAAGCTTCCATACAGACAGGATGAGCTGATCGAAGAGCTTCTGAAGATCCGTCCGGATACAGTGGTTGTCATGGTTTCAGGTTCGCCGGTAGAAATGCCGTGGATCAGTGAGGCAAAAACACTGGTATGGCACTGGTATGCGGGAATGGAAGGTGGAACAGCTCTTGCAGAGGTACTTTTTGGAAAAGTGAATCCTTCAGGAAAGCTGCCGGAGACATTCCCTGTAAAACATACAGATTGTTCCGCTCACTGCATTGGAGAGTTTGCAGAAAAAGAGACTGTGAAATATTCCGAGGGTATTTTTGTGGGCTACCGTTACTACGATACTGAGAAAAAACAGGTTCTTTTCCCGTTTGGCTATGGACTTTCTTATACAGATTTTGCCTATGGGAGCATGAAGCTTAAGGGAAATTATCCTGCTGTTACTGTTCTGGTGGATGTAACCAATACAGGAAAGATGGCAGGTAAGGAAATCGTAGAGATTTATGTAGGCAAAAAAGATTCCAAAGTAGAGCGTGCAGCAAAAGAGCTGAGAGGTTTTGCGAAGGTTGACCTGAAACCAGGCGAAACCAGGACTGTGGAAATCTCCCTGGATAAATCTGCATTTACATATTATGATGAGAACTGCCATGATTTCGTCACAGAACAGGGTAAATATGAAATCTATGCAGGAAAATCCGTGGAAGATATCTGCTGTCAGACAGAGATGAACATATAAATTGCAGAAAATAAAAAATTAACAGAACCAGACAGGCAGCGAAGCGGATTATGAATACAGATAAGCACCCCTGATTTACGATCAGTCCGAATCGTTGTAAATGCCGGAAGGCCGCATAAAATCAGGCTTTCCGGCACCTCCTGAAAAAATAATTAAAAAAATCAAAAAAATTTGAAAAAAGGGGTTGCATTTTTTGGAAACCTGTTATATACTATCATTCGTCGCAAGCGATAAGCGAGCAACACACAAACACTTAGGGCTATCGCCAAACGGTAAGGCAACGGACTCTGACTCCGTCAGTTCAAGGTTCGAATCCTTGTAGCCCTGCTTAAGCACCTCGAATGAGAGGTGCTTTTTTCTTTGCAGGTTTCTCTGAAGTTTCCATCCAAGTAAAAAATAATATGCGGACAGCCATACATCATGATACAATGTTCTCCGGAAGATTACAGATATATCAGTGTTTATATAATATATGACATTTGAAAGGAGACCGTATCATATGAGTTATACTATTGAAGACCGTGTAAGGTTCAGCGAGATCGGAGAGGACGGATGTCTGACACTCCCGGGTATTCTGGATTATTTTCAGGACTGCTGTACTTTTCAGTCTGAAGATATAGGTGTGGGAATGAAAGTCCTGAAAGAGTGGAAGAGAGCATGGCTTCTTTCTGCATGGCAGGTGGTTTTTAAACGGCATCCGGAGCTTGGGGAAAAGATCAGGATAACCACCATGCCTTATGGATTCCGCGGTTTTATTGGAATGAGAAATTTTGTTATGGAGACTATGGACGGGGAACGTCTGGCATGGGCCAACTCCTACTGGTCACAGGTCAATACAGAGACCGGGCATCCGGAGAAGCTGACCGCACGGGATACAGATCCCTATATCCTGGATGAAAAAATGGAGATGGATTATGCACCACGTAAGATCGCACTTCCCGGGGACTGTGTGAAACAGCCGGCATTTACTGTGCAGAAGCACCATCTTGATACCAATCATCATGTGAACAACTGTCAGTATATCCGTATGGCAGCAGATTATCTGCCGGAGGGATATAAAGTACAGCAGCTTCGCGCAGAGTATAAAAAACAGGCAAGACTGGATGATGTGATCATTCCGGAGATCGCATCTGACAATGGAAAAGTAACAGTTCTCCTTAACGGTGAGGACGGACATCCCTATGCAGTGGTGGAATTTACAGACAATCTGGCTGTATGTGCAGACAAGTGATATAATTGAAGCCATAAAAAGCTGCAGGGGAAACCAAAGCGTTTATTAAAGGGAGGAACAGTCATGCTGGAGAAATTAAAAGAGGAAGTTTACAGAGCAAATATGGATCTGCCGAAGTACGGGCTTGTTACTTTTACATGGGGCAATGTCAGCGGTATCGACAGAGAAAAAGGTCTGTTTGTCATCAAACCAAGTGGAGTAGATTACGATAAACTCAGACCGGAAGATATGGTAGTGGTGGATCTTGAGGGTAACAAGGTGGAAGGTGAATATAATCCGTCTTCTGACACAGCTACCCATGTGGTCCTTTACAATGCATTTCCAAAGATCGGCGGGATCGTACATACACATTCATCCTGGGCTACAAGCTGGGCACAGGCAGGACGTGGAATCCCGTGTTACGGAACTACCCATGCGGACTATATCTACGGAGAAGTTCCATGTGTACGCAACCTGACAAAAGAAGAGATCGACGAAGCATATGAGAAGAATACAGGGATCCTCATTGCAGATTATTTTAAAGATAAGGATTATGAGGCAGTACCGGCAGTACTGTGCAAAAACCATGGCCCGTTCACCTGGGGAAAGGATGCCCACGAGGCAGTACATAATGCAGTTGTGCTGGAGGAAGTTGCCAAGATGGCTTCCAGATGCGAGCTGATCAACCCGCAGGTAAAACCTGCACCCCAGGAGTTACAGGATAAGCATTACTACAGAAAACATGGAGCAAATGCTTATTACGGACAGATTCATAAAGACTGATGATCGGGTGTTCTGCCGGGGTACCTGAGGACTGGAGGAATTTTAGATGATAGGAGATTCAAGGATCAGCAAGGTACTTTACGGCGGAGACTATAATCCGGAGCAGTGGCCGGAGGAAATATGGGAGGACGATATGCGCCTCTTTAAACTGGCAGGGATCGACATTGTCACACTTAATGTTTTTTCGTGGGCAAGTCTGCAGCCATCTGAGGATGTATATGATTTTTCCAGACTGGATAAGATCATGGATCTTGTGGAAAAAAACGGCCTGAAAGTCTGCCTTGCCACATCAACAGGGGCACATCCCGCATGGATGGCAAAACGTCATCCGGATATCCTGCGTACTGAGTTTAATGGCATGAAGCGTAAATTCGGAAGCAGACATAATTCCTGCCCCAACAGCCCTGCATTTCAGAAATATTCCGTGGCTCTGGCAGAAAAACTGGCTCAGCGCTACGGAAAAAGAAACTGTATCGTGGGATGGCATATCAATAATGAGTTTGGCGGTGAGTGTTACTGCGAAAACTGTGAGAAAGAATTCCGTGTATGGCTGAAAGAGAAGTACGGAACACTTGAGGAGCTGAACCGCGTCTGGGATACTGCGTTCTGGGGACATACATTCTATGACTGGGACGAGATCGTGCTTCCCAATCTTTTAAGTGAGCATTTTGCAGAAAACAGAACCACATTTCAGGGTATTTCCCTGGACTACAGACGGTTTAATTCAGACAGTATGCTGAAATGTTTTGAAGGGGAATACAATGCCATCCGTAAATTTGATCCGGATACAAAGATCACCACAAACCTTATGGGATTTTATAAGCCGCTGGATTATCAGAAATGGGCGAAATATATGGACTTTATTTCTTGGGACAACTACCCTGCAAATGAAGATCCCTATTCCAGAATGGCAATGAACCATGATCTTATGAGAGGTATCAAAGGCGGACAGCCGTTTGCACTTATGGAACAGACTCCAAGTGTTACCAACTGGCTGCCCTACAATGCGTTGAAACGTCCGGGAGTGATGCGCCTGTGGAGCTATCAGGCAATGGCACACGGAGCAGATACCGTGATGTTTTTCCAGATGAGGAGAAGTATTGGTGCCTGCGAAAAATTTCACGGTGCAGTGATCGATCATGTGGGAACTGAGAATACAAGAGTTTTCCGCGAGATCGCCCGGATGGGAAAAGAACTGAAAATGCTTGGAGACCGCACACTTGGGGCAAGATGCAGGGCAAAGGTAGCACTTCTTGTTGACTGGGATAACTGGTGGGCAGTGGAGTATTCCGCAGGCCCAAGCTGTGACATGAAATATCTGGACGAGGTGTTTCTTTATTACAGGGCACTTGAAGAACAGAATTATTCTGTGGATATCATTGGCGTGGATGATGATCTGGAGAAATATGAGGTTGTGGCAGCACCTCTTCTCTATATGACAAAGACAGGATTCGATGAAAAAGTGAGAAGCTTTGTAAAAAACGGAGGAACCTTTATCACCACATTTTTCAGCGGTATTGTGGATGAACATGATCTGGTCATTACAGGCGGTTATCCGGGTAAGCTGAGAGATATCCTGGGAATCTGGGTGGAGGAGTCCGATGCACTTCCTTCAGACTGCGTGAACCACTTCCGATATAAGAACAAAGAATACTCGGCAGGGCTTCTCTGTGATCTGATGCATCTGGAGGGGGCAAGGTCACTGGCAGAATATCAGGATGATTTCTATGCGGGAACTCCGGTGCTTACAGAAAACGTTTTCGGAAAAGGAAAAGCTTATTATATGGGGACAAGGTCTTCCCTGGAATTTTACAGGCAGTTCCTGAAAGAGAGACTGGAGGAAAAAGAGATTTATCCGGTTCTTGAAACACCGGACGGGGTGGAGGTAACAGAACGGTTCCGTGGTGAGACAAGCATCCAGTTTATCCTGAACCATAATTCCGGAAATGTTAAATTTAAAGTAAAAGACAGACGGAAAGATCTTCTCACAGATGAGATCTATGAACCTGGAACAGAGGCAGATATGGATGGAAAAGCAGTGCTTATTCTTGAGAAACTGAAAGAACACTGAGAATAACCAGAAATAGCTTGCTATTTCCCACAGAAGCTGTTACAGTATAAACATAAAAAATACAGGCTGACCGGTGAGGTGCGCGATTCCATCAGGAATAGCGGACTGCCGGACAGCAGGGATAAAAGATAGAGGTGCGGATCTTATGAGTATCATGGATGTATGGCCCCGGCAGGCTGTCCATGAGAAAGGAATCTCCGCCGAAGTGCTCTGACGGACCGGACGCAGGGTGCTGGGACGCCGCAGAATATGCGTCGTACTGTCACAGATGTGGAGCGCTATCATAAGCAGTTGAATCAGATTTGACCCGGAGGTGTTCTCAGAAGGACAGCCTCCGTTTTTTTGTCCTATGGGAAGGGGTAGAAAAAATGACCAAAAAAACAGGAAAAGCATTGCCGGTTCTGGCAATGGTCTTCATGGCGGCAATGGCCAGTCCAGTGACTGTTCTTGCTGCTGAAGCAGAGGAGGCTGCAAAACCTGCGCTGTATGCAACCATATGGGCTTTGTTGCCACCACTTGTGGCGATCGTCCTTGCGCTGATCACAAAAGAGGTTTACAGCTCTCTGTTTCTGGGAATCCTCATGGGTGGACTTCTTTATTCCGGATTTTCCTTTGAGGGAACTGTCACACATATTTTTGAGGACGGAATCATCAGTGTACTTGCTGACAGCTATAATGTCGGTATCCTGATCTTCCTTGTAATCCTTGGATCAGTTGTGTGCATGATGAACAAGGCCGGCGGTTCCGCAGCATTCGGACGCTGGGCAAGTAAGAGGATCCATACAAGAGTAGGTGCGGAGCTTGCAGCTATCATACTTGGTATCCTGATCTTTATTGATGACTATTTTAACTGCCTGACAGTGGGAAGCGTTATGCGTCCTGTAACAGACCGCCATCATGTATCCAGAGCCAAATTTGCGTATCTGATCGATGCAACAGCAGCACCGGTCTGTATCATCGCACCGATCTCCTCATGGGCGGCAGCAGTCAGCGGATTTGTTGAAGGACAGGATGGACTTGCTATTTTTGTCCGCACTATTCCCTATAACTTCTATGCGATCCTTACCATTGTCATGATGGTTGGAATGGTACTGATGAAAACTGAGTTCGGAGCTATGAAAACACATGAGATCAATGCTCTTAACGGAGATCTTTTTACAACAGAGGCAAGACCTTACGCAAATGCAACCTCTGAGGATACAGTTAATCCAAGAGGCAAGGTTATGGATCTGGTAGTTCCTATTGTTGCGCTGGTTATCTGCTGTGTTATCAGTATGATCTATACAGGTGGATTTTTCAGCGGCACTGATTTTGTTACAGCTTTTTCACAGAGTGATGCATCCCTTGGCCTTACAATGGGAAGTGCTTTCGGTCTTGTGATCACTATTATCTTCTACATGGTGCGCAGAGTTGCCAACTTCAGAGAGTGCATGGACTGCATCCCGGAGGGATTCAAGGCAATGGTACCGGCTATCATGATCCTGACTTTTGCATGGACTCTGAAAGCTATGACAGACAGCCTTGGTGCTGCGGTATTTGTTGAGGAGAGCATGAAATCTGTTGCAGGTGGAATCGAGGTTATCCTTCCGGCGATCATTTTCCTGGTTGGATGTGGACTTGCTTTTGCCACAGGTACTTCATGGGGAACCTTCGGTATCCTGATCCCTATCGTTGTAGCAGTATTTGAGAAATCAAGTCCTGAGATGATGATCATTTCCATGTCCGCATGTATGGCAGGTGCTGTATGTGGAGACCACTGCTCACCGATTTCCGATACAACGATCATGGCTTCGGCAGGAGCACAGTGCGACCATGTGACCCATGTATCCACACAGCTTCCGTATGCAGTTGTGGCTGCTGCGGTTTCCTTTGTGACATACATTATCGCAGGCTTTGTAAAAACAGCCTGGATAGCACTTCCGGCAGGAATTGTTCTTATGCTGATCGTACTTTTTGTCATCAAGCTTAAGAATCCGCTTCCTATCGAGAAAAATTAATAGAGAACTGTGGAGAAAAGGCGGCATTGGAAAGAAATTTCCGGTGCCGTTTTTGACGGATTGCGAATATCAGCTTTTCTCTTCCTATAATCTGGGGTTTATGATATAATGTGAACGCTAAAAACCAGAAAATATATGATCACAGATAGATGAACAGGAGTAAGTATGATTGAATTAGGTAAAAAACAGACACTTACAGTTGTAAAAACTGTAGACTTCGGAATATATCTGGGCGAAGATCAGAATGCGCCCCAGACAGACCGCGTGCTTCTTCCTGCCAAGCAGGTACCGGCAGGAACCAAAGTGGGAGATCAACTGGAGGTTTTTATTTATAAAGATTCCCAGGACCGCATGATCGCAACCACAAGAGAGCCGATGGTAACAGTAGGGGAGACAGCAGTTCTCAAGGTTAAACAGGTCACAAGGATCGGAGCTTTTCTTGACTGGGGACTTGAGAAGGATCTTCTTCTTCCGTATCATGAGCAGACTGTACGTGTACGTGAGGGAGATGAATGTCTTGTTGCCCTTTATGTTGACAAGAGCAGCAGGCTTTGTGCGACCATGAAGGTATACCATTATCTTTCACAGAGATCTCCTTATGTGATCGGAGATGAGGTTAAGGGTCGTGTCTATGAGATCAGCAATAACTTTGGTGTGTTCGTGGCAGTAGATGACAGATATTCAGCACTGATCCCGGCAAGAGAGGCATCCGGCAAATACAGACCTGGCAAGGTTCTCACACTTCGTGTCACAGAGGTGAAGGAAGACGGCAAGCTGAATGTCAGCGACCGCCAGAAGGCATATCTTCAGATCAATGAAGATGCGGAAAATGTCCTCAGTGTTATCGAAGAGTTTGCGGGAGTTCTTCCCTTTGATGACCGGGTATCTCCGGAGGTTATCAAAAGAGAATTTGGTCTCAGCAAAAACGCATTTAAACGTGCGGTAGGACACCTTATGAAAGAAGGCAAGGTAGAGATCAGGGATAAACGTATCTACAAAAAATAAGAGTACAGGATCAGTTGGCTGCCGGTTTCAGAAATATTCTGAGAACCGGCAGTATTCAGATAGGAGGGGTATTTTGGAGTTTACACATCTTCACGTCCATACGGAGTACAGTCTTCTGGACGGCTCCAACAAGATAAAAGAATATGTGGCAAGAGTGAAGGAACTTGGCATGGACAGTGCTGCGATCACAGATCACGGAGTTATGTACGGTGTTATTGATTTTTACAGAGCTGCCAGGGAGGCCGGCATCAATCCCATCCTTGGCTGTGAGGTCTATGTGGCACCAGGTTCCAGATTTGACAGAGAAGTGGGAAGCGGTGATGACCGTTACTATCATCTGGTACTCCTTGCGGAGAATAATCAGGGCTACAATAATCTTATGAAGATCGTTTCCAAGGGATTTGTGGAGGGCTTTTATTATAAGCCCAGAGTTGACATGGAGCTTCTGGAAAAATATCACGAGGGAATCATTGCATTAAGTGCCTGCCTGGCAGGAGAGGTGGCAAGATACCTCACACGGGGTATGTACGAGGATGCAAAGACCGCTGCACTGCGCTACCGGGATATTTTCGGAAAAGGGAATTTTTTCCTGGAGCTTCAGGATCACGGGATCCCGGAACAGCAGACTGTAAATCAGCAGCTTCTCCGTATGCACCAGGAGACAGGGATCGACCTGGTAGCTACCAATGATGTGCATTATACCATGGCCGAGGATGCAGAGCCGCATGATATCCTTCTGTGCCTTCAGACCGGCAGGAAACTGGCAGATGAGGACAGGATGCGCTATGAAGGCGGCCAGTACTATGTAAAATCACCGGAAGAAATGGCCAGACTTTTTCCCTATGCTCTTGAAGCACTGGAAAATACTCACAAGATCGCAGAGAGATGCCATGTAGAGATTGAATTTGGTGTCACCAAGCTTCCGAAATACGATGTTCCTGACGGACTTACCTCCTGGGAGTATCTGAACAAACTTTGTCATGAAGGTCTGGAAGAGAGGTATCATCCGGTTACGTCTGAGCTCAGGGAACGTCTGGAATATGAACTTTCCACTATCAAAAATATGGGATATGTGGATTATTTCCTGATTGTCTGGGATTTCATCAAATATGCCAGAGACAATGATATCATGGTTGGCCCGGGACGTGGTTCTGCAGCAGGAAGCCTTGTAGCCTACACATTGGGGATCACCCAGCTTGATCCTATCCGCTATGATCTTCTTTTTGAGCGTTTCCTTAATCCGGAGCGAGTCTCCATGCCGGATATTGATGTTGATTTCTGTTTCGAGAGACGACAGGAAGTTATTGATTATGTAAGACGTAAATACGGAGATGACTGTGTGGTCCAGATCGTCACCTTCGGTACCCTGGCTGCAAGAGGTGTTATCCGCGATGTGGGGCGTGTTCTGGATATGCCCTATGCTCAGGTGGACACTATTGCCAAGATGATCCCCCAGGAGCTTAATATTACCATTAGTAAAGCCCTGGAAATGAACCCGGAGCTTCGCAAAGCATACCAGGAACAGGAGGATATCCATAAGCTTATTGATATGGCGAAACGTCTTGAAGGACTTCCCAGACATACCTCCATGCATGCGGCAGGTGTTGTTATCAGCCAGAAGGATGTATCAGAATATGTGCCTCTTTCCAGGGCACAGGATGGTTCCATTGTCACACAGTTTACCATGACAACCCTGGAAGAGCTGGGACTTCTGAAAATGGATTTCCTTGGACTTCGTACCCTGACAGTTATCCAGAATGCAGTGAAGCTTGTACGTGAGGGAACAGGCACAGTCCTTGATATGCAGAAAATTGACTATAATGACAAAAAGGTTCTGGATTCTCTGGGAACCGGACATTCCGAGGGTGTGTTCCAGCTTGAGAGTGCGGGAATGAAAAATTTCATGAAAGAGCTGAAGCCACAGAGCCTGGAGGATGTGATCGCAGGTATCTCCCTTTACAGACCTGGTCCTATGGATTTTATCCCACAGTATATCCGGGGCAAAAACCGTCCGGATACCATACGCTATGACTGCCCGCAGATGGAGCCTATCCTGAAGCCTACCTACGGCTGTATTGTCTATCAGGAGCAGGTTATGCAGATCGTCCGCGATCTTGCAGGTTACACCCTTGGACGAAGTGACCTGGTGCGCCGTGCCATGTCCAAGAAAAAAGCTTCTGTCATGGCAAAGGAGCGCCAGAACTTTGTCTACGGAAATGAGGCAGAAGGTGTTCCGGGCTGTATTGCAAAGGGAATTTCCGAGGAGATCGCAAACAAGATCTATGATGAGATGACCGATTTTGCCAAATATGCTTTTAACAAATCCCATGCAGCAGCATATGCAGTGGTTTCCTATCAGACTGCTTATCTGAAGTATTATTATCCGGTGGAATTTATGGCAGCACTTATGACCTCCGTAGTGGAAATGCCAAACAAGGTTGCAGAGTATATTTCCGTGTGCAGGCAGATGGGGATCGGGATACTGCCTCCAGATATCAACAGGGGAACCTATGGGTTTTCTGTGGATAATGGTTCTATCCGTTATGCATTATCTGCCATCAAAAGTATCGGCCGTCCTGTGATCGAAGCGATCGTACGGGAACGTGAGGAACACGGAGAGTATAATTCTTTCAAGAATTTTATTGAGCGGAATATCGGACAGATCAACAAACGTGTGGTGGAAAATCTTATCAAAGCCGGAGCAGTTGACTGTCTGGAGGGAAACCGCCATCAGAAAATGACCGTGTATTCCCGGATACTGGACAGCGTCAATCAGGACAAAAAACACACCATGGCAGGACAATTAAGTCTTTTTGATATTGTATCCGAGGAGGACAAAAAAGAGTTTGAGATCCGTATGCCTGCACTGGCAGAATATCCCGCAGATGTGATACTGGGGTTTGAAAAAGATGTTCTTGGGATATACTTAAGCGGACATCCTCTGGAAGAATATCAGAATATGATGGGAAAGATCATTTCATCCAGAACCTCAGATTTCCAGCCTGATGAGGAAACAGGCCGCCCCCGTGTAGTTGACGGCCAGAAGGTGATCGTAGGCGGTATGATCGTGGATAAAACTGTCAAATATACAAAGAATAACAAAGTGATGGCATTTATTACCCTGGAAGACCTTGTGGGAACTGTGGAAGTGGTTGTTTTTCCCAGGGATTACGAAAAAAGCCAGAAATACCTGGAAGAGGATAACAAAATATTTATCCAGGGGCGTGTGTCTGCGGAGGATGACAAACCAAGCAAACTGATCCTGGAGAAAGTCCGTTCCTTTGACGATGTTCCGAAGGAGTTGTGGATCCAGTTTGAAAACATGGAGGAGTATACACTCAGAAGTGCGGAACTTATGAAGGATCTCACAGCATCACCCGGCGGGGATGCTGTAGTGGTATTTCTCCGCGATGTAAAGGCAATGAAAAAGCTCCCGCCTTTATACAAGGTGAAGCCGGAAGAAAACTGGCTGGCATCCATGAGGGAGAAATATGGGACAGGTAATGTAAAAATTGTAGAAAGAGCGATTAAAAAGTTCTGACATAAAATGCGATTTACTTGCTTAAAGTATTGAAAAACTGAGAAAAATGCTATAAACTATTACCCGAATATGTGTATTACAATAGGTTGTTTCATAAGATGGAGGATAACAATATGGCAGAGAAGAAAATCAAGACGATTGGTGTTCTTACCAGCGGTGGCGATGCACCTGGAATGAATGCTGCAACTCGTGCTGTTGTCAGAAGAGGATTAAGCAGCGGACTGAAAGTAAAGGGAATCTATAAGGGATACAGCGGTCTTTTAAATGAAGAGATCAGAGATCTGACAGCAAGAGATGTTTCCGATACGATTGAGAGGGGTGGAACAATTCTTTACACTGCAAGATGTGCAGAGATGAGAACTGAGGAAGGACAGCAGCAGGCAGCAGAGATCTGCAGAAAGCACGGAATCGACGGCCTTGTTGTTATCGGCGGAGATGGTTCCTTTGCAGGTGCTCAGAAGCTTGCAAACCTTGGAATCAATACTATCGGACTTCCGGGAACTATCGACCTTGATATCGCATGTACCGAGTATACTATCGGTTTCGATACTGCTGTAAACACAGCTATGGAGGCAATTGACAAGGTACGTGATACATCTACATCCCATGAGAGATGCAGTATCATCGAGGTTATGGGACGTAATGCAGGATACCTTGCTGTATGGTGCGGTATCGCCAATGGTGCTGAGGATGTCCTGATTCCTGAGAAATATGACTATGACGAGCAGAAGCTTATCGACAATATCGTTGAGAGCCGTAAGAAAGGCAAGAAACATCACATCATCGTAAATGCAGAGGGTATCGGTCATTCAGAGGCAATGGCAAAACGTATCGAGGCTGCAACAGGTATTGAGACACGTGCAACTATCCTCGGTCACATGCAGCGTGGTGGAAGCCCTACATGTAAAGACCGCGTATATGCGTCCATGATGGGTGCTCTTGCAGTTGACCTTCTTGTTGCAGGAAAGCGCAGCCGTGTAGTTGGTTATCGTCACGGTGAGTTTGTTGATTTTGATATCAATGAGGCTCTTGCAATGCAGAAGAACGTTGACCCATACATGTGGGAGGTCTGCAATTCTCTTTCTCACAACTACAGAAAATAATTTATGATCTTAAAAAGAGTTTCAGACGGATTGCATAAACTGAATACGTCACAAATAATTGCCCTCGGCTTTGCGGGGGTGATTTTTGTAGGCGGATTTATTTTGTGGCTGCCGTTTTGCAGTGCACCCGGGCAGGCTGTCAGCTTCCCGGATGCTGTTTTTACAGCGGCAACCAGTGTGTGTGTCACAGGGCTTGTGACTGTTGTCACAGCAACACAGTGGAGCCTGACAGGGAAATGTGTCATACTGTGTCTCATACAGATCGGAGGCATCGGCCTGATCGCACTGGCAAATATGATATTTATCAGCCTCCGAAGAAAAATTTCCCTGAAAAACAGGCGTATCATCAAGGAATCCTATAACCTGGATGAGATGGGCGGTGTGGTGCCTGTGATGAAGAGTGTGGTGAAATGCGTATTTCTGGCAGAGAGCGTGGGAGCTGTTCTGTATGCATTCTGCTTTGTGCCGGAATTTGGCTGGAGGAGCGGACTTACCCATGCGGTTTTTCTGGCTGTGTCCGCGTTCTGTAATGCAGGGATCGACCTTTTTGGAGAAACCAGCCTGGCTGTATATGTGGGCAATCCGCTGGTGAACTTTACGACAATGGGACTGATCATTGTTTCTGGACTTGGGTTCATTGTATGGTGGGATCTCTGGGACAAGTTCCGGAAGCTCATAAAAAAAGAACTTTCCCCGTCCAGATTTTTCAGGGTACTGCGGCTTCAGAGCAAGCTGGTGCTTACCATGACAGGAATACTGGTGCTTGCAGGAGCCTTGCTGGTATTTATTTTTGAATCGGGGAATCCGCGTACACTGGCGGATAAACCGCTGGGAGTGAAGATCATGGCATCCTTTTTTCAGTCTGTGACAACACGTACAGCGGGATTTTTTACCATTGATCAGTCATGCTTATCTACACCCACAGTGATCATTTCTCTTTTGTGGATGTTTACAGGCGGTTCACCTATGGGTACAGCAGGTGGCGTAAAGACTACTACCATTGCGGTTCTGATCCTTTCCATTGTGTCATATCTTCAGGGAAAAAAGGATGTGGAGGTTTACGGAAGAAAAATCCGGGAAAGTTATCTTCGCTCTGCCATGGTAGTAGCAGGAACCAGTGTGGTGATCCTTTTTACCATGTCAGTACTTCTGTCTGCGGTTATGCCGCAGGTGGATATGACAGATATCCTCTATGAGATCACATCAGCGGTGGCTACAGTGGGGCTTTCCAGAGGGCTTACGCCACAGCTAAATGTGGCAGGTAAATGGATCGTGATCCTTACCATGTATCTGGGACGTATCGGACCGCTGACTCTGGGAACTGCTGTTGTGGTAAAAGTCCGCAACAGACCGGGAAGTACCACACATCTTGGTGAGGAAGATATCATGATTGGATAAACAGGAGAAAAACATGGAAAATAAATCTTTTGCCGTGATCGGTCTTGGACAGTTCGGAATGACTGTTGCAGTTACACTTGCAGAGTCAGACTGTGATGTCCTTGCTATTGATGACAAAGAAGAAAATATCGAGGAGATATCAGAAAAAGTCACCTATGCTGTGAAAGCAGATGTGTGTGAGCCGGGAATACTTAAATCACTGGGAGTCCAGAACGTGGATGTTGCCATCATAGCAGTAGCGGAAAACCTGGAGGCAAGCATTTCCGCTACCATGCAGGCCAAGGATCTGGGAGTTCCGTTTGTGGTTGCAAAAAGCATGAACAATCTTCACGGAAGGATCCTTGAAAAGATCGGTGCAGATAAGATCATATATCCGGAACAGGCAATGGGACTTCGTGTTGCCAGGAATCTGATATCCAGAGGTTTTATAGATATTTTTGAATTATCTTCGGAATTCAGTATGGCAGAATTTGTGATCCCGGACAACTGGGTAGGAAAAAGCCTCCTGGAACTGAATGTGAGAGAAAAGTATCATATCAATGTGATCGGTATTAAGATGGGCGAAGAAGTAAACGTAGATATTCGTCCGGATATGCCGCTCCCCACAGGCTGCTCTGTTATGGCAGTAGGAAAAAATAAAGATTTGAATGGAGATTTGAGATGATTACCAGTGCATCTAACGCAAGAGTAAAAAATGTCATTCAGCTTAACCAGAAAGCAAAGGTCAGAAGAGAACAGGGACTTTTTGTGGCTGAAGGAAAAAAGATGTTTCTGGAAGCACCGGCAGACTGGATTTCTGAGGTTTATGTTTCCCAGTCACTTTCTGCTGATAAAGAGATCATGGAACGGGCAGAAAAATTTTTCTGCGAGATCGTGAAGGATTCTGTTTTCCGTCAGATGTGTGATACCAAAACACCCCAGGGAATCCTTACAGTTCTGAAACTTCCTGTGTGGACAGAGGAGGATGTTCTGGGAGGTGACGCACCTCTGGTAATGGTTCTTGAAGATCTGCAGGATCCCGGAAATGCAGGAACTATCCTTCGTACAGGAGAAGGCGCAGGTGTAAAAGGTGTCCTTCTCACAAAGACATGTGTGGATATCACAAATCCCAAGGTCATCCGTTCAACTATGGGTTCTATTTACAGAATACCTTTTCTATATGTAGAAGATGTGGTATCATTGAAAAAGAAGCTTGCAGACAGGGGAATCCGTACCTTTGCAGCTCATCTGAAAGGTGAGAACTCCTATGACCGGGAGGACTACAGAGGCGGAACTGCCTTCTTTATCGGAAATGAAGGCAGGGGCCTGACTGACAGTGCGGCAGAAACCGCAGACTGTCTGATCCGGATCCCCATGTGCGGAAAGGTGGAATCTCTCAACGCTGCCATGGCAGCAGGGATCCTTATGTATGAGGCGTCAAGGCAGAGAAGATAAACCTTAACTGGATAAGCGGAAGGAGGGTTTTTGATGGCAGTACCATTGATATGGCTGGTGATCGTGGCAGTGTTTCTGATCATTGAGGCTATCACAGTAGGACTTACCACAGTCTGGTTTGCAGGTGGTGCTCTTGTGGCATGTATCGCAGCGTGGCTGGGAATGAGTGTTATGGTACAGATACTTCTGTTTTTTGGTATTTCTGTAGTGCTTCTGATCTTTACCAGACCTCTGGCAGTACGCTATATGAACAAGGGCGTGGAAAAAACCAATGCAGAGAGTCTTCTGGGAACCAGGGCTGTTGTAACGCAGCCTATTGACAACCTGGCACAGACCGGCCAGGTAAAGATCAACGACATTGACTGGATGGCCCGCAGTGCTGAGGACGGAGTGAAGATTCCGGAGGATGCAGTTGTGGAGATCCTTGAGATCCAGGGAGTGAAGCTGATCGTAAAAGAAATAAGAGAGGCTTAAGGAGGGCTAAACTTATGGGTGGAATCATTGTTTTACTTGTACTCATCATTCTTGTACTCTGGGTTCTGGCTTCCTGCATCCGGATCGTACCACAGGCATATGCAGTGGTACTGGAACGTCTGGGCGCGTACAAGGCAACATGGGGAACCGGAATTCATTTCAAGGTTCCGTTTATTGAGCGCGTTGCAAGAAGAGTGAACCTTAAAGAGCAGGTTGTGGATTTTCCGCCACAGCCGGTGATCACCAAGGATAACGTAACCATGCAGATCGATACAGTTGTATTTTTCCAGATCACAGATCCCAAGCTGTATGCTTATGGCGTTGAGAATCCGATCATGGCTATCGAGAATCTTTCTGCTACAACACTTCGTAACATCATCGGTGATATGGAGCTGGATGAGACACTTACCTCCCGTGAGGTTATCAACACCAAGATGCGTGCTTCCCTTGATGTGGCTACAGATCCATGGGGAATCAAGGTTAACCGTGTGGAGCTTAAGAACATCATTCCTCCGGCAGCCATCCAGGATGCCATGGAGAAGCAGATGAAGGCCGAGCGTGAGAGACGAGAAGCCATTCTGAAAGCAGAGGGTGAGAAACGTTCCACCATCCTTGTTGCAGAGGGTAAAAAACAGTCCGCTATCCTGGATGCTGAGGCTGAGAAGCAGGCGGCGATTCTTCATGCGGAGGCTCAGAAGGAGCGTATGATCAAAGAGGCTGAAGGACAGGCACAGGCAGTCCTTAAAGTACAGCAGGCAACTGCAGAAGGACTTCGTATGATCAAGGAAGCAGGAGCAGATGAATCTGTTCTTACCCTGAAGAGCCTGGAGGCTCTTACAAAGGTTGCTGACGGCAAGGCAACGAAGATCATCATTCCGTCCGAGATACAGGGCATCGCAGGGCTGGCAACATCCCTGAAGGAAATCATGACAGATAAACCGGCAGAGCAGAAATAAATCTGCGGCCGTGAGGAGGACATATTATGAATCTTAAAGGAAGAAATTTCCTGACACTGAAAGACTTTACACCGGAAGAGATCACTTACATGATCAACCTTGCAGCAGACCTGAAGGCCAAGAAAAAAGCAGGAGAGCTTCATGAGTATTACAGAGGCAAGAACATTGCCCTGATCTTTGAAAAAACAAGTACAAGAACACGCTGTTCCTTCGAAGTGGCAGCTCACGATCTGGGAATGGGTTCTACCTATCTTGATCCCACAGGCTCCCAGATCGGAAAGAAGGAGAGCATCGCAGATACTGCAAGAGTTCTCGGAAGAATGTATGAGGGAATCGAGTACCGTGGCTTCGGTCAGGATATTGTTGAGGAGCTTGCGAAGCATGCAGGTGTACCGGTATGGAATGGTCTGACAAACGAGTATCATCCGACACAGATGCTTGCAGATATGCTGACAGTACGTGAGCATTTCGGCAAACTGAAAGGCCTGAAGCTTGTATACATGGGCGATGCCCGTTACAACATGGGTAACTCCCTGATGGTTGTATGCTCCAAGCTTGGTCTTGATTTCGTAGCCTGCACCAATAAGAAATATTTCCCGAATGATGAGCTTGTAGCACAGTGTCAGCAGTGGGCAGAAGAGGCAGGTTCCACCATCACTCTCACAGAGGATGTGGAGGCAGGAACAAAAGATGCGGACATCATCTACACAGATGTATGGGTATCCATGGGCGAGCCTGACGA